>SKYU01000083.1 GCA_007127715.1 Gammaproteobacteria bacterium | reverse complement strand
TCGCGGCGGGGCTGTTCGACCCTGACCGTGCGCACGATCGGTGTTACATCGATGACGGGGGCATAGTCGTATACCCCCCCGCCCCCGGAGGGCAGATGGCGCGACTGCGCCTGTGCGGCGCCCATGGCAAGTGTCAGGGCAGCGGCGGTCAACGGCAAAATGACAGATCGCCCGGTTCGGTTCATGTCTGAGGCTCCTCTGGCGGTGACCGCAGCACCTGCCGCGATCCTGCGTCACAGCATGGGGCACGGGGACTGAACCCCGACTGAATGTGACCGAAGGGTCAGACGGGCGTCAGACCATGGCGATATCTTCGACGTGGATGTGCCAGCGGGGGACCCCGAGCTCATGCAGCGCGGTCTTTGTCTGCCTCAGCATCTGGGGTGGACCGCAGAGCACGAATCTCGCCTGACCGAGCAGCGTCGGATCAAGCCTGTCTGCCAGCAGCCGGCGGTCGATCCGACCCTCCACGATGTCCTTGTCGGGGGTGGCCTCGTCCGGGGCAGACTCCAGAACTGTGACCAGATCCCCCCCCAGATCCATCGTCAGCTGGCGCAATTCCGCATTAAACGTCGCGCGGGCGAGGTCGGCGGCCCCATGGAACAGCACGAATCGCCGGTGGATGCCCCGATCACGCATGCTGCGAAGCGCGCTGGCAAACGGCGTGATGCCGATTCCCCCGCCTATCATGACCAGGGGCGTGTCAGCCGAACCCGTCAGCCAGCGTGCCCCGTAGGGACCTTCCAGGAATGCGCGCGTGCCCACGGGAATCGAGGGTACGCTGGCCGTGAAGTCGCCTAGTGCCTTGATGGTGAGTTCGATGCGATCGGGCCGCGCGTCGCTGGAGGCGATGGTGAAGGGGTGCTGTTGCAGGCTGAAGCTCGAGTCACCCACCGTCAACCAGACATGCTGACCGGTCTCGAAGGGCATGCCGGCATGCCCTTCGGGCATCAGCACCAGGGTGCAGGTCCGGACATGCTCCGGGCGCACCTCGACAACCCGCCAGGGGCGCCGCCGCTGCTGCCAGGGGCGCACCCCCCTGCTCCAGACCAGCAGTGCGAGGGCGAGCCCTGCGAACGCGATCCACAGTCCCCGCTGCCACGGCGGCCCGGCATGGTGGCCCACCATGAAGATGTGCGCGGCGCCAACCACCACGATCATCGCTGCGAGCCCCCCGTGGAGAAGACGCCAGATCTCGTAGGACACGCCGACCTCCCGGCGCGCCAGTGAGAGCACCACGATCGCTAACAGCGCAAGCGTGACGGCGCCCAGTGCCAGGGCGCGCGGCAGGTTGACCCTCGGGTCCAGAAACGCCAGGTAGCCCGGGTTGCTGAGGATCACTCCGGCGGCGTGAGCCAGCACCAGGACGCCCGCGAGCACACCGACCAGCCGATGCAGGCGCATCATCGCGTGCTGTCCGATCGGGCGGGCCAGCCAGAGGAACCGGCCCGACGTGGCGAACTGCAGACACAGCAGGGCCATCGCGGCGAAGCCCAGCCCGACCGACACCTCGATCGCCGCACTCCGCCAGGGTCCCGGCGCAAGCGCGTAGGTGAGCAACGGCGCGAACAGCACACTTGCCATGGCACCAAGGGCCCAGGCCACCAGGTGCCTTGGCCGCCTGACAAAGGCGTCGGTGTTTCTGCGTCTGCGCATGCGGATGCGTCCCGGTGGGGATGCTCAGAGCCCCCTGGTCTTGGCTGCCTGCCAGTGTCGTTCGAGGGCCTCCAGGGGCGCTCCGGTGAGTGTGCCGCCCTCGGCCTGGACCGCCTGCTCGACATGGGCGAACCGGCGGGTGAACTTGCGATTGCACCGGCGGAGCGCAGCCTCCGGGTCCACGCCGACCTGACGACACAGATTCACCATCGCGAACAGGGCGTCGCCGAGTTCCTCCTCGAGGCGTTCGCCGCCTTGGCCGAGGGCCAGCAGTTCATCGACTTCTCCCAGCTCCTCGTCGACCTTCGCACGGACCTGCGCGACATCCGGCCACTCGAACCCTACCGTGGCCGCGCGTCTCGAGAGTTTCAGCGCCTGCGTCAGCGCTGGCAGCCCGCGCGGGACATCCGCCAGGAGTCCCGCCGAGCCACCGCGCGCCATTCGCTCGGCCTGCTTGACGGCTTCCCAGCGCGCGTTGACGGCATGTCCGTCCTCGGCCTTTTCATCGGAAAATACATGAGGATGTCGTCGTATCAGCTTGTCTGATATGGCATCTACCACATCATTGAATTCGAACAGTCCCGCCTCCCGCGCCATCTGGGCGTGGAAGACCACCTGCAGCAGGAGGTCGCCGAGTTCCTCCCGGAGCTCGTCGAGGGCACCGCGCTCGATGGCATCGACGACCTCGTAGGCCTCCTCCAGGGTGTAGGGTGCAATGGTCGCGAAGCTCTGGCGCAGGTCCCAGGGACAGCCGTGTTCGGGGTCGCGCAGCTGCTCCATGATGTCAAGTAATTTCGAGATATCACTCACTGAGCTACTGTTCCTTCGAGGATTGTTCCGAAGCGGATGAGCATGGCGGCGGTGGCGCCCCAGATCCGGTGACCTTCCCAGTGATACTCCACCACCTCGAAACAGCTGCCGTGGACCTCACGCCGTCCGACCTGGCGGTTGCCTGGGTCCAGGAAGTACGTCAGCGGCGCGGTGAACACGGAGGCCACCTCGGCCGGCGCGGGGCGGGGTCGGTACGCCGACTCCGGGATGACGCCCACCACCGGCGTGACCGCGAATCCGGTCAGGGTCAGCTGCGCGTCCAGGTAGCCGGCAAGCAGAACCGACTGCGGCGCCAGGCCGATCTCCTCCCCGGCTTCGCGCAGGGCCGCTGCGGCCGGGCCACCATCATGCGGGTCGATGCGCCCGCCGGGGAAACTGATCTGGCCGGCGTGGCGACGAAGATGCGCGGCGCGTTCCGTGAACACGACGTCAAGGCGGCCGCAGCTGCGTTCCAGCAGCGGGAGCAGCACCGCTGCCGGGATGGCCGGGGCCGACAGCCGGGCGGCAAGCTGGGGCGAGAGCGGTGAGCTGAGACCCGTCAGTCCGCCGCGCGTCGGGTCTGCAGGCGGACGGGTATCCCGCAGTCTCGCCAGGACGGCGTGTCGGTCGGGTCCTGCGCGTGCCACCACATCGCCCAAGATCAGCCCTTGATGCCGCCTTCCGTCAGCGCCGTCGGATCCAGCAGGCCCGCCAGTTCCTCTCGCGACAGCCCGGTTTCGGCCTCCGCCACGTCGAGGATGGGGCGCCCCTCGGCATACGCCTTCTTGGCCACCGCAGCGCCCTTTTCATAGCCGATGACCGGGTTCAGGGCGGTCACCAGGATCGGGTTGCGCGCTAGCGCATCTTCCAGGCGCGCTTCGTTCACGGTGAAGCCGCCGATCGCCGAGTCGGCCAGTGCCCGCGATGCGTTGGCCAGCAGGCCGATGCTCTGCAGCAGGTTGTAGCCGACTACCGGGAGCATGACGTTCAGCTGGAAGTTGCCGGACTGTCCCGCCACGGTCACCGTCGTGTCGTTGCCGATGACCTGGGCCGCCACCATGGCGGCGGCCTCGGGAATCACCGGGTTGACCTTGCCGGGCATGATGCTGGAGCCGGGCTGCAGCGCGGGCAGCGCGATCTCGCCGAGCCCGGCCAGGGGGCCGGAGTTCATCCAGCGGAGATCGTTGGCGATCTTCATGAGGCTGACGGCCACCGTCTTGAGCTGGCCAGAGAGTTCCACTGCGGTGTCCTGGCTGCTCAGCGCCTCGAAGGCATCGTCGGCAGGACGGAAGGCGATGCCCGTGCGCCCGGCCAGCAGCGCTGCCACGCGGGCACCAAATTCGGGATGCGCATTGATGCCGGTGCCCACGGCCGTACCCCCCTGCGCCAGTGCCGAGAGCCTGGGCAGCACCCCGGCGACACGTTGGTACCCACTGCGGATCTGCGCGGCCCAGCCGCCAAGTTCCTGTCCAAAGGTCACGGGCATGGCGTCCATGAGGTGTGTGCGCCCGGTCTTGACGACCGCGGCGAGCGCGTCGGCGCGCGCCTCGATCACCCCGGCGAGATGATCCAGGGCCGGCAGGAGCTCTTCGGTCAGGCCCAGGGCTGCGCTCACGTGTATGCAGGTAGGAATCACGTCGTTGGAGCTCTGGCCCATGTTGACGTGGTCGTTGGGGTGTACGGCCTCGGCGCCCGCGCGGCGCGCGAGGTTAGCAATGACCTCGTTGGCGTTCATGTTCGAGGAGGTGCCCGAGCCGGTCTGGAACACGTCCACCGGGAAATGGGCGTCATGCTCGCCCGCGGCGACCTGCTCTGCAGCCGACTGGATGGCATCGGCCAGCCCGGTATCAAGCAGTCCAAGATCGCGGTTGGCGCCTGCCGCCGCCCACTTCACCAGACCCAGCGCCCGGATGAAGCCACGGGGCATCGCCAGGCCGCTGATCGGAAAATTCTGGACCGCGCGCTGGGTCTGCGCCGCCCACAGGGCCTCGGCTGGCACCTGGAGCTCGCCCATGCTGTCGCGTTCGACGCGAAATGCCTTGTCCGCCACTCTTCAACTCCTTGGGGGGAACCGGGTAAACCACCGCCGCCGCCGGGTGGGTCGGCGTGCGGGCAGTCGTGTATGATACGCGCTCTTTTTTTGCCGTGTACACGAGGCCGCAGAGCCCACCATGGAACTGAGCGCGCTGACCGCAATCGGTCCGGTCGATGGCCGTTATGCCGACAAATGCGCCGAGTTGCGCAACTACTTCAGCGAGTATGCGCTGATCCGCTACCGTACGCTGGTGGAAGTGCGCTGGTTGCAGCATCTGGCCGCCGAGCCGGCCATCGAGGAACTCGACGCGCCAGGCCAGCTGATCAAGGACATGCTCAACCGTATCGTCGACGAGTTCGGCGTCGAGGATGCCCGCCAGATCAAGGCCATCGAGGCCAGCACCAACCACGACGTGAAGGCCGTGGAGTATTTCCTGCGCGAGCGTCTCGGTGACGGCAGCGATACGGCCCGGCTGCGCGAGTTCATCCACTTCGCCTGCACGTCCGAGGACATCAACAACCTCGCCTATGCGTTGATGCTGGCGCACGCCCGGGACCGGGTGCTGATTCCGGTGATGAACGAGCTGGTGACCAGCCTGCGCAATATCGCCCACCAGCTTTCCGACGTTGCCATGCTGTCGCGGACACATGGCCAGTCGGCGTCGCCGACGACCATGGGCAAGGAAATCGCCAATGTCGCGCACCGCCTGGCGCGTCAGCGGCGGGCGCTCGCGGCCGTCACCCCACTTGGCAAGATCAATGGCGCCGTGGGCAACTTCAACGCCCACATGGTGGCCTACCCCGAGGTGCCCTGGGCGGAGTTCACCCAGAAGTTCGTCGAAAGCCTGGGGCTGGAGCACAACTTCTACACCACCCAGATCGAACCTCACGACTGGATCGCGGAGTACTGCGATGCCCTGTCCCGGTTCAACACGGTGCTGATCGACCTGTGCCGCGATCTGTGGAGCTACATCTCCCTGGGGTACTTCCGCCAGAAGACCGTGGACAAGGAGGTTGGCTCCTCGACCATGCCCCACAAGGTCAACCCGATCGATTTCGAAAACGCCGAAGGCAATCTCGGCGTGGCGAACGCGCTGCTGCAGCATTTCGCCACGAAACTCCCGGTGTCCCGCTGGCAGCGGGATCTCACAGATTCCACCGTGTTGCGAAACCTCGGCGTGGCCACGGCACACACCCTGATTGCCTTCCGTGCGGTCCAGAAGGGACTGGGCAAGCTCGAGTGCGACCGAGAACGGATTGCCGGCGATCTCGACGAGGCCTGGGAGGTGCTGGGCGAGGCGGTGCAGACGGTGATGCGCCGCTATGGCGTGCCCGAGCCTTACGAGAAGCTCAAGGCTCTGACGCGCGGCCGGCGGATAGACCAGAAGACCCTGCAGTACTTCATCGAGGATCTCGACATTCCGGACGAGGCGCGGCGCGCCCTGCTGGAGCTGACGCCGGCCGCCTACATCGGGCTGGCCAAGCGGCTCGCGCGCGAGGCCTGAGGCCGTCATGCCGTCGCTGCGCTGGCCCCGTGGCCTGGACGCACGACGCTTCCTGGCCCGTCACTGGCAGCGTACCCCCCTGCTGCTGCGCGCCGCCGTCGACCCCACCAGCCTGCGGCTGCCCGACGACGATACGCTCGCCGGCCTGGCGCTCTCCCCGGAGGTGGAGTCCCGGCTGGTGCGACATCGCGGCGGTGACCACTGGCGGCTGGATCACGGACCGTTCACGCCCTCGCGCCTGCGCCGCCTTCCGCGCCGCGACTGGACCCTGCTGCTCCAGGACGTGGACAGCCACCTGCCCGATACGCGTGCGCTGTTCGACCTGGTGAACTTCATCGCGCCCTGGCGGCGCGAGGATCTGATGGTCAGCCTCGCGGCACCGGGCGGCACGGTCGGACCGCACGTGGATCAGTACGACGTATTCCTCCTCCAGGCGCGGGGCTCGCGGGAGTGGCGGCTGGGCCGTCCCGCGGACTCGGTGGCGCTGCGTGAGGACGTGCCACTTGCACTGCTGGCCGGATTAGAGGAGACGGCCCGCTGGCGCCTGTCGCCGGGCGACCTGCTCTATCTTCCGCCAGGCATCCCACATCACGGCATTGCGCTGGAGGACGAGGCGCTCTGCGTCACGGCCTCGCTCGGGTTCCGTGCACCCGATGCCGGCGAGGTGGCGGCGACCCTGCTCGAGGTCCAGCTCGATGCGCTGGCGGGCACGACCGGTGAGCGCCCGAGGTACCGGGATACCGGCCTGACGCTCGCCGAGGCCGGCGGGGGCGAAATCGGCGCGCCCGCCGTCAGACGCCTGGAACGGCTGCTCGAGAGCCTGCCGGACCGCCGCCTCGCGTTGGCCCGCGCGCTCGCGCGCCTGGCCACCGAGGTCAAGCCCTGGCTCGCCCCGAGTCCCCGTCGTCGAGGACTCGGGGTGGCGGCGCTGGCTGGCCGGCTCGCCCGTGGTCAGCGCCTGCGCGCGGCCGCCGGCACCCGGTTGGCCTGGCTGCGCGCCGAGCGGGGCCGCGTGGAACTCTACGTGAACGGTAAGTCCTGGGGCCTGCCGCCTGGTGCCGGGCACTTGGCTACCGGGCTGGCCGGTCCCGAAGGGATGGCGGGCGCCGAGGCGCTGCCGCGTCGTGAGGCGGCGCGGCAGGCGGCGCTGGCGGTGCTGTGCGCGCTGTATGCCGAGGGGCTGCTGGATCTGGTGCGGGCATGAGCGGCCTGCCCCGGGATATCGTCATCCGTCCGGCCGACTGGTCGCGGGACCGCGCGGCGCTGGAGGCGGTCCGGCGGAGCGTGTTCATCGATGAACAGGGTGTGGACGAACACGAGGAGTGGGACGAGCACGATGCCGTATGCCATCACCTGCTCGCCTGGACGACAAACCGTGACGCAGTTGGCACTGCGCGGCTGCACCCCTCCGGTAGAGTGGGCCGCGTTGCAGTACTCGCAGCCTTTCGGGGCCGCGGCGTCGGACATGCGCTCATGCTGGAAATCATTGCAGTGGCTCGGGCGCTGGGGCTGGCGCGGCTGGTGCTGCATGCGCAGGTGCAGGCACTCGAGTTCTACCGTCGGCTGGGTTTCACGCCCCGCGGGGAAGAATTTCTCGAGGCTGGAATCGCCCACGTCGAAATGGTGAAACTGCTGAAGTGAGCCCCGAGCACGTCATTCGCCGCAGCCAGCGCCGCATCCTCGCCAGCCAGCAGGACGTTCGGGCCGCAGTGGTCGAGGTCACCGGGGTCGCTGGCAGGATGCTGTCCATCTTCACCCATGATCTCGAGCCGCAGATCTACGGCCACGAGGATTTTCTCGAGGCCATCAAACGCTTCGTACTCTCGCGCGGTTTCGCGCGCGTCCGGGTGCTGATCGGCGATCCCCAGCGTGCCATCAAGATGAGTCACCGTTTCGTGGCGATGGGCCGGCGCCTCAACAGCTACATCGAGTTCCGACATCTCGACGCGGAACTCGGCGCCCGTCGCGAGGCTTATCTGATTGCCGACGACACCGGCGTGGTGTTCCGCGCCGATGCCACACGCTGGGAAGGCCTTTCCGACACCTTCGAGCCGGCCGTGGCACGCAAGTACCTCGGCCGCTTCGATGAGCTGTGGTCCGCCTGCGAGCCGGCCCGGGAGCTCCGCGAACTCAGGGTGTGAGCCCCGCCGCAGCCGCCCGCCGGCGGTCGCGGTATACTAGACACCCATGAGTCAGGGTATCGATGTCACTGTCGCCGCCATCACCGAGCGTTCCGGGCGCTTCCTGATGGTCGAGGAACAGGTCGCCGGCCAGGCGGTGATCAACCAGCCTGCCGGTCACCTCGAGCCGGGCGAGTCGCTGGTGGAAGCCGTCATCCGGGAAACGCTGGAGGAGACCGCCTGGGCGCTCGAGCCTGAGGCGGTAACCGGCATCTACCTGTGGCAGACGCCCGACCAGTCCCGCAGCTTCCTGCGGGTGGCGTTCGCGGGCCAGTGTCGTGGCCACGATGCCGAACGTGAGCTCGACACCGGGATCATCGCCGCGCACTGGCTCAGTCGCGATGAGATCCATGCGCAGGCGATGCGCCTGCGCAGCCCCATGGTGATGCGCTGCATCGACGACTACCTCGCCGGGATCCGCTACCCGCTGGATTGCCTGACGCAGATCGACACCACCAGCCCGCTGCAGGCGCTGAGCGCGGCCGGCTGACAGCCCGCGGATGTGAGCACGGTCGGCGACGGTGTGGCGATCGTCGCGCTGTCAGGCGGTGTCGACAGTGCGGTGGCGGCCTGGCGCCTGCTGGAACAGGGTTGGCAGGTTCAGGGTCTGCACATGACCAACTGGGAAGATGACGAGGCCTACTGCACTGCAGCCGAGGACCTCCGAGCCGCCCGGCGGGTCGCCGATCAGCTTGGCATCCCTCTTCATCTCGTCAATTTCTCCGACGCCTACCGTGCGCGCGTCTTCCAGTCCTTCCTCGACGACTATGCCGCTGGCCGAACACCTAATCCGGACGTGCTCTGCAACCGCGAGATCAAGTTCGGCGAATGCCTGCGCCACGCCCGCCGCCTGGGCGGCTCGTTTCTTGCAACCGGTCACTATGCGCGCGTATGCCACGCGCCCGACGGGGCCCGCCTGGCACTGGCCGCCGACCCGGACAAGGACCAGACCTACTTCCTCCACGCCATCTCCGCCGAGGCGCTGGCGCACACGCTGTTCCCGCTCGGGGACCTGCACAAGGCGGAGGTGCGGACGATGGCGCGGGAACTCGGGCTGGCCAACTGGGATCGCCCCGACAGCACCGGCATCTGCTTCATCGGCGAGCGGCCGTTCAGGGAATTTCTGGGGACCCACCTGGCGGCCCGTCCCGGCCCGATCGAAGACGAGCATGGCCAGGTGATTGGCGAACACCAGGGTCTGATGTTCTACACCATTGGTCAGCGTGGCGGCCTCGGTCTGGGCGGCCGGGCCGGTGCTGCCGAGGCCCCCTGGTACGTCGCGGCGAAGCGGACCAGGGACAACACGCTGGTGGTGGTCCAGGGGCGCGATCATCCCCGGTTGTACAGCCAGGCGCTGTGGGCCGACAGCCTGCACTGGATTTCCGGCACGCCGCCCGCCCAGGCTGGCAGGCTGCTGCAGGCGCGTATCCGCCACCGCCAGCCGCTGCAGGGCGTGCGCATCCACCTCGATGAGACGGGGACCCGTGCGCACGTGGTGTTCGGGCAGCCCCAGCGGGGCGTGGCGCCCGGGCAGTATGTGGTGCTGTACGACGGTGAGTACTGCCTTGGGGGTGGCGTCATCACCGCGGCCATGGCGCGGGCCGAGGCGCCGCCCGCGCTGCAGGGGCAGGCGGCCTGTTGATATACTTAGGGGCTGTCCAGATTTCAGGCAGCCGGCGCTCACCCGCGGGGGCTGCCGTTCATCACAGCCCGACGAGAGGATCCCCATGAAGGACAGCTTCAATGCCCGTTCCACGCTCAACGTGAACGGCGAGGACTACACCATTTTCCGCCTGGACGCGGTCACCGAGGGTCATGTCGGGCGCCTGCCCTACTCGCTGAAGGTGCTGCTCGAGAACCTGCTGAGGCTCGAAGACGGCGTGAACGTCACCCGCGAGGACATTCTCGCGCTGGCCAACTGGGATCCCAAGGCACAGCCCAGCAAGGAAATCTCCTTCACCCCGGCCCGTGTCATCCTGCAGGACTTCACCGGCGTCCCGGCCGTGGTGGATCTGGCCGCCATGCGCGAGGCGGTGGTCAAGCTTGGCGGTCAGGCCGAGCGCATCAACCCCCTCTCTCCCGCCGAGCTCGTGATCGACCACTCCGTGCAGGTGGACAACTACGGTTCGGCCGATTCGCTGGCGCGCAACAATGCCATCGAATTCTCCCGCAACCAGGAGCGCTATGCGTTCCTGCGCTGGGGCCAGAAAGCCTTCGACAATTTCCGCGTCGTACCCCCCAACACCGGGATCGTGCACCAGGTCAACCTGGAGTTCCTCGGCCGCGTGGTCTTCGATGCCGAGGTCGAAGGGGCACGTATGGCCTACCCCGATACCCTGGTCGGCACGGATTCGCATACCACGATGATCAACGGCCTGGGCGTGCTCGGCTGGGGCGTGGGTGGTATCGAGGCCGAAGCGGCAATGCTCGGCCAGCCTGTGACCATGCTGATCCCCGAGGTCATCGGCGTGCGCTTCACCGGGCGGCTCAGGGAAGGCACGACCGCCACGGACCTGGTGCTGACCGTCACCGAGATGCTGCGCAAGCGCGGTGTGGTGGGCAAGTTCGTGGAATTCTTCGGCGACGGTCTTGCGGGACTGCCGCTGGCTGACCGTGCCACGCTCGGCAACATGTCGCCCGAGTTCGGCAGCACCTGTGCGATCTTCCCCATCGATGGCGAGACCACGCACTACCTGCGGCTGTCCGGGCGCAGCGAGCAGCAGGTCGCACTGGTCGAAGCCTATGCGCGTGCCCAGGGGATGTGGCGCGAGGATGGCGAGGAGCCGGCGCTGTATTCCGATGTGCTGGAGCTGGACCTCGGCACCATCGAGCCGAGTCTCGCCGGTCCCCGGCGGCCGCAGGATCGCATTCCGCTGAAGGCCGCCAAGGCGACCTACCTGCAGCACCTTGCACCGATGCGTGAGGCGCGCGCGTCCAAGCCGGCCGCCGAGGCCGCGTTCGAGGGCGAGGGCGGCGACGTTGCGGTCGGGAACCAGCCAGCGCAGGGCCTGGCGCGCGTCACCATGGGCAGTGAGACCTTCGATCTGGAAGACGGCGCGATCCTGATCGCCGCCATCACCAGCTGCACCAACACCTCCAATCCGGCGGTCATGCTGGGTGCGGGTCTGCTCGCACGCAATGCCGCGGCGCGGGGGCTCAAGGTCAAGCCATGGGTCAAGACCTCTCTGGCGCCCGGGTCCAAGGTCGTCACCGACTACCTGAAGGCCGCCGAGGTACTGGACGACCTTGAAACCCTCGGGTTCAACGTCGTCGGCTATGGCTGCACGACCTGCATTGGCAACTCTGGCCCGCTGCGCGAGGAAATCGCCGCGGCCGTGCAGAGCGCCGACCTGGTGGGCACGAGCGTGCTTTCCGGCAACCGCAACTTCGAGGGGCGGATTCATCCGCTGGTGCGAATGAACTTCCTGGCCTCGCCTCCGCTGGTGGTGGCGTATGCCCTTGCCGGAACCATGGAAATCGATCTGCAGAACGAGCCGCTGGGCACCGGGAGCGACGGGCAGCCCGTCTACCTCAAGGACATCTGGCCATCGTCGTCGGAGATCAACGACATCATCCTGCAGAAGATCGGTTCGGAGATGTTCAAGCGCAGCTACGCCGGGGTGTTCGACGGCGACGAGAACTGGAATGGTCTCGAGGTCCCGGAGGGTGAGCTCTATGCGTGGGACGACCAGTCCACCTACGTCAAGAACCCGCCCTACTTCGAGGGCATGCAGGCCGAGCCGGCCGGCGTCGAGGACATCTGCGACGCGCGTGTGCTGGCCGTGCTGGGCGACTCGGTGACGACCGATCACATCTCCCCGGCCGGGAGCATTGCGATCGACAGTCCGGCCGCACGTTACCTGGTCGACCAGGGTGTCGAGCCCAGGGACTTCAATTCCTATGGCTCGCGCCGCGGCAACCATGAGGTGATGATGCGCGGCACGTTCGCCAACATCCGGCTGCGCAATGCGCTGGTGGATCGCGAGGGCGGGTACACCCGCCACATGCCGAGCGGCGAGGAGCTGGCCATCTACGACGCGGCCATGCGCTACAAGGAAGAAGGCGTGCCGCTGGTGATCCTGGCCGGCAAGGAGTACGGCTCGGGCTCGTCGCGTGACTGGGCCGCAAAGGGCACCGTGCTGCTGGGTGTCAAGGCGGTCATCGCCGAGAGCTTCGAGCGCATTCATCGCTCCAACCTGATCGGCATGGGGGTGCTGCCGCTGCAGTTCCGCGAAGGTGAAAGCGCCGCATCGCTCGGGCTGACCGGGCACGAGCGGATCAGCATCGAGGGCCTGTCCTCGAACGATGCACGCACGGTCAAGGTGACGGCCACGCCGGATCAGGGCGATCCCGTGCGCTTCGAGGCCGTCGTACGCATCGATACGCCCAAGGAGCGCGAGTACTACGAAAACGGCGGGATTCTCCACTACGTGCTTCGGCAGCTCGCCGGCAGCGCCCGGGCCGCCTGAGCGCGGTCATCACCCGGCGTGCCCTCTGGTGCGCCGGGTGAGCCTGCCGACCAGCGATCGTGGTTTCGGCTGCCGACTCGCCCTCCCCCCCGCGCGTCGGTGGCTGTCTTCAGGGGGCGGGTGTGATCAGCCCGTTCGCGAGAAGCTGATCGGCCAGCAGCGACGCCCAGCGGCGATAGCCCTCCTCGCCCGGGTGGTAGCCATCCTCGGCAAGCAGCTCTGGCAAGGGGGGAAAGCGGATCGGCAGGTAGTGCACGTCCGGACCTGCCTCCGCGCACCACTCGAGCAGGGCCCGGTCCAGTTGTCGGGCGCGCCAGCCCAGCACCCAGCGTAGCGGACGCGGCAGCGCCGTGAACCAGCCTACCGGCGGCACCGATGCGAAGGCGATGCGCGTCGCCCCGCGCGCTCGCAGGGCCCGGGCCATCGTCCCGAGGCCGCTACGCCACTGCGCCAGGCTGCTCAGCTTCACGGTGTCGTTGACACCCATCGGCACCAGCACCAGATCCGGCGTAGGGAGTGGCTCCGCCCGCTCGACCAGCGCCGCGGCCGCCGCGACCCGGGCGCCGTTCGCACCCACTACCCGCCAGTGCACCGTACCAGCACCGCGCGCGGCCAGCACCCTCGAGAGGCCTGCGGCGATCCCCTGTTCCAGCTTCGCCACCCCCACCCCGACACTGGTCGACTCACCCACCACAAGCAACTGGACGCTCCCGTCGCCCGCTGGGCTGCGAGTCTCGCCTGCGCGATTCGCGTACCCTTCGCGTGGGCCGGGGGCCTCCGGCAGACGCGGTGTTCGCCATGCCGTCCACAGGGCCTGCACGACGAGCACGGGCAGCAGCAGCATCAGCAGTATCCAGAATCCCAGCGTCGCCGCAGGTCCGGTGGTCGGTGGGATCATGGCGGCGCGAATACCCAGCCTGGCACCCTGCGCCAGGCGGCGTTGAGGCCGCGGTCAAGTTCCCGGCAGTGTGGTTCGTGGCGCGCCACCAGTGCCCAGAACGCCGGCCCGTGATGCATGTGTTTCAGGTGACAGAGTTCATGCAGCACCAGGTAACGGAGCTCGCGTGGCTGGAGGAACAGCATGCAGGCGTTCAGGCTGACCGTCCCGCGGCTGGAGCAGCTCCCCCAGCGGCTGCGTTGCAGTCTGAACTGCAGGCGGCTCGGCACCAGCCCGGTTTCCGCGCTGAGTGCCGCGACCAGGCCGGGGCCGGTCTCGCGGGCGCGTTCGCGCAGCCAGTCGCGCAGCAACGGCAAGGCGCCTGCGGGCGAGTTCGAAGCGGCCCTGAGCACCAGCTTATCGCCCCGTCTATGCCAGCGTGGTGCGCGCGCGCCCGCGGCGGAGTCGAGTTCGATGCGCAGTGACTCGCCGACGGCGGGCAGCGCCAGGCGGTCGGGCAAGGCGGGCGGCGTGACCGGGGCCAGTTCGCGCGCGGTTCGAATGATCCAGTCGCGATGCGTCCGCACGAAGTGGGCTACGGTCTCCGGTCCGGTGCGTGGCGGCGTGACCACGACCACCCGGCCTCCGGGGTGGACCCGGATGGACAGCCGCCGGGCTCTCGGGTGGTGCCGGACCTCCAGGGGCGGCAGGGCCGGCGTATCGGCGGCTGGCGCCGACGGTGCAGATTCAAGTGGCAGCGAGAGCTGCCCCGTGCGTGCGCGGGTGGCGTGGTGGCCCGTGCTGGCCGACGCTGCGGAAGATCGTCCCATGGTCCGGGAATGATACGCGGGAATTCCGGCGCGGAGGATGTCACGGGCCAGGCCGCCGCCGAGGTCACGTCCGGCTTGATCGCCGGCGCGGCCACACTACACTAGCGCCCATGTCCGAGCTGGTCGACATCGGTGCCAACCTGACCCATGAAAGTTTCGCGGGGGATCTCGACGCGGTGATCGCCCGCGCCCGGGACGCCGGCGTCACGCGCATGGTGGTCACCGGCAGCACGGTCGAGCACTCGTCCGCGGCGGCGGCGCTGGCCGCTGCCCACCCGGGCGTGCTCCATGCCACCGTCGGCGTTCATCCGCACCACGCCTGCGACTTTGCCGCGGCGGACCTGCCACGGCTGAAAACGCTGGCGGGCCTGCCGGGTGTGGTTGCGGTGGGCGAATGTGGGCTGGATCATTTCCGCAACTACTCCAGCCCCGCGGAACAGGAACGGGCCTTCATCGCGCAGCTGGAGCTGGCCGTGGAACTGCAGCGTCCGGTATTCCTGCACCAGCGCGAGGCGCATGATCGGTTTCTCGGAATCCTGAAGGACTTTCGAGACCACCTCGGGCCGGCCGTCGCGCATTGCTTCACGGCAGGTCAGCGGGAACTCTGGGCCTATCTGGACCTGGACCTGCATATCGGCATCACGGGGTGGATCTGCGATGAACGCCGCGGCAGCCACCTGGAGACGCTGGTGCGCGACATCCCGGCCGACCGCCTGATGCTGGAGACGGACGCGCCCTACCTGCTCCCGCGCGACCTGCGGCCGCGACCCAAATCACGCCGAAATGAGCCCGCCTATCTGCCGCATGTGCTTGCCAAGGTGGCCGCCTGCCGCCAGACCACCGCCGAGGCGCTGGCCGCCAGCACGACCGCCACGGCAGAGCGCTTTTTCCGGCTGCAACCGGCGGTGAGCGCGTCGGCTGTCGGCACTCAGGACTTCGAGCCCCGCTCGACCTGCGGCGTATAGACCTCACGCTCGCTGCCGGGCGGTGCCTGGTCGGACTCCTGGTAGCCCGTGACCATGGACTTCAGATAGGCATACCATGGTTTGCCGGTGGTGGCCGCCATGTAGACATGGCCGATCAGGAACACCAGCAGACCGAACGCCGCAGCCACGTGCACATAGGCGACCCACGCCAGCGGCAGCACGGCACCGAGGGCGGTGGAGCGCCAGGCGGCGGCGAACAGCAGCAGCAGGCCCGAGATCCACAACGCCGGCGCGAGCAGTACCTTGAACCCGAAATAGGCTATCCGCTGGAGCGGGTTGTGCTTGGCGGCGGGCGTACTGACGAAGGGCTTGGTCTCGCCCGAGAAGATGCCATAGGCGTAATACAGCGCCACGGCGGGCAGCCCCCGGCCGGTGGGCACGTATTGCCGCCATTCACCAGTGGTGAGATGCCAGAAAATCGCGAACGCCCAAAGGGCGATGAGTCCCAGGGCGAGCACGATGTGCGCCCGCAGCGCAGTGTCATAGCCGATCCACTGGTGCGTGCCATGCAGCGCGAACCCGCTGAACAGCAGGCCGAAAATCAGCACAGCCTGGGTCCAGTGCCAGAACCGCTCGAAGCGGGTGAAGATCAGCTCGCGACTCATGACGCGTCTCCCGCATCGTCACCCAGGCGCAGGCGCCGCCGACGCTGTGCCATCACGGCACGGGTCAGGCCGTGGCCGACGACACCCACGAGTGTCAGCATCACCGCCGCCCAGCCCAGGCCCTCGATCAGCGGATGGCGATCGCGGCCCGGGATGTAGACACCCTCGAGGCCCTCGAGGCGTCCACCGGCGCTGTGGCAGGCCTCGCAGGAGAGGGCCATCTCCGCCGGGGCCACCATGTGCGTCACCGGCCAGTACATCCGGGTCTCCACAAACCCATGGCTGCCACTGAATCCGGCCTCGGTCTGCCCGGTCCGCTGCGCCTCGGCCATTCCGGCCTCGATCGCCCGCGTCCAGTCGTACCCCCGCCAGTAGGCGGTCTCGTCGCGGCCGAAGAGCCTCGGTACCACCAGGTGTTGATGGACATCATCATAGGGTTGACGGCCCTCCAGCACCTTGAACGGCCAGATGCGCGCACCGTTGCTGCGCGTGCCATTGCGCGGTGCCTCGCCCTCGGGGCGGTTGATGTCCACGGGACGGGACGGATCGATGGTCTCGCCGAGTTCGGTGTAGCGCATGGTGCCGTCGAACCACCGGTAGACGGGCGGATAGTTCTCGCGCCATGCGAAATCGCCCTTCATGCCGTCGTAGAGGACAAGGCCTTCGGCGTCGCGCTCGACCACAGGCATGCCCTCCTCGCTCCGACGCCCGGCCGTCGACCAGTCCCAGAGGGTCTTGGTCGCAAGTCCGCCGCGCGCGATCTCGGGCACGTGGCAGGTCTGGCAGGCGATGAACTCCGCGTGCTGGTTCAGCTTGTCATGGATGCTGCGCGCATGGGGCGTGTCGCCATGACAGGACTGGCAGGCCGGGCGATCGCTCTCACGCCCGGGTACGGCAATGCCGTGCTGCGGTGCCGCGGTGACCAGGTACCGGCTGCCGGCCTGGTCGTGACCGGAGAATTCGTGGCAGGTGGAACAGTTGAAGTCGAGTCCCTCGGGCGACATGTGCACGTCGACGACCTGCGAGGGTGCGAGCAGGCTGCTGTCGAGGTCGCCATGTTTCACGGCATCGCCACCGCCGCTGTGAAAGTGACAGCTGCCGCAGGTGGCGCGACTGGTCTGGCCCACGTTCTGTGCCACATGCGCGAGATCCACCGCCTCGAACAGCCGTCCGCGGAACATCGTGTCTTCGTAGGCCGGGTGACCGGCGCCGGTCGGGAACTTCTCATAGGTGCCGGTGCGGTCGTGACACACCAGGCAGTCGACCTTGTACTGGGCACTGAAATCGAAGTGTTCGTCTTCCCAGCCGTAGCCGATGTGGCAGCTGGAACAGCGCTCGTAGCTGCCGACGATGCCAAGACAGAGGTTGTTCAGTGCGTGGCGTTTGCCCAGCGTCTGACCGGTGGTCGGATGCTCGTATCGCCAGGTCCAGTGGACACTGCCGTGCACCTGGGTGGCCGCCTCGGTGTGGCACCCCAGGCAGGCCTCGGTCACCTCCGGACCGGAGCTGAAGGGCCCCTGGAGCTGCTCGAACTTGCTGTGGTCGGCCGTGGTGGTGCTGCGTACGGCCGCGCCGGTACGGTTTTCGGTATCAGCAGCAGGGAGCTCGGCTGTGGCGTGCAGGGCCCACGCCGCGAGCAGGACCGTCAAGACGATCGTCCTCAAGGGCTTGGCCACCAAGATGTCCTCCTGAGTCTGCGGTTTCCCCGACTCAGGCCAGTGTTGCGGTCAACGCTGCAATGCACAATCGGGGAAACTACGGACCCCGTTTGTCCGGCGGCTGCTACAGGCGTTTCAGACGGTCGAGGTTGGCCGCGATCACCGTGTCGGCGAGCCGCTGCCAATAGGGCTGGAAGGCCTCGATACGCTTGGCACCGGGCGACGAGGTGCTGCCACCATAGCGTGTCCGGAACGCCTCGGCCGTGGCGACATGGCGGGGTGTGCCGCCCTGGAACCGTGCCGTCTCCGGAAACAGGACTGCGCCCTCTACCGGGATTTCGCGGACGATGCGCTTGACGGCCGCGACACGGTCGTAAAGCGGCCCCTGGGGATTGGCGAACGTGTGCCGACGATCGCCGTCGATCACGGTCCAGTCGTCCATCCGGTCACTGCCAAAGACCGTCCCGGACACCTGCTTGACCAGTACCACGACGATGCCGCGGTCGGTCAGCAGCACGTGGTCGAGATGCAGCTCCCCGCCTTCCCCATCGGGAACCAGCACGTTCTCCAGCCGCGCCGCGGCAATCTGAGCGAAGAGCCGGGCCACGCCGAGGTGCCGCCGCGCCCGCGCGCGCAGCCTCCAGACGAGCAGTCCGGCCAGTACCAGAGCGAGCAGGACGGCTGCGGTCTGGACCACCGGCGAGGCAAGGGAGGGCATGACTGGCGACGGGCTCAGTGTGCGGCGAGCTGCGCAGCCAGGGCGTCGAGGTCCGCCGGGATGCGCTCGGCCTTCGCCGGGCGCTCGAGCAGTTCGGCCAGGGCCGGCGGCACGGGAACCGGCCCCCCCACCAGGGGCTCCACGATCTCGTGGAACTTGGCGGGGTGGGCCGTGGCCACCAGTACCCAGGGTTGCGCGGCCTGCGCCGCGGGCAGGCGATCGTGTACCCGCGCCGCCGTGGCCGTATGCGGGCACCAGGTCTCGCCGCGGCGGGTCGCATCAAGGCGGATCTGCTCACGGATCTCCTCGTCAGTGACGCTGAATCCGCTGACCTTGTCGCTCAGTGTGGCGAAGGCGGGAAACAGGTGACGCAGGCGTTCCATGTTGGAGGGGTCGCCAACGTCCATGGCCGAGGCCAGCGTCTGCACGCTCGGACGTGCGGCGTACTCGCCGGAGCCGAGGTAGTCGACGATGGTGCGGTTGGCGTTGGTGGCGAGTACGATCTCGGCGATGGGCAGACCGCATTCGCGGGCAAGGACACAGGCCAGCGCGTTTCCCAGGTTGCCGGTCGGAATGATGAACGACGCCGGGCGAGCGTGCCGGCGCAGATGCCAGAGACTGGCGGCCGCGTAGTACACGGCCTGCGGCAGCAGCCGGCCGATATTGATGCTGTTGGCGGAACACAGGCGGTGCTCCTGCGAGATGCGCGCGTGCGCGAACGCCTGCTTGACGAGCTGCTGGCAGGCGTCGAAGGGGCCGTCGACGGCCAGTGTCAGCACGTTGCCCCCCCAGCAGCCCAGCTGGTGCGCCTGACGCGGGGAGACCTGGCCGTCCGGGTACAGCACCACCACACGAAACCCCGGCCGCCCATGAAAGGCGGCCGCCACCGCGCCCCCGGTATCGCCGGAGGTGGCCACGAGGATGGTGAGCGGGCGCGGATCGTCCCTGTCGCGGTCCAGCCTCTGCATGCAGGCGGCCAGAAACCGCGCACCGACATCCTTGAAGGCCGCTGTGGGGCCGTGGAACAGCTCCAGTACGCCCAGCTGCGCCTGCGTAGGGGGCAGATCGCGCAGCGGGATCGGAAAGGAAAACGCGTCGCGGCAGATGGCGTCAAGCGCCGGCTCGAGGCGGCTGCCTGCAGCGAACGGGGTCAGGAACCGCACACCGATATCGACGATGTTGTCCAGCCCGGCAAACGCCGTCTCGTCGAACCGCGGCAGCGCCGCCGGGACGAACAGTCCGCCGTCGGGTGCGAGCCCCCGCAGAAGCGCCTCATCCAGTCCCACCGGACCCGCCCCGCGGGTGCTGCGATAGTTCATCCGCCCTTCCCCCCTAAAGCGGACCAGCGAGGACGCTGGTCAAGCGCAGCAGATCGGCGAACACGCCCCCGGCGGTAACCTCCGGGCCCGCGCCCGGTCCCTGGATGATCAGCGGGTTCTCGCTGTATCGACGGGTCTGGAACTGCACGATGTTGTCGGTCAGGTTGATCCGCGCGAAGGGATGGTCGCGGTCGAAGCGGGCCAGCTCGACCGAGGCGCGTCCGTTGGCGATATCCAGGGTGCCCACGTAGCGAAGCACCTGCCCCTCGGCGTCAGCCTCGCGGACCAGTGCCCCCATCTCCTCGTCATGTGCCTCGAGACGGTCGAGGAAACTGTCGACCGAGCCGGTCTCCAGGCCGGTCGGCACCAGGCTGCGCACGGCGAGTTCCGAGAGCTCCAGCCCGAGACCCGCTTCCCGGGCCAGGATGATGGTCTTGCGCGCCACGTCCATGCCCGAGAGGTCCTCCCGCGGATCCGGCTCGGTGAAGCCACGGGCGCGTGCCTCGCGCACGATCTCAGAGAAGCGCCGTGTACCGTCATACTGGTTGAACAGGTAGGCGAGCGTGCCGGAGAAGATGCCCTGGATGCTGTGGATCTCATCCCCGGTGTCGCGCAGGTCCCGCAGGGTCTGGATGACGGGCAGTCCAGCGCCAACCGTGGTTTCGTAGAGATAATGGCTGCCGTGTTCACGACACTGGCGCCGAAGCTCGCGGTAATCGCTGAATGGCCCGCTGTTCGCGCGCTTGTTCGGGGTGATGACATGGATGCCTCGCGCCAGCCAGTCGGCGTAGCGGCTGGCGACGGCGGCGCTGGCGGTGCAGTCGATGATGACGGCATGTGGCAGATGATCGGCCTGCACATGGTCGACGAACCCCTCGAGATCCGTCGGCTCGCCGGTTTCTTCGAGCAGTTCGCGCCAGCGATGGAGCTCGGCATCGCGACCGGCCAGCAGCATGCGACCGGAGGTGGCGATGCCGCGTACCCGGAGGTCGAGGTTGAAGTCCTGTCGCAGTCGAGCCCGCTCGGCGGCCAGCTGCTCGAGAAACGCCGCCCCGACCGTGCCGGGGCCGATCAGCCCGATCGACAGCGTCTTGGCCGACAGGTAGAAGCTCGAGTGCACCGCACGTACCGCGCGCGCCGCGTCCACGCGATCCACCACGGCGGAGATGTTGCGCTCCGAGGCGCCCTGGGCGATGGCGCGGACATTGATGCCAGCGCGCCCCAGCGTGCCGAAGAAGCGGCCAGCGACGCCGGGCAGGCCGGCCATGCCGTCCCCGACCACGGCGAGGATGCTGCAGCCTGGCGTCACGCCGACGCGATTGACCAGGCCCTGCGCCAGCTCCGTCGCGAAGGCCTTCTCGACCACCCTGCGTACCTGCTCGGCAGCGGGCTCGGGAACCGCGAAACAGATGGAGTGTTCCGAACTGCCCTGCGAGATCAGGATGACGGATACGCGGGCTGCGCGCAGGGCGCTGAACAGCCGGTCGGCCGTGCCCGGCACGCCGATCATGCCGGAGCCCTCGAGGTTGATCAGGGCGACCCCGTCGATGGCACTGATGCCCTTGACCTGCGGCCCCGGCGGCGGATCGGCTGCGACCCGCGTGCCCGCGCCCTCGGGGTCGAAGGTGCTGCGGATGCGGATCGGGATACCGTCGCGCACGGCCGGCGCCATGGTCTGGGGATGGAGCACGCGGGCGCCGAAGTAGGCCAGTTCCATGGCCTCGCTGTATGACAGGTCATGGATGACCGCCGCCTCGGGAACGCGGCGCGGATCGCCGCTCATCACACCATGGACATCGGTCCAGATATTGATCTCCGCCGCACCGAGCAGTGCCCCGAAGATCGAGGCGGAGTAGTCGCTGCCGTCGCGCCCGAGCGTGGTCTGCAGGCCCTCGGTGTCGCTGGCGATGAAGCCGGTGATGACCACCACCCCCTCGAACCCGCCGAGCTGCCGGTCCGCCAGGCGCTGTGTGGTCTCCTCCCAGCACACGGCGGGTCCCATCTCGCCCGGTTCCACCACCAGCACCTGGCGGGCATCGAGCCAGTCCACGGGGTGGGGCTGGTCGGCCCGCTCGGCCAGATAGGCGGCCATCAGCCGCGCCGACCACAGCTCGCCATAACCCGAGACCAGGTCACGGCTGCGCGGTGAGGCGGCCCGGACCAGCACCAGCGCCTGCAGCACGTGGCGGATGTCTTCGCAGTCGCGCTCGAACGCGGCGAGCAGCTGTGCGCGAGCCGTCTCACCGAGCAGCGCCTCGGCGGCTTCCCGGTAGCGGGTCGCCAGCGCGCCAAGGCCCGCGTCGGGTTGCTCGTCGCCCCGCGAAGCCGCGGCCACCAGAGAGAGCAGCGCATCCGTGAAGCCGCCCAGGGCGGAGACGACGATCGCAAGGCGCGGCCGGGCCTGCGCAACGATGATGTCGCCCACGCGCCGGAAACGCTCGGCTGTGGCAAGGCTGCTGCCGCCGAACTTGTGGACGATCCAGGGATGTTCGTTCATGCCGTTGCCCGTCTCCTGAGCGAAGCCAGGGCGCCCGCGCGGCACCCGAAGCCAAAACCGAGAAAGCCTACCGTGGAGTCAATATCGCCTGCAATTGCGCGACGTCATCGGCCTGCGCTGTGGCCAGCGCCCGGGCCTCGGGATCCTCGCTGCCGTAGCCATAGCCCATGAGCACGGCCGGGACCCCGGCGGCATGTGCGGCGCGCATGTCGGCAATCGAGTCACCGACCAGCCAGCTGTCGCCGGCGACCAGCCCGAGTCGACCGAGCAGAGTCGTCACCGGTAGCGGATCGGGCTTGCTGTGCGCCAGGTCGTCACCGCAGATCATGTCGCGGAAGCGCACGTCCAGGCCAAGCCTGGCCATGAGCGGTTCGGCGAACTCCCGAGGCTTGTTGGTGACGATGGCGAGGACGGTCCCGTTACGCTGCAGCTGATCGAGCAGCTCGACCATTCCGGGATACGGGGCGGCGCCCTCACCCAGGCAGTCGCGGTAGTGCACACGAAACGCCGCGACGAAGTCCCCGAGGGCCGCGGAATCGGCGTGCTCGATCCCCAGGGCGGCGAGGCTGCGCCGGAGCAGCGTTTCCATACCGCCACCAATCCAGCCGCGCACGATGATCTCCGGCTGCTCGGGCAGGCGCCGGTCAACCAGCACACGGTTGACCGCGCGCGCAATCGACGGGGCAGTGTCGACCAGCGTGCCGTCGAGGTCGAACAGCACGCCGCGCGTTGCGCTCACCTCCCCTGCGCCGCGGCGAGTTCCGAACGCATGCGCCCGATCGCCTCGGCATAGTCGTCGGCACCGAAAATGGCCGAGCCGGCGACGAAGGTGTCGGCGCCCGCCTCGGCGATCGCTCGGATGTTGTCGATCTTGACGCCGCCGTCGACTTCCAGGCGGATCGCACGCCCGGAGGCATCGATACGCCGGCGTACGCTCGCGAGCTTGTCCAGCGTGGACTCGATGAAGCGTTGCCCGCCGAATCCCGGGTTGACCGACATCAGCAGTACCAGGTCGATCCGGTCGAGGACATGATCGAGCCAGCTGAGTGGCGTGGCCGGGTTGAACACCAGGCCCGCCTTGCAGCCGCAGTCACGGATGAGCTGCAGCGTCCGGTCCAGGTGCTCCGTGCTCTCGGGGTGCACGCTGATCCAGCTTGCACCGGCCTCGGCGAAGTCCGGGATCAGCCGGTCGACCGGCTTGACCATGAGGTGCACGTCGATGGGTGCGGTGATCCCATGCTTGCGCAGCGCTGCGCAGACCAGGGGCCCAACCGTCAGGTTGGGCACGTAGTGGTTGTCCATCACGTCGAAATGCACGACGTCGGCGCCGGCGGCGAGGACGGCGTCGACGTCTTCACCCAGACGGGCAAAGTCGGCGGACAGAATCGAGGGGGCAATCAGGTGTTCCATGTGGACCGGGTGCGTGTCGGACGGGGGCGCTATTGTGCCTGCCGCGCGTCGGGCTGCCCAGCGGTGGCGGGGCGGACCAGCAGCAGGTAGGCCGCCGCGGCGCCCAGCGATGCCACCGCCATCACCAGCGCAACCCCGAGTTCCGTGCGGTCCTGCAGGAGTCCGGCGAGCTGCGCCGCGGCAGCTGCGAACAGGAACTGCAGGAAACCCAGCAGCCCTGCGGCGGCCCCGGCCTGGTCGGGGCGCTCGCCTATCGCCCCCGAGGTGGCGCTGGGGGCCATCAGCGCGTTGGCGAAGGTGTGCCCCATGGCCGGAAGCATGAACGCCAGCGGGGTCGGCACACCGAGCGTCGCCTGTACGGTCAGCAGCAGCAGGGTGGCCGAGACCGAGATGGCCAGCCCCACCTGCAGCATCCGGGCGATGCCTGCCTGCCGCGACAGCCGCCCCGCCAGAGCGAAGCCGGTCAGCGAGGCCGCGGCGGTCAGCATGTACCAGGCACCATATTCGCTGGGGCTCAGCCCCACGCTGCCAATCAGCAGCAACGGGGCGCCGGCGATGAAGGCCTGCAGCGCAGCCATCGAGCAGGCATAGTTCAATGCGTAGCCCAGAAAGACCCGGCGCCGCAGCAGCGAGAGCATGACCGGGACAAGGCGCGCGTCGTCCCCCGCCACCGGGTTCCTGGTCTCCGGCAGCCGCAGCCACACGAACGCGCCTACAGCGGCGCCGACCGCCACCGCCACCAGGAAGTTGCTGCGCCAGCCCAGATGCTCGGCTACCAGGCCACCGAGCAGCGGCACCAACAGCGGCACCAAGAGCACGAACGCTGCCATGTAGCCGAAGATCGATGCTGCGGTGTCCCGATCGTAGACGTCCCGGATCACCGCCCGGATCACCGTGATCACGGCGCCTCCGCCGACCGCCTGGACGACCCGGCCTGCCAGCACGCCGGCGAACGGCTCGGCCGCCCACGCCAGCAGACTGCCGAGGATGTAGAACCCGAGTCCCGCCAGCGCCACCGGGCGCCGCCCGAACCGGTCGGAGAGCGGGCCATTGAGGAGAGCGCCGGCAGCCAGCGCCAGCAGCGAGAGGCTCACTACCAGCTGCACCTGGCCGCTGGTCACCCCGAACTCGTCGCGAATGGCCGGCAGCGCCGGCAGCAGCAGGTGGGTGCCGAAGGCGCCGACGCTGGAAATCAGCGCCAGCGCCGGCACCGGAATACGCACCGGCGCGGGCGTCACCCCCGCAGCCGCGTGTGTGCGCTCAGCACCAGTCGCGCGGGCGCTCGATACGCTCGCGCAGGGCCTGCAGCCAGCGGGCCCCAAGGGCGCCGTCGATCGCCCGGTGATCGCAGGACAGCGTGGCGGTCATGACCCGGCCCACCGCGGGCTGACCTTCGCGCACGACCACCCGCTCCGCGGCGCGCCCGACGGCGAGGATTGCGGCCTGCGGCGGATTGATGACGGCCGAAAAGGCATCGATTCCGTACATGCCGAGATTCGACAGCGTCAGCGTGCCGCCCTGGAATTCCTCCGCGGACAGCTTGCCGGCGCGACCGCGCGACGCCAGGTCGCGGACCTCGGCCGCCAGGGCCGCCACGCTCTTGCCCTCGGCAGCGCGCACCACAGGGGTGATGAGCCCCCCGTCGGTCGCTACCGCGAAGGCGACATCCGAATGCTCGAACCGGTGCAGCACATCGTCGTGGAACTGCACGTTGGCCTCCGGGACGTCCTGCAGCGCCAGGGCACAGGCTTTCAGCAGACAGTCGTTGACCGAGACGTCCTGGCCCTGGCTGCGCAGCCCGGCGCGCGCTTCGAGCAGCGCGTCCATGTGCAGTTCGACCGTCAGGTAGAAGTGCGGCACGTTCTGCTTCGAGTCGACGAGCCGTCGGGCGATGGTCTTGCGCATGGTGGTGAGCTTGACCACCGTGAACCCGCCCTCCGCGTCGGGGCTGGTGGGCTCGGCAGGCAGTTCGCCAGCCGCGCCACCGGCATCCTGGGCCGCTGCAAACGCCTTCACGTCGTCTGCCGAAATCCGCCCGCCGCGACCGCTGCCGCGGACCTGCGACAGGTCGACCCCCAGCCGGCTCGCCAGCCGGCGCGCCGTCGGAGAGGCATGCGCCTCGCCTTCGGCCCGACCCTGGGCGCGTCCGGCACCCGTCGAGGTCGACGTCGCCCGTGCAGGCTCGGACGCGGCCGGTGCCGACGCGGCGGGCGTCTGGGCGGGTTCCGCCTCGGCCGCCTCCTCACCGGTGAAGGTCACCGGACGATAGCTCTGCACGAACGCCTCGATCTGCTCGTCGGGGGTCTGTTCGTCGGCGATCACCGCGAGCAGCGTACCGATGTCCACCGTATCGCCGGCCTCGACGACGATTTTCCGCAGCACCCCCTCGGCCTCGCTCTCAACTTCGTTGGCGATCTTCTCGCTCTCGACGTCCATGATTACCTGACCTGTGGTGACCCGGTCGCCGACGGCCACGTGCCAGGCACTGAGGGTGCCTTCGGTCATCTCAAGGCCCCAACGGGGCATGATGATCGGTTTGATGTTGCTCATGTCGTCCGGCCTTTCAGGGTGCGGCGCACGGCCGCCTCGATGTCCTTGGGTCCCGGCAGATAGGCCCGCTCGAGGTTCGGAGCAAAGGGCGGCGGGGTATGCGGTGCAGTGACCAGTTCGATCGGCGCCTTGAGCGAGGCGAAGCCCTTGGAGGCCACCAGCGCGGCGATGTCGGTAGCCGCCGAGCAGCGCGGGTTGGACTCGTCGACCACGACCAGGCGACCCGTGTGCTCGACACTCTCGAGAATGGTTTCCTCGTCGAGCGGCGAGAGCGTCCGGGGATTGACGAGGTCGACGGTGATGCCGTCCTTCTCGAGAGCGTCCGCCGCCTTCTGGGAGAACTTGACCATGCGCGAGATCGCGACGATCGTGCAGTCATCGCCCTCGCGCACCAGCTCGGCCTCGCCGAACGGCAGATAGAATTCGCCCTCGGGCACCTCGCCCTTGTCGGTGAACAGCGCCTTGTGATCGAAGATGATGACCGGGTCAGGGTCGTCGATCGCGGTCATCACCAGGCCCTTGACGTCGGCCGCGCTGGCCGGCACCACCACCTTGAGCCCCGGGATGTTGGTCATCATCCCGTAGCCGGTCTGCGAATGCTGCGAGCCCGCCGACATTCCGGCGCCGGTGTTCACGCGGATCACCACCGGGCAGTGCGTCTGGCCGCCGAACATGTAGCGGAACTTGGCCGCCTGGTTCCAGATCTGGTCCAGGCACAGCCCGAGGAAGTCGGAGAACATGATCTCGGCCACCGGTCGCAGACCGCACAGCGCAGCGCCCACGGCGGTGCCGACGATGGCCGATTCGGAAATCGGCGTGTCGATCATGCGCTGTTCACCGAACTCTGGCAGGAAATCCGGCCAGGGGCCGAAGATGCCGCCGATGTTGCGCTGGCCGGAGGCGCCGGCGCCGCCGGCCACGTCCTCACCGAGGATGCACACACGTGGATCCTTGCGCATGGCCAGGCGGTAGGCGTCGGTAAGCGCTTCGCGATAGCTCATCACTGGCATGACCGCAGCCTCCTCAGTAGCTTGTGTAGACGTCGGTGGTGAGGGTGGAGAGATCCGGCAGCGGTGCAGCCATCGCCTCCTCCACGGCCTCTTCGATCAGGGCAAGGACTTCCTCGTGCACCTGCTGCAGGGCGGATTCCTCCAGCCAGCCCTCGGCGGTGACCCGCTCCCTGAATTTACGCAGGCAGTCCATGGTCTGGCGGAAGGTCTCGACTTCGTCCGCGGCGCGGTATTTCTGGGGATCACCCTCGAAGTGGCCGAAGAACCGGGTGCAGGTGAACACCAGCGACGAGGGGCCCTCGCCGTTGCGTGCGCGCTCGACGGCGCGCTGCGTGCGCTCGTAGACGTCGAAGAAATCGGTGCCGTCGCCGGTTTCCGCGGGCATGCCGAAGGCCGCACACCGCTCGGCGAGGTCCTTCGCGCCTATTGCGTACTCGGCTGCGGTGTTTTCCGAGTAGCCGTTGTTCTCGTAGACGAACAGCGTCGGCACCTTCAGGACCACGGCCATGTTCATGGCCTCCAGCACCGTACCCTGATTGGAGCTGCCGTCGCCGCCGAAGCTGACCGACACCCGACGGTTGCCGAGGTTGCGGAACGCCAGCGCCGCACCGGTCGCCAGTGGCGGGCCGCCGCCGACGATGCCGTTGGCGCCCAGCATGCCCTTGGAGAAATCCGCGATATGCATGGAGCCGCCCTTGCCCCCGCACAGCCCCCCGGCCCGGCCGTAGATCTCCTGCATCATCGGCTTGACTTCGCAGCCCTTGGCCAGGCAGTGGCCGTGACCCCGGTGCGTGCTGACGATGACGTCGTCGAGCTCGAGGGTATCGCAGACCCCCACGGCGACGGCCTCCTGGCCCGAGTACAGGTGCGTGAAGCCCGGGATCATGCCCTTGGGCATCTCGCGGTGCAGGCGTTCCTCGAATTCCCGGATAGTGACCATCCGGCGCCAGGCGCCGAGCAACTGCTCGGCAGACAAGGGCTGACTCATGATGCTCCCCCAACTGCGTGATGGCTTCGCTGCGGACCGCGCAAGCATACCATTCGCGGTCTTCAAATAAACAAGCGTGACGGTTTTTTTTAGTGCCGCCCGTGCAGCGCCTCACCGATCAGCGCCAGGAAATCGGCCTCGTCGGCGACCTCCCCCACCCGTGCGGCGTCGATGGTGTAGCCCCAGCGATCAGCCAGCGCCTGGTAGCGCGGCCGGCGGTGGGCGAGCAGCGCCGGAAACACCCAGCGCACGAACGCATCGGGTTCGATCTGTGCCGGCTCGGACAGGCCCTGCTCGGCAAGATAGCGGGCAATGCTCTCGTCGAGAAACGCCTCCTGGTAGTACATCGGCTTGGGGCTTCGGACCGCGCGGGTTACAAGTTCCTGCTCGAGCTGCGCATCGGGGCGGAGGTAGACGATCAGCGTATGCTCGGCAAGGGCCCGTTCGACGTCGGGGTCGTCGAGCTCGCAGAGGCTGCCCCCGGCATCGTTGATGAAGTTGTCATAGCCATAGATCTCGCGCGACTTGGCGATGAAGTCGGGCACGTCCTTCATGGCCGAGATCTCGGCGTCACGATGCAGCCGCTGGCGGCGTTTGAACTCCTCCACCGGCAGCCCGCCGAGGTCCTCCCGCCCGAGTTTGCCAAGGAAGCTCGAAATCGGTGCGAGATTGTGGACCGTCACATTGCTGGCGATGTAGATCGAATCACTGCGCAGCAGATCACGCAGGAAATCCACCTGCATCGCCTGGCGCTTGATGTTGTCCAGGATGGGCTCATCGAGATAGCGCGTGCCGATGCGGTAGTCGCCCGAGAAATGAAACCAGTCATCCTTGGGCAGGCGATTGGCGAGCGTGGTCTTGCCGACCCCGGACATGCCGAGCAGCGTGATTGCCTTGTTCGGCCATGCCAGGAATTCTCGTTTGGTCATGCGCATGGATGCCGCCACTCCCCTGTCCGGCTGTTTGCGGGCGCCTAAGTTACCCCAAGCCTGCCGGGGCGACCATGTACCCGCGCTGCACGGCGGGGCGTCGATCGGTAAGCTTGCGCCCCATGACCGCTCAGCGCCATCCCGATCTCCGGGTCATCGACTGCGATCTCGTGGTGATCGGCGGAGGGGGTGCCGGTCTGCGCGCCGCGCTGGCCGCGACCGTGGCCGACCCGTCACTGGACATCGTGCTGGTGTCCAAGGTGGTGCCGATGCGCAGCCATACCGTGGCGGCCGAGGGCGGAGCTGCCGCGGTGCTGCGGGAAGACGACAGCTTCGAGCAGCACTTCGAGGACACCGTCAGCGGCGGAGAGTGGCTTTGCGACCAGGCGGCGGTCGAGGCTTTCGTGGCGGCCTGCCCGCGCGAGCTGGCACAGCTCGAGCGCTGGGGCTGTCCCTGGAGCCGCCGCGATGATGGCCGGGTACAGACGCGGTTTTTCGGCGGTATGCGCGTGCAGCGCACCTGGTTTGCCGCGGACCGTACCGGCTTCCACATGCTGCACACGCTGTTCCAGACGTCCCTGCGTTACCCGGCGATCCGCCGGCATGACGAATTCTTCTGCACCAACCTGCTCGTCGATGAGCACGGACTGGCCGGGGTGCTGGGGATCGACATTGCCACCGGGCACCCCGTGCTCTATCGGGCCCGCGCTGCGGTGCTGGCGACCGGCGGAGCCGGGCGTGTGTATGCACACAACACCAACGCCGGCATCGTCACCGGCGAGGGCATGGCACTGGCGGCCCGTCACGGGGTCGCCCTGCGCGACATGGAATTCGTCCAGTGGCACCCCACCGCGCTGCCCGGCAGCGGCATTCTCATCACCGAGGGCTGTCGCGGTGAGGGTGGTGTGCTGCTCAATGCCGAGGGCCGGCGCTATCTCGAGGACTACGGCCTCGGGCCGCTGGAGCCCTGGCCGAGACCGCGCGCCATGGAACTCGGCCCAAGGGATCGGCTCTCCCAGGCATTCTGGCATGAGGACCGGGCGGGTCGGACGATCACCACTGCGCAGGGCAACGCCGTACTGCTGGACCTCCGTCACCTCGGCCCTCGGCGGCTGGCTGAACGCCTGCCCATGATCTCCGAGGTGGCCCGTCGTTTCCTGGGTATCGATCCGGTGACGGCGCCGATCCCGGTGCGCCCCGCCGTGCATTACACGATGGGCGGCGTGGCCACGGATCTCGATGGCAGCACCACGCTGCCGGGGCTGTATGCCGCCGGCGAATGTGCCAGCGCGGGGATTCACGGGGCCAACCGGCTGGGCTCGAACTCGCTGGCCGAGCTGCTGGTCTTCGGTCGCGCGGCAGGCGAGGCGGCGGCCGTCAGGGCGCGCAGCGCGCCGCGGCCGGGCGAGGCCCTTGCCGCCGAGGCCCGGGCATGTATGGCCCCCTGGTACGCGATGCTCGAGGCTGCGCCTGCGGCCGAACGCCCCCGCGTGGCGACGTTGCGAAATGCGATGCACGCGGCCATGGAAGATGGGGTCGGGATTTACCGTGATGCCGAGGGGATGGCGCGCGCGTGCGAGGCCCTGGCCGGGCTGCGGGCGGCGTATCGTGATGGTGTCGCGCTCGATGACCGCAGCCTCGCCTTCAATACCGAGTGGCTCTCGGCCATCGAACTGGGTCATTCGCTGCAGCTTGCCGAGGTCATGGCCCATGCTGCGCTGGCGCGGCGTGAATCCCGCGGGGCCCACCAGCGTCTGGACGCCTGGCGCGCGCGCGACGACGCCGGCTTTCTGGTCCACAGCCTGGCCTGGTGCGCCGCCGACGGCCCGCCGCGCATCGAACACGCGCCGGTGAAGCTGACCCGCAGTGTGCCCCGCGAACGCGTCTATGGTGGCGCCGGCGAGCGCGTCGCGCTGGACTGACCCTGCTCTGGAGCGAGCCCATGAGTGAACGTCCGACCATCGTCATCGAAGTGCGGCGCTGGCATCCGGATGCCGAACAGCCACCGTGGTGGCAGGCCTTCGAACTGCCGTATCGCGAGGACCAGAGCCTGCTCGAGGCTCTGCAGCACATCAAGGACGAACTCGATGGCAGCCTGACCTTCCGGTGGTCCTGTCGCATGGCGATCTGCGGGAGCTGCGGGTGCATGGTCGACGGGCGGCCGGAACTCAGTTGCCACCTGCTGATGGGCGACCTGGCGCCTGGGCCGGTGCGCGTGGAGCCGCTCGCCCATTTTCCGGTGATCCGCGATCTGGTGATCGATCAGCAGGATGTGCTGGACAAGCTGCCTGTGGCAGGGGCCTATCTGGTGCCGGGAGACGACACGTCGGCGACCGAGCCCTCGCGCCAGACGCCCGCGCAGGTGGCGGAATATGCGCAGTTCGCTCAGTGCATCAACTGCCTGCTGTGTTACTCAGCCTGTCCCCAGTACGGACTCAAGCCGGATTTTCTGGGCCCGGCTGCGCTCGCCCTGATGGCCCGTCACGATGCCGACTCGCGCGATGCCGGCCAGGCCGAGCGGCGTGAGGCGCGAGACGCCACCAGTGGCGTCTGGGACTGCACCCTGGTCGGGCACTGCACCGAGGTCTGTCCGCAGGGCGTCGATCCCGCCCGGGCCATCAACCGCAACAAGGGCGCCAGCGCACGGGACTACCTGCTGGATCTGTTGCTGCCCGGGCGGCGCCGATGAGCCGGCCGCGCACCTGGCAGCCGGACATGCGGGGCTGGTGGCGGCGCGATCCCGCCTATCGTCAGTACCTGCTGCGCGAGGCGACCAGCCTGGCCATCGGCGCGTATGTGCTGGTGCTGTTGGCTGGGCTCGGCTGCCTGCTGCTCGGCGCCCAGGCCTGGGCGGCATGGTGTCGCTGGGTGCTGTCGCCGCCCGGGCTTGTGCTGCAGGCCGTGGTGTTTGCCGCCGCCGTGCTGCACGCGGTCAGCTGGTTTCGGCTGATGCCGCTCACCCTGCCGCCGTTGGGCCCGCCCGGCCGCCGTGTCGCTGACAGAACACTCCATGTCGGTGCGTGGGCGGCCAGTCTGATCTGCTCGGCAGGGGTGCTGGGCTGGCTGGTGTGGGGCGCATGAGCCGTCGCCTGCGACGCTCCCATGAGCCCCCGTTCTGGCTGCTGTTCGGCGCGGGTGGGCTGCTCGCTGCCCTGATTCTGCCGGCCGTGGTGTTGTTCACCGGGCTGATCGCGCCGCTGTCCGGCCGATGCGGGGATTCTGGCCTTTTGGAGCATGCGCGGATGCTGTCGCTGCTGTCGACGCCCATTGCACGCCTGGCCTGTGCCGGGTTCATCGCCCTGCTCGCCTGGCATGCCTGCCACCGGATCTACCACCTCTGCCATGATCTCGGCCTGCGCGGCGGTGCCGGGCTCAGATGGGCCTGTTATGGCACGGCCGCGCTGGTGTCGGTGATCGGCTTGGTCCTGGTGATGGGGCTGCCCCACCCCTGAGCAGGCACCGTACTCGTCGAGAAGCGCTGAAGCTGCCCGGCGCCGCACGCGGCGACGCCGGGCAGGTGATCAGTTGCGGGTCTTGTCGATGATCTTGTTTTCGCTGATCCAGGGCATCATCGAGCGCAGCCGGGCGCCGACAGTTTCGATGGCGTGTGCGGCGTTGGCCTCGCGGTGCCGGGTCATCTCGGGATAGCCGTTCGCACCCTCCTCCACGAACCGCCGCGCGTAGCTGCCGTTCTGAATGTTGGCCAGCGCCTCCTTCATGGCGGCCCGGGAGGCTTCGTTGATGATCTTCGGCCCGGTGACGTATTCGCCGAACTCCGCATTGTTGGAGATGGAGTAGTTCATGTCGGCGATACCGCCCTGGTACATGAGGTCCACGATCAGTTTGAGTTCATGCAGGCATTCGAAATACGCCATCTCCGCAGGATAGCCGGCTTCCACCAGAGTCTCGAAGCCGGCTTTCACCAGCTCGACACAGCCGCCGCAGAGCACGGCCTGCTCGCCGAAGAGGTCGGTCTCGCACTCGTCCTTGAAGGTGGTCTCGATGATCGCGGTCCGGCCACCGCCTATGGCCGATGCATAGGACAGCGCGGTGGCCTTGGCATTGCCCGATGCATCCTGTGCCACGGCCACGAGATCGGGGATGCCCCGCCCGGCCACGAACTCCGAGCGTACGGTGTGTCCAGGCGCCTTTGGCGCGATCATGATGACGTCCAGGTCGGCCCGCGGCTTGATGGTCTCGAAGTGGATCGAGAACCCGTGGGCAAACGCCAGCGTGGCCCCCTCGCGGATATTCGGCTCGATCTCGCCGGCATAAAGCTCCGCCTGGAATTCGTCAGGCGTGAGCACCATCACCAGGTCGGCACCGGTAACCGCCTCGGCCACGTCGGCAACCTTCAGGCCGGCGGCCTCCGCCTTGCGCCGTGACGCGGAGCTCGGGCGCAGGCCGACGGTGACGTCCACGCCCGAGTCCTGCAGGTTGCAGGCGTGTGCATGGCCCTGGGAGCCGTACCCGATGATCGCGACCTTGCGGCCGCGGATGATGGAGAGATCGCAATCCTTGTCGTAGTACACCTGCATGTCGTGTCCTCTTGCCCGGAAGATGCCGGGGCTGTGTTGACCTGCGGCGGAGTCTAGCGGTCTTCAACTGTTGCGTAAAATGATATAAATGCAATGGACTGTTGCGTTTAGAGAAACACAGTGGATACCAGACAGCTGGGTCATTTTCTGCAGCTGGCCGAAACCCTGCATTTCGGGCGGGCCAGCGAGGCGGTGCACGTCAGTCCCTCGGCCCTCAGCCGAACCATCCGGCAACTGGAGCAGGAACTCGGTGTTTCGCTGTTCGATCGAGACCGTCGCCGCGTGGAGCTCACCGCCGAGGGTCGCCGGTGCCGGGACTGGGCGCGCGAGATGCTGGAGAGCCTGGAGGGTCTGCGCGACACCCTGCGCCGGGAGGCAGGCAGGCTGCACGGTGAGGTCAGCCTGTACTGCTCTGTCACGGCCAGCTACAGCTTTCTCTACGACCTCCTCGCCCGGCTTCGCCAGGACCATCCCGGGATCGAGATCAAGCTGCACACCGGAGACCCCGAGGACGCCATCTCCCGGGTGATGAGCGGCAGCGAGGACATCGCCATCGGCGCCCGTCCCCGCCGCCTGCCCTCTGGTCTCGCCTTCCGCGCGATCACCCG
>SKYU01000192.1 GCA_007127715.1 Gammaproteobacteria bacterium | reverse complement strand
GGGCCCGCGCCGGCGCGTAGCCGTCGCGGGCCAGCGCACGGCCGCGCTGCCCGGCCGGGGCGTAGAAGTGGCGCAGATAATCCCCCAGAACGCGCTGGCTGTTGAAGTTGGGCAGGGTGCTGGCCATGGCGCGCTTGCTTCGCTCCACCCAGCCCGGCGAGTAGCCGAGACGCTCATCGCGCGCGTAGTACAGCGGGATGACCTCGTCCTGCAGCAGCTCATAGAGCGTGCGGGCATCCTGGTGATCGCGTTCCTCGTCGTCGCCGGCATGGGTGGCCGGCGGAATGGCCCAGCCGTTGTCGCCTTCATGGCCCTCAGCCCACCAGCCGTCGAGTACGCTGAGGTTGATGGTGCCGTTGATGGCGGCCTTCATGCCGGAGGTGCCGCTGGCCTCCAGCGGATAGACCGGGTTGTTCAGCCAGATGTCCACGCCCGAAGTCAGCAGGCTGCCGAGTTCGATGTTGTAGCCTTCGACCAGCAGCACCTTGTCGAGGAACTCCGGCATGTTGGCGATGCGGTGGACTTCGCGCATCAGCTGCTGGCCGGGCTGGTCGGCCGGGTGGGCCTTGCCGGCGAAGACGAACACCACCGGGCGGCGTTCGTCGCTGACGAGTGCACGCAGCCAGTCCAGGTCGTTGAACAGCAGGGTCGCGCGCTTGTAGGCGGCGAAGCGGCGGGCGAAGCCGACCAGCAGCACGTCGGGCGAATCCGGGTCGATGTTGCGCAGCATGCGCTTGATGTGCGCACCGCTGTAGCGATTGTGCAGATACTGCGTCTCCAGGCGCTCGCGCAGCACACGCAGCGTATCGCTCTTGATCTGCTGTCGCACATACCAGAAGCGTCCTGCCGGAATGGACATGATTGATTCGCTGAGGTCGCGGTCCATGAGCTGATAGGCCCAGGACGGTCCGAGGTGCTCGGACAGCAGCCCGCTCCATTCACTGCGCAGGAAGGTCGGCACGTGCACGCCGTTGGTGACGAAGCCGACCGGGTTCTCCGCCGGCGGGACCTCCGGCCAGGCGTCGGCGAGGATTTTCGAGGAGACCGTCCCATGCAAGCGGCTGACGCCGTTGATGCCACGGGCCAGGGCTGCGGCCAGCCGGGTCATGTTGAAGCGCCCGTGCTCGCCATGGGCATCTCCCAGCGCGAGCACCCGGGGTGCATCCACGCCGAGCGCGCCGATCAGCTGCTGCAGATGGTCGAGCACCAGGCCCGCGTCGAACACGTCGTGGCCGGCCGACACCGGTGTATGCGTCGTGAATACCGCCGAGGCGGCCACCGCCTCGATGGCCGCCTCGAACGTCAGCCCGCCGGCGATGTGCTCGCGCATGCGTTCCAGCAGCAGGAATGCAGCGTGACCTTCGTTGATGTGCCAGATGGTCGGCGCCATGCCGAGGGCGCGCAGCGCACGCACGCCGCCCACGCCGAGGATCAGCTCCTGGCGGATACGGGTGGTGTGGTCGCCGCCGTAGAGCACGCGGGTGATGCTGCGGTATTCCTCTTCGTTGGCATCGATGTCGGTGTCGAGCAGGATGACTTGCACCCGCCCGACCTGGGCCTTCCACAGCTTGACCTTCACCGTACGCGACTTGATGGGACAGTCGATCACCAGGTCGCGACCGTGGGCGTCGGTGACCGGGAATACTGGAATCTCGTGGGACTGCACGGTGCGGTATTCGGCGATCTGCTGGCCGTGACCATCGATACGCTGGTTGAAATACCCCTGGCGGTACAGCAGGCCGACCGCAATGAACGGCAGCGCCAGGTCGCTCGCCGTCTTGCAGTGGTCGCCGGCGAGGATGCCGAGGCCGCCGGAGTAGATGGGAACGCTGTCGTGAAAACCGAATTCCGCGCAGAAATAGGCGATGAGGTCGTTCTCCGCCAGCGGCGAGAGCGGTCGCCCGTTGGGCCGGGTTTCCTGGTAGGCGTCGAACTCGGCCAGCACGCTGCGGTAGGCCGAGAGGAAGGTGCGGTCCTCGGCAGCGCGGGTGAGGATGGACTGGTCGACATGCCGCAGGAACATCCGCGGGTTGCGGCCGACCCGCCACCACAGGGTCCGGTCGAGCATCAGGAACAGGTGGCGCGTGGGCCGGTGCCAGCTGAACCAGAGGTTGTCGGCGAGGTCGGCCAGCCGGCTGATGTTCTCCGGCAGCGTGGGCACGACGTCGAGGTGAAAGCGGTGGCCTGCCATGGCGCGGGGACTCCGTGGAACGACACGCCGGCACATGCCGGCCCGCCTATTCTGGGACCGCTCCGGGACCCTGCCAAGGGGCAGCATCACGGTATTCCCCGATGATCCGGCCTCCGGGTGGCGCGTTAGTCTGGTTGCGATGACGGGCGCATCGGGCGCTGTCACGTGAATGACATGCGCGGGCGGCAGGCTCGCAGGGAATGGACATGCACGACACTGGCGTTGGATCGGCGACGATGGGGCCGCTTTCGGCACAGCAGCTGACCGCGCTGCACGACTACTGGTGTGCGGCGAATTATCTCTCGGTGGGCCAGATCTACCTGCTGGCCAACCCGCTGCTGCGCGAGCCCCTCGCGCCTGAACATGTCAAGGCGCGACTGCTCGGTCACTGGGGGACCACGCCCGGGCTGAACCTGCTGTATGCGCACATGAACCGGGCGATCCGCCAGCGCGACCTCGATGCCATCTTCATCACCGGGCCTGGCCATGGCGGCCCCGCCCTGATCGCCAACACATGGCTCGAGGGCAGCTTCAGCGAGCTCTACCCGGATGTCACGCGGGATGGCGAGGGCATGCAGCGGCTGTTCCGCCAGTTCTCCTTCCCGGGAGGGCTGCCCAGCCACGTCGCCCCCGAGGTGCCGGGGTCCATCCACGAGGGTGGCGAGCTTGGCTATGCCCTGTCGCACGCCTACGGAGCGGTATTCGACAACCCGGCTCTCGTGGCCCTGTGCGTGGTCGGCGACGGCGAGGCCGAGACCGGCCCGCTGGCCACCGCCTGGCACTCCAACAAGTTCCTCAACCCGTCCACAGACGGCGCCGTGCTGCCGGTGCTCCACCTGAACGGCTGGAAGATCGCCAACCCCACGGTGCTGGCGCGCATTCCCATCGAGGAACTCGAGGCGCTGATGACGGGCTACGGTCACCGCATGATCCTGGTCGAGGGTGACGACCCGATGCAGGTGCACCAGCAGATGGCCGCCGCCCTCGACGAGGCGCTGGACGAGATCGCGGCCATCCAGCGCGCCGCCCGCGAGGAAGGGGTGCGCAGCCGGCCTCGCTGGCCGATGATCGTGCTGAAGACGCCCAAGGGCTGGACGGGCCCGGCGCAGGTCGACGGCAAGCAGATCGAGGGCTCCTGGCGGTCTCACCAGGTCCCGTTCGGAGATGCGGCCAGCAGCGATGCCCACCGCGGTGTCCTGGAGCGCTGGTTGAAGAGCTATCGTCCGGAGGCGCTGTTCGACGAGCAGGGTGCGCCGCGCGCGGAACTGCTGGCGCTGGTGCCCGATGGTTCGCGGCGTATGGGTGCCAATCCGCATGCCAACGGCGGGCTTGTGCTGCGTGATCTGGTGCTGCCTGATTTTCGTGACTACGCCCTGGATGTCGAGCACCCTGGACGCGACATGGCCGAGACCACGCGGGTGATGGGCCGCTTCCTGCGCGATGTCATGCAGAAGAACGCCGCCCACGGCAACTTCCGGCTGTTCGGGCCGGACGAAACCGAGTCCAACCGCCTCGGTGCGGTGTTCGAGGTCACCGACCGCACGTGGCTGGGCGAGACCGAGCCGGGTGACGAACAGCTCTCGCCCGAGGGCCGGGTGATGGAGATCCTCTCCGAGCACACCTGCCAGGGCTGGCTGGAGGGGTATCTGCTGACCGGGCGCCACGGCGTGTTCTCCTGCTACGAGGCGTTCATCCACATCGTCGATTCGATGTTCAACCAGCATGCCAAGTGGCTGAAGGTGGCCGCCCACGAGGTGCCGTGGCGCCGGCCCATCGCCTCGCTGAACTACCTGCTGACCTCGCATGTCTGGCGCCAGGACCACAACGGCTTCAGCCACCAGGATCCCGGCTTCATCGACCACGTGGTCAACAAGAAGGCCGACATCATCCGCGTCTACCTGCCCCCCGATGCCAACTGCCTGCTGTACGTCACCGACAAGGTGCTGCGCAGCCGGGATTTCATCAACGTGATCGTGGCTGGCAAGCAGATGCAGCCACAGTGGCTGGATATGGACTCGGCCATCCGGCACTGCACGGCCGGGATCGGTATCTGGGAGTGGGCGAGCAACGACCGGGGCCACGAACCGGACGTGGTGATGGCCTGCGCCGGCGATGTCCCCACCCTGGAGACGCTGGCGGCGGTGGATCTGCTGCGACAGCATGTGCCGGAGCTCAGGGTGCGCGTGGTCAATGTGGTCGACCTCATGACCCTGCAGCCACGCGAGGAACATCCGCACGGTCTCTCGGATCGCGACTTCGACGCCCTGTTCACCACGGACAAGCCGATCATCTTCGCCTATCACGGCTACCCCTGGCTGATTCACCGGCTCACCTACCGGCGTACCAACCACCGCAACCTGCATGTTCGCGGCTACAAGGAGGAGGGCACGACGACCACGCCGTTCGACATGGCGGTGCTGAACGACCTCGATCGCTTCCACCTGGTCGGGGATGTCATCGACCGGGTACCCAAGCTCGGGTATCTTGCGGCCTACGCGAAGCAGGTGATCCGCGACAAGCTGATCGATCACCACCACTACATCCGCAGGCATGGCCAGGACATGCCGGAGATTCGCGACTGGCGCTGGCCGCACGGGAACGATCATGCATCCTAGACTCTCGGCGCTTGCCGCCCAGGGCCAGTCCGTCTGGCTGGACTACATCGACCGGGAACTGCTGGACAGCGGCGGCCTGGCCGAGCTGGTGGCCCAGGGCGTGACCGGCGTCACGACCAACCCGACGATCTTCCACAAGGCGATCACCGCCGGCGACCACTACGACGCAAGCATCCGGCGCTGGTTGGCCGCCCATCCGGACGGCGACACCCAGGCGCTGCTCGATGCGCTCATGGTCGAGGATGTCAGTCGCGCGGCAGACCTTCTGCGCGAGGTGCATGAGCGCAGCGGTGGTGCCGACGGCTATGTGAGCCTCGAGGTGTCACCACTGCTCGCGCAGGATACCGACGCCACCATCGCCTCGGCACGGAGTCTGTTCGATGCGGTCGACCGGCCGAACGTGATGATCAAGATCCCGGCAACGGCCGAGGGGCTGCCGGCCATCGAGGCCACGCTGGCTGACGGGGTCAACGTCAACGTCACCCTGCTGTTCGCCGTGTCGCGCTACGTCGATGTCATGCGGGCATGGCGTGCGGGTGTCGGCCGGCTGGCCGCGCCCGGGAGCGTGGCCTCGGTGGCGTCGTTCTTCGTCAGCCGGATCGACACGCTTGTCGACCGTGCGCTCGAGGAACTCGGCAGCGAGGCGGCGCTGGCGCTGCGGGGACAGACCGCCATCGCCAACGCCCGCCGCGCCTGGGCGACATTCAGTGGGTTCATGGACACGCCCGAGGTGAGCGCCCTGCGAGCGCGCGGCGCGCGTGTGCAGCGTCTGCTGTGGGGCAGCACCGGCACCAAGAACCCCGACTACCCGGATGTGCTCTATGTCGACCAGCTGATCGGCCGCGACACCGTCAACACCCTACCGCCCGCCACGCTCGAGGCCTTCCTGGACCATGGCACGGTGGAGGATACGCTGGGCGGGCGAGGGGAAGCCGCCGAGGAGGTGCTGGCGCGCGTCGAACGCATGGGCATCTCCATGACGGCGGTGACCGCGCAGCTCGAGCGCGAGGGCGTCGAGGCGTTCGCCGATGCCTACCGCAAGCTGCTCGCTGCGCTGCAGGCCCGGCGCGAGGCACTCAGCCCCGCCTGAGGGGTTCACGGACGGGGCGTGCGCGGTATGCAGACCACGGCTGAAATCGCCTATTTCTCGATGGAGATCGCGCTCGACCCGCGTATGCCGACCTACAGCGGCGGCCTGGGCGTACTGGCCGGCGACACGATTCGCACGGCGGCGGACCTGGGCCTCCCGATGGTGGCGGTCTCGCTGCTGCATCGTCGCGGCTATTTTCGCCAGTCACTTGACGAGGACGGTGCGCAGCGCGAGGCGCCCGAGGACTGGCCGGTGGAGACGCTGCTCGAGCCGCTCGACGGGCAGGTCACGGTGGCCATCGGCGAACGCGAGGTGCATCTGCGGGGCTGGGTCCATGACGTGCGGGGCTGCCGCGGGCACATCGTGCCGGTGATCTTCCTGGACAGTCGCCTCGACGGCAACCACGAGACCGACCGCGCCCTCACGGACCACCTCTATGGCGGCGATGGCCGCTACCGACTGGCACAGGAAATGCTGCTCGGTATTGGCGGTGTGCGCATGTTGAGGATGCTGGGCTTCCAGGCGATCCGGCGCTTCCACCTGAACGAAGGGCATGCGGCGCTGCTGACGCTCGAGCTTCTGGAGGAGCAGCATCGGGGCAATGGCCACAACGGGGTCGGTGAGCGTGAGATCGAGGCTGTGCGCGAGCAGTGCGTGTTCACTACGCACACCCCCGTGCCTGCAGGCCATGACCAGTTTCCGCTGGAGCTGGCTGCCGAGCTGCTGGGCCGTTCCCTGGCGCCGAAGCTGCGGGATCATTTCGCCATCGACGTCTACCGCCAGGTGCTGCGCAGCGAGCGGAGTTTTGCCGTGCCGCGCGATGCGCTGGACCAGGGGCATCAGCTCAACATGACCTACATCGCACTCAACCTCAGCCGGCATGTCAACGGCGTGGCCTACCGTCACGGCGAGGTTTCGCGGCTGATGTTCGCCGACTATGAGGTCGATGCCATCACCAACGGGGTGCATGCCGCCACCTGGATCGCGCCCCCGATGGCTGGCGTACTCGATCGCCACATTGCCGGCTGGCAGGTCGACAACTACAGCCTGCGCTATGCCCTGGCGATTCCGCTGGAGGAGATCGCCGAGGCTCACGCGGCGGCCAAGCAGGCGCTGCTGGAGACCGTGGCCGAGTCAACCGGTAGGCAGCTCGATCCCGCCCGGTTCACACTCGGTTTCGCGCGCCGCGCCACGGCCTACAAGCGTCCGGATCTGCTGTTCACCGACCTCGATCGGTTGAGGTCAATCGCCGCGCGGCATGGCGGCCTGCGGGTGCTCTATGCCGGGAAGGCCCACCCGGCGGACGAGGGTGGCAAGGCGCTGATCCGTGCGGTCCACGAGGCGGCGCGCGCGCTGCGCGGTGACGGTGTCGAGGTGGTCTGGCTGCCGGACTATGGCACGGCACTGGCGGCGAAACTGGTCAGTGGCGTGGATGTCTGGCTGAACACGCCCTTGCCCCCGAACGAGGCCTCCGGGACCAGCGGGATGAAGGCGGCCATGAATGGCGTGCCCAGCCTGAGTACCCTGGATGGCTGGTGGATCGAGGGGCATCTCGAGGGCATCACCGGCTGGGCGATCGGCAACGGTGATGGTGGTGCCACCGGGGATGCGGCCCGGGATGCCGCAAGCCTCTACAACAAGCTCGAGCAGGCCGTCCTGCCCTGTTTCCACAGCGACGACGGTGCGTTTCTCCGGGTCAGGCGCCACGCCATTGCGCTCAATGGCGCGTTTTTCAACTCGCAGCGGATGCTGCAGCAGTACGTGCAGCGCGCTTACGCCTGAGCCGGACGCAGGCCCAGGGTGCGGGCCGTGTGGCGGGCGATGATGCCTTCCTCGTCGGCATTCACGATGCGCAGCTTCACGCGGCTGTCCGAGCGGGAGAACAGCTCCCTGTGTTTGCCATTGGCGACAGGGTCGTAACGCACGCCCAACACCTCCAGGTGCTCGGCGATGCCTGCACGGACCGGGCCGGCACGCTTGCCCATGCCACCGGAAAAGACGATGGCATCCACACCGCCCATGGCCACCGCCATCGCGGCGATTCCCTGGGCGGCCCGATAGCAGAACACCTCGACGGCCTCCCGCGCCTGGCCGGTGCGCGTCTCGAGCAGCATGCGCATGTCGGCACTGGTGCCGGACAGCCCGAGCAGCCCGGACTCGCGCCAGAGTATCTCGGCAAGGCGCTCCGGCGGATGCCCCCCTTCGCGCTGCAGCCAGAGGACCAGTCCGGGATCGAGTGTCCCGCTGCGCGTGCCCATCGGCAGACCGTCCAGTGGGGTCACGCCCATGGTGGTATCGACGCTCACGCCGGTGTCGATGGCGCACAGGCTTGCGCCGTTGCCGAGATGGGCAGCGACGATACGCCGCTCCGTCGGCGCCAGTCGCAGCATTTCGCCGGCGATCGCTTCATAGGCGAGGCCGTGGAAGCCGAAGCGGCGCAGCGGCATTCCGGCGATCGTGGACGGCACTGCGAGCCGGTGCGCGCGTGGCGGCAGCGTCCGGTGGAACATGGTGTCGAAGCAGGCCACCTGCCGGGCACCAGGCAGCTGGGCCCGGACCGCCTCGATGGCAGCCAGGTCATTGGGCTGGTGCAGGGGGGCGAGTGGGGCGAGTTCCTCAAGGGCACGCAACAGTGCAGGCGTGATCGGCATCGGGGCCGCGCGCGTGCCGCCGTGGACCACCCGGTGCCCCACGGCACCGATGCCGGTCCGCATGTCGCGTTCCGCCAGCCAGGCGAAGACTTCCGCCAGCGCGCTGGCATGGTCGACCACCTGCAGGCGGGGGGTCCCGGAGTATTTCGCCGGGCCGGCGGTGACGTGCAGGCGCGGGGCACGCCGTGTGGAGGGCAGCTCGACATGCACCTTGTAGATCGGCTCGGGCAGCTCGCCCGTGGGCAGGTTCGGATCATCCTGCCGGATGGCCGCCGCGGCCGCGTCCTCGGCCACGAACAGCCCGCAGCGGACGCTCGAGGAGCCGGAGTTGACGGTCAGCAGGTAGGGGCGTTGCATGCGGTCAGTCTGGCGCAATGTCGCCTGCGGGTCGAGCACCGAATCCGGCAGTCTCGCCGGTGGGCGGGTCCGGTCGGCGGCATAGGGAATCTCCGCAGCGGGCTCTCGGAGACTGCGGGCTGACGGCGCGGCAGGGCTGCGCCACACTCGGCAACACGGCGCCCGTCCGGGCGTCGGCTACACCGGATCACGAGGGAGGGAATCGTCATGAGCCTGATGCGATGGGATCCATTCCAGGATTCAGGTGACCTGATGCAGCGTTTCAACCAGCTGCTGAGCCGCTCGTCGGCCGGCTCGGGAGAACTCGCGAAAGTGGACTGGCGGCCTGCCGCCGACATCATCGAAAACGAGCAGGCCTACCTGATCAAGGCTGAGCTGCCCGAGGTGAAGAAAGAGGATATCCGCATCGATCTCAATGAGGGAGTGCTGTCCATCCGTGGTGAGCGACGGCTCGAGACGGAGCACGAGGACGACAAGGTCCACCGCGTCGAGAGTTTCTATGGGAGTTTTTCGCGCAGTTTCCGGTTGCCGGATGATGTCGATGTAGAGGGCATCACGGCCGAGAGCCGCGACGGCGTTCTCAAGGTCCGTCTGCCGAAGCGCGAGGCTGCGACGCCGCGCAGCGTCGAGATCAAGGTCGGATGAGCGCTGGCGTCTCGATCAACGCTGTTTCCCACGTCAGGACCGCGACCAGGCCGGACGCTTGACCGGCCTGGTCGTGGCGCAGTCTTTCGATACCCCGCGGTTCTTCTCTGCGCCTGACGGGTACACCCTCGCGTATCGGCAGCGTTCGCCGGTAACGGCCGAGGCCGAGGGTGCGCTGGTCCTGCTGCATGGGGCGGCCAGTAATGGCACGCGCTGGTGGCATTTCACCGATCACACCCGTCTCGACGGCCATCGGCTGCTGGCACCCGATCTGCGCGGACACGGGGACTCGATCTGGCGAGGGCCCGCCGGGATGGATCACTGGTGTGAGGATCTTGTGGCGCTGCTCGATCATGTGCAGGTCGAGCGGGCGGTGGTTGCCGGGCATTGCCTGGGGGCGAACCTGGCCGCCCACTTTGCCGCCCGTCACCCGGACCGCTGCGCCGGGGTGGTGCTGATCGAGCCGATGCTCAGCCAAGCGCTGACGGGGCGCATGGCCTGGTTGCGTCGCCTGGCGCCGCTGCTGCGCGCGGGCGCGTGGCTGGTCGCGCGGGTCAACCGCATAGGTCTGTACCGCCGCCGGCTGCGCCGCGTACATCTGCGGGAGCTCGATGCGCCCGTGCATGCGGCCTCCAGCCAGGAGGCTGCGTCCGCGCCACCGGCGCTGCTGCAGGTCCATGGCTCGCTGCGCCACGATGCCGGCGTCCTGCCGCTGTCGCAGCTGCTGGCGAACTTCGTGGAACTGCTGAGGCCGCTGCCGCTGGCCGACATCCAGGCTCCGGTGCTTGTCATCCAGGCCAGCGGTCGACGCATGACCGACGCGGCCCTCACGCGTCGGCGCATGGAAGGCGCGCTGGGCAACGCGCATTTTGTCGAACTGCCCTCGGAACACTGGATTCCGACGACCCACCCGGATCGATTGCGCGCAATGATCGACGAGTGGGTCGGTGGACGATGAGCAGGGCCCGCCCGCCCTGCCGCCGCGTCAGCTCTGCGGTGGCAGCTTGGCGAAGCCCGCCCGCACGATGGCGAGGACGTCGCCGGGCACGGCATTGAGGATGCGCTCGGCCGTGTTGCCGACCACCATGCCCTTGACGCCCGGACGGATCACCGCGCCCATGACGACCAGTGGATTACCCAGTCGCTGACAGACCTCGCTGACGACCTCCTCGGCGCTGCCCTCGGCCACGTGGGCGTGGCTGCGGGGGACGTCGAAGCGCTTGGCGAGGTCGGGCGGATGGACGAACTCCATCCTGCTGGGGAAGGAGTTCACCACATGCATCTCGGCGCCGAGCTGCTCGACCAGGTCGCGCGCATTGCGCGTGACGATCTCGCGCAGTTCACGACGCTCCGGATCCTCGGCATTGACGTTGACCGAGACCAGCACCTTGGTGGGACCCTTGGTGTCGAAGGTGTTCTCGGTCTTGGAGAACAGGATCGGGCAGCGCGCCGACTTCAGCAGCAGGTGGTCGGAGTTGCGCAGGATCCAGCGGCGCACGGCCGAACGCCGGTAGGTGCTCTTGGTGATGAGGTCGGCGCCGCTGCGTTCGGCCGCAGAGGCGATGGCCTGGCGCCAGTCGTTGTTGTGCTCGATCCGCGGCTCGATCTTCAGGCCTTTTTCCCGGAAGGGTGCGATCTGTTTCTCCAGCCAGCCCTCGGGATCGGGCATGTCCTCGTCTTTCGGGACCACGAGGTAGGCGGTGATGGCCGCGCCCTGGGCCCGCGCCACGAATGCCGCTCGCGCCAGCGCATGCTGGGTCTCGGCAGTAGGGTCCATCACGCAGAAGATGTTGTTGATTTTCATGAGGGGCTCCGTATGCATCTCGTGGAAAGCATACGACGACTGTCAAGCCGCCTGAAATGCGCAATTGCCGCAGGGCCGGTCAGCGTTCGGCCTTCGGCTCGTCGAGCGGACCGCCGCGCAGCGCCAGCCAGCGCACGATGTCCTCGCGGCGCACCAGACCCAGCACACGACCTCGATCCAGCACGGGTACCTGGTTGAGGTTGCGCTCGCCAAGCAGCGCGAGCACCTCGAAGGCGTCATCGTCCGGCGCCACGCTGACCAGCTGCTGGACCGGCGTCATGATCCTGCCGACCTGTGTTTCCGCCCAGCGCGGTGCCGGCAAGGCGCGGACATCACGCAGGGTCACGAGTCCTGCCAGTCGACCGTCCTCGACGACCGGATAGGCTCGCTGTTCGCGGTGGAGCAGATGTTCACTGACCAGCCGCTCGACCGGAAGGGCCGCGTCCACACTGTCCAGTCCGGTGCACATCAGCCGCGACACCGGGACCGACTCCAGCGCATCCCGTGTCACCAGCTGACGATAGCTGACCAGCGCGGCGTTGTTCAGGAACCAGCCGATGAACATCAGCCACAACCCGCCCACCAGGCCCGCGCCGAACACCGGCACCTGCACGCCCACCGCCATTGCCACCCCAAGCGCGATCAGCGTCCAGGCAAAGGCCTGGCCGCCGAGCGAGGCCCAGCGCGTGGCACGGCGCATGTCACCGGTCATGCCCCAGAGCAGCGCCCGCAGCACGCGTCCGCCATCCAGGGGGAAGCCGGGCACCATGTTGAAGATGGCGAGGATGATGTTGATCTGGCCGAGCCACAGCAGTACGGAGGGCACTAGACCCAGATCGGCGAGCAGCGCCTCCGGCGCCTCCGGGTCGAATTCCACCGGACCGATCAGCACGCCGGCCAGCACCAGACAGGTCGCGCCGATCACCAGGCTGGCCAGCGGGCCGGCGATGGCCATCCAGAACTCGTCGCGCCAGCGGCGCGGCTCATTGTCCATGTGCGCCATGCCGCCGAACACGAACAGGGTGATCTGGCGGATGGTGATACCGCGGCGCCGGCCGACCAGTGCATGGGCGAACTCGTGGGCCAGCACCGACATCAGGAACAGCGTGGCCGCACCAAGACCCGCCAGCCAGGCGGTCGCTGCCGACCACTCCGGATGCCAGGCGGGAAACAGGCCCACGGCCAAGGCAACCGTGATCAGCGTGAAGATGATCAGCAGTGACCAGTCGAGATCGACTGCAATGCCCGCGATATGCCCCACCCGCAGGCGGTAGCCACTACGTTGCTGCATAGGCTGTCTCTTGCGCTGCCGGCGGGATCGCGCGCCGCTGGTCATTTCAACATCGCCCCTGAGTGCGCGGCAAGCGCACGCCAATCCCGTAGACTCATGGGGCAT
>SKYU01000201.1 GCA_007127715.1 Gammaproteobacteria bacterium | reverse complement strand
CGACTATATCAGCCGGGCCGGGATTTCAGCCGGACGGTGGCATCCGTCCGCCGCCGTAGGCAGGCAGCGAAAGGTTCCAGCGGATGGCCGCCAGCCGCAGGCCGCTGCAGAGCACTGCCCCCACGATTGCCGAGAGCGCGGGTGCGGCGCCGGCCAGGTCCAGCAGCACGTAGGCAACGCTGCCAGCCAGCGCGGCCAGCGCGTAGATCTCCTGCTGCAGCACGAGCGGTACCTCGTTGCAGAGCACGTCGCGAATCATGCCGCCGGCGATGCCGGTGGTGACGCCCATCATCACGGCGATCCCCGGATGAGTGCCGGCCGAGAGTGCGAGCTGCGTACCAGCGACGGCGAACAGGCCGAGCCCGAGCGCATCGGCGATGCGCAGCCAGCGCAGACGGGACTCCAGCTGGCGTGCCCAGGCGAAACTGATGGCAGCGGCGGCCAGGCAGACCAGCAGGTAACGGGGATCCGCCACCCAGGTGACGGGGTGCAGGTCGAGCAGCAGGTTCCTGAGCGTGCCGCCGCCCAGCCCTGTTACCATGGTCACGACCACGAACCCGAACGGATCCAGACGGCTGCGGGCGGCGGCGAGTCCGCCCGAGAGCGCGAACACGAAGGTGCCGGTGAGATCTAGGGTGTAGATCAGTGGGTTCATGTCGAGGTCCTTGTCGACGGGCCTTTGCAGCCGGTATGGGCACGGTCCCGCCGATCGGGCCGCCGCTTTCGCCAGTGCCGTACAATGCCCGTAAGCACTGCCTAGGCGAAGGACCATGTCGCTCAGCGTCCTGGACATCTTCAAGATCGGGATCGGGCCTTCCAGTTCGCATACGGTCGGGCCGATGAACGCCGCGCGGCGGTTCGTCGAGGAACTGGCCAGCCATGACTGCCTCAAGCGAACGCATGGGGTCGACGTGGGGTTGTATGGCTCGCTCGCGCTGACCGGTGTCGGCCATGCCACGGACCGCGCTGTCGTGCTGGGCCTTGCGGGGTTGCGCCCCGAGAGCGTAAACGCCGACGAGGCCGAGGCCGTCATCCGGCAGGTCAACGAGTCGCATCGGCTGGCGCTGGGCGGCAGCCACGAGATCGACTTCGACCGCGCGTCCCGCGTTCGCCTGCACAAGCGCGAGACCCTGCCACGCCACACCAACGGCATGCGCTTCACGGCGAGCGATGCCGAAGGTAGCGAGCTTCACAGCGCCGAGTACTACTCCCTGGGGGGCGGGTTCATCGTCCGGGGTGACGAGCAGCAGGGCGGGACGCCACGGCCCGCTGCGCCCTACGAGTTCGAAACCGCACGGGAGCTGCTTGAGCTCTGCAGGGAGCACGGCCTCGAGATCCACGAACTCATGGCCGAGCGCGAGCACGCCTGGGAGCGTCCGGAGACCGTGCGCGCACGGCTGCTGGAGCTCTGGCAGGTGATGCAGGACTGTGTGCAGCGCGGGTTCCGGGCGCAGGGCCTGTTGCCCGGCGTGCTCAAGGTGCGCCGGCGCGCCCCGAAGCTGCACCGGCAGCTGCAGACGCAGCAGGACGGTCCGCTGCAGGTGTTCGACTGGGTGGATGCCTGGGCCCTGGCGGTGAACGAAGAAAACGCCGCCGGCGGGCGCGTGGTCACGGCCCCGACCAATGGGGCGGCCGGCATCATCCCCGCCGTGCTGCATTACTACTGTCGCTTTGAGCAGGGCGCCGATGATGACGGGGTGATCCGCTTTCTGCTGACTGCCGGCGCCATCGCCATGCTCTACAAGAAACGCGCCTCGTTGTCGGGGGCCGAGATGGGCTGCCAGGGCGAGGTCGGTGTGGCCTGCTCAATGGCCGCGGCCGGATTGGTTTCCGCGTTGCACGGCAGTAACGCGCAGATCGAGAACGCCGCCGAGATCGGCATGGAGCACAATCTTGGCCTGACCTGCGATCCGGTGGCCGGGCTGGTGCAGATCCCGTGCATCGAACGCAATGCCATGGGTTCGGTCAAGGCGATCAATGCCGCGCGCCTGGCGCTGCGGGGTGACGGCACGCACAAGGTCTCGCTCGACCAGGTCATCCGTACCATGCGGCAGACCGGGCGTGATATGTCTACCATTTACAAGGAGACCTCCGAGGGAGGGCTCGCCGTCAACGTTCCCGAATGCTGATCGGGGATGTCATCCGGATCACTGTCCCAGGGAGGGAAACCATGAAACTGTCGTCTGTCTTGACCCTGTCGCTCGGCCTTGCCCTGCTGCCTGCAGGCCTCGCTGCCGAGAACGCCGAACGTGCCACCGTTGCATTCATCGACAGCGCCGGCAATGACATCGGCAACGGGGTGCTGATCGAGAGTCCGCACGGCGTGCTGATCGATCTTGATCTCCACGGCCTGCCGCCTGGGCGGCGCGCCATCCACATCCATGCCATCGGCACCTGCGAGGATCCCGATGATGGGTTCGTCGCGTCGGGCGGACACCTCAATCCCGAGGGCAGGGCGCATGGGCTGATGAACCCCGAAGGCCCGGATCACGGCGACCTGCCGAACATCATCGTGCGCGAGGACGGCACGGTGCAGGTGGAGCTGTTCAGCCACCTGGTCTCGCTGCGCGGTGCGCCCGGTCGCCCGGCGCTGCTCGACTACGACGGTGCCGCCCTGGTGATTCACGAGAACCGGGATGACCACTACAGCCAGCCGATCGGCGGCGCCGGTCCTCGGATCGCCTGCGGCGTGATCACGCCGGAGGGATGATCCGCGTGCGGCGCAGCGTTGCCAGCGTACTCGGTGTGGCAGTGATGCTGGCCGGAGTGCTGCTGGGCGCTGGGCTGCTGATTGCGGGGCTCTGGGCTGGATCGGCCACGGCCGCGGCCGACCTGCGCGACGATGGCATCGGCCCGTTGCGTCTCGGCGAGCGTTTCGACCGCGCCGAGACCAAGGCGCTGCGCCTGGGTCCGGGTGGGCTCTACGCCGGGCCGGGCTGCTCGGGCCTGCGGGAGATCCGCTACGACATCCGGTTCGGAGCAGTACCCGTCGGCGTGATGGCCATGGGCGAGCACGACATCATCCAGCAGGTCGAAGCCACGCTGCATGCCCCCACCCGAGCCGCCGATGCGGAGGCCTGCATGGCCCTGCGTGATGATTTTGCCGAGCCGCTGGTCCAGCGCTTCGGGTCCTATGAGCGGCAGTGGCAGACGGCAAAGCCCGTCTCCACCGAGTTCCTGGCTCGCACGGGGCCGGTGGTGGTGGTCGCGCGCTGGTTCGACACCGGGGGGAGCTGCTACGTGAGTGCCCGATTCGAGGCCGCGCCCGAGTGACGGACAGGCCGGGCACGGCAGCGGTTGAAGACGCCGGTCGGCTCGACCGGTGGCTGTGGTGTACACGCTTTTTCAAAACCCGCGGGATGGCCACTGCAGCTGTCAAGGGCGGGCATGTGACGGTCAACGGGGAGCGGGCCAAGCCTGCGCGGGTCGTGCGACCGGGCGACTGGCTCGAGATCACCAAGGCGCAGCAGCGCTGGCGGGTCGAGGTGCTGGCCGTCCCGGCGCGACGGGGGCCGGCGCGCGAGGCCAGCGCCTGTTACGCCGAAGACCCCGAGAGCCAGGCGCGGCGCGAGGCTCAACTCGAACGGCTGCGGCTGGACCGCCAGCTCGCGCCTGGTACCGACGGGCGTCCCGATCAACGCACCCGGCGACGCCTGCGCGAACTCAAGCACAGCTGAGACGCGCGTCGCCTCGGGCGGGCTCAGCCGGCGCGGTAGGTGGCGAGGTGGATGCTGGTTTCGGTGGAGTTCACCGCCGGCAGGCTTCGCAGGCGCTCCAGCAGACGCGAGAGCGCCCCGAGGTCGGCGGTGACCACCTCCGCCAGCAGGTCCCAGCGGCCGTTGGTGTCGTGTACGGCCGCCACGTCAGGTTCGGCCAGCAGCCGGGCAATCACATTGCGCGTCTGCGGGCCCTCGATCGCAATGCTGACCCAGGCGCGCACGCCGCCATCGGCGTCGTCCGCACGCAGCCGCAGGGTATAGCCGGCGATCACCCCACTGGCCTCCAGGCGGCTGATCCGGTTGGTCACCGTGCCGCGGGCGACGCCGAGCGCGCTTGCGAGCGCCGCGATACTGCTGCGGGCGTTCTTTCGAAGCAGCTCGATCAATCGCCGGTCGAGTTCATCCAGTGAAGACATTTTGATTATCGCGATTGATCAATATGGTAGAACTATAGCGTAAACGTCAGCATTCTGCCTATTTACATTCTCAGCGGGCTGGTCGAGACTGGCGCATACCGATCACAGGGAGGTGTGCCATGACCGTTTCCGTCGATTCCCGATTTCTCTCCCCCGCGGATGTCGCGAACATCATCCGTACGCTGGGCGTGGAGACCTGCCTGCGCCGGCTGACAGCGGCGCTCGAGCGCGATTTCCTGCGCTGGCAGGAGTTCGACAAGTCCGCACGTACCGCCAGCCATTCGCCGGTCGGTGTGATCGAGCTGATGCCCGCGGCCGATGCCGAGCACTATGCCTTCAAGTACGTGAACGGCCACCCGCAGAATCCGACGCTGGGGCTGCCGACGGTCATGGCCTTCGGGGTGCTGGCGAGGGTCGACACCGGCGCGCCTGAACTCGTCTCCGAGCTGACGCTGACCACGGCGCTGCGCACGGCTGCCGTCTCGGCGCTGGCCGCCCGCGCGCTGGCCCGTCCCGACAGCCGCTCGATGGCGGTGATCGGCAACGGTGCCCAGGCCGAATTCCAGATCCTCGCGTTCGCGCATCTGCTCGGTATCCGTGAGTTCCGTCTGTACGACGTCGATCGCGCTGCCACGGGCAAGACGCTCTCCAACCTCGCCGACAGCGGCTTCGAGTTCGTCGCCTGCAAGAGTGCCCGCGAAGCCGTCGCCGGGGCCGACATCGTGACCACCGCGACGGCCGACAAGACCAATGCGACCATCCTCACCGGCGACATGATCGAGCCGGGCATGCACATCAACGGCATCGGTGGCGACTGCCCCGGCAAGACGGAGTTGGCCGCCGAGGTGCTGGCGCGGGCCTCGGTGTTCGTGGAGTACGAGCCGCAGACCCGCATGGAGGGGGAGCTGCAGCAGATGCCGGCGGAGTTTGCCGTCACGGAGCTGTGGCGGGTGCTCGCGGGCGAGGTCGAGGGACGTCGCCGTGCCGACGAGGTCACCGTGTTCGACTCGGTGGGCTTTGCGCTCGAGGATTTCTCGGCGCTGCGCTTCCTGCGCGATGCGGCCAACGAACTCGGGCTCGGCCAGCCGCTGCCGCTGGTGCCGGCGATGGCCGATCCCAAGGATCTCTTCGGGCTGATCGGCAGCGAGGCCTCGGCTGCCGCGGCGACGGCGGCTGCGGTTTCCCGTGATTTACAGGGAAGCCTCGCCCGGGCGTCATGAGCTGACACAATGGCGGCCGGTGCCGTCTCCATTCCTCACCGACAGGGGGTCAGGGCATGTGTGCTGCCGAGGTTCCAGCAGGCAAGACCGCGGATGACGCGCGTGAGACGACACTCCGGTTGCCGCCCGACTGGGCGCCTGCCGAGCGCATCAATCGTCGCTGGCTGGCCGACGAGACGACCCTCGTCGAGGGCATGCTCGAGGACTACCGCTGGCCTGCGGCCACCCGCGAGGCCATCCACGCCCGCGCGGCCGCGCTGGTGGCCGGTGTGCGCGAGCGCCAAGGCAGCAAGGGCGGGCTCGATGCCTTCATGCACGAGTACGATCTCTCTTCCGAGGAGGGCATCGTGCTCATGTGCCTCGCCGAGGCGCTGCTGCGGATTCCGGACGACGACACCGCCGACCGGCTGATCGCCGACAAGCTCTCCTCCGGACACTGGGAAGAGCATCTCGGCACCAGCGAGTCGCTGTTCGTCAACGCCTCCACCTGGGGACTCATGCTCACCGGGCGGCTGATGCGCCCTTCCACCGAAGTGCAGAAGAACCCGGCTCGCGTACTGCGGAATTTCGCGACGCGCGCCGGTGAGCCGGTTCTGCGCACGGCCATGCGCCAGGCCATGCGCATCATGGGCCACCAGTTCGTGATGGGCCGGGATATCCCCGAGGCGCTGAAACGTGCCGGCCAGCGCGACAATCGCCAGTGGCGGTACTCCTTCGACATGCTGGGCGAGGCCGCGCTCACCGACGAGGACGCCGAGCGCTACTTCGACGCTTACGCCCGCGCCATCGAACGCACCGCGGCCGGGGTCGCCGCCGATCAAGCGATGGCCGCGCGCCACAGCGTGTCGGTCAAGCTCTCCGCACTGACGGCCCGCTACGAATTCCTGCACGCCGAGGCGGCGATCGACGAACTCGCGACCCGCCTGCTGGCGCTGGCCCGACAGGCCCGTGAGGCCGGTATCGCATTGACCGTCGATGCCGAAGAGGCCGAGCGGCTCGAGCTGTCGCTGCGCATCTTCGAGCGCGTGTATCGCGATCCTGAGCTGAAGGGCTGGGGCGGGCTCGGCCTTGCAGTGCAGGCCTATCTCAAGCGGGCACCGGACGTGATCGCCTGGCTCGCCGAGCTCTCGCAGGCGGTGGGTGATACGATCTACGTCCGCCTGGTCAAGGGTGCCTACTGGGACACCGAGATCAAGCGCGCCCAGGAGCAGGGTCTGCCGGGCTATCCCGTATATACCCGCAAGGCGGCCACGGACCTCGCGTATCTCGTCTGCGCGCGTGCATTGCTGCAGGGCCCGCAGACGCTGTACCCGCAGTTCGCCACGCACAACGCGCACACGGTCGCGAGCATCCTGGCGATGGCTGGCGATCGAGCGTTCGAGTTCCAGCGCCTGCACGGCATGGGCGAGGAGCTCTATGCCGAGGTCGCAGCACTCGAGTCGGCGCCGCCCTGCCGGGTGTACGCGCCGGTGGGGGCGCACAAGGACCTGCTGCCCTACCTGGTGCGGCGACTGCTGGAGAACGGCGCCAACACCTCTTTCGTCAACCGCATTGTCGACGATGAGACACCGGTGGAGGAGATCATCGCCGACCCGGTACGCCAGCTCTCGAAACTCTCGCAGTATCCGCATCCGCGGATCCCGCTCCCGGCAAAGCTCTACGGCGAGACCCGGCCGAACTCGAGCGGCCTGAATCTCGCCGACGGCGCCTGTCTGCGGCGACTGGCCGAACACATGCCTGTGACCACCGGTCGCCGCGCCTACCCGCTCATCGACGGCCGTGCGCGCGAGGGCGGCGGACATCCCTCGGTGAACCCGGCGCGGCTGGCCGAGACCGTGGGCTTCGCCGTGTGGGGCGACGAGACGCATGCGCGCGAGGCGGTGGATGTCGCCCATGCCTACTGGCCGCGCTGGGATGCCCTCGGTGCGCCCGAGCGGGCCCAGCGCCTGAGGCGCGCCGCCACCCTGTTCGAGGCTCACCAGGCCGAGCTCATGGGCCTGTGTCTGCGCGAGGCGGGCAAGACCCTGCGCGACGCCCTGGCGGAAGTCCGCGAAGCGATCGACTTTCTGCACTACTACGCCGACCAGGCCGAGCGCGGGCTCGCCGGCGCGCAGCTCATGCCGGGGCCGACCGGCGAGCGCAATGAGCTCTCCCTGCACGGCCGCGGGGTGTTCGTGTGCATCAGCCCCTGGAACTTCCCGCTGGCGATCTTCACCGGACAGGTGGCCGCGGCACTGGTGGCGGGCAATACCGTGATCGCCAAGCCGGCCGAGCAGACGCCGCTGATCGCAGCACGCGCGGTGGCGCTGCTGCACGAGGCCGGTATCGCGCCCCAGGCCCTGCAGCTGCTGCCAGGCAAGGGCTCGGTGGTCGGTGCGGCCCTGGTGGCCGATCCCCGCGTGGCGGGTGTGGCCTTCACGGGCTCGACGGAGACGGCCTGGCGGATCAACCGGTCGCTTGCAGCGCGCGAAGGGCCCATCGGTACGCTGATCGCCGAGACCGGCGGCCAGAACGCCATGATCGTGGACAGCTCTGCGCTGCCCGAGCAGGTGGTCATCGACGTGCTGCAGTCCGCCTTCGGCAGCGCGGGCCAGCGCTGCTCGGCGCTTCGGGTGCTCTATCTGCAGGCCGACATCGCCGATCGCGTGCTGAAACTGCTGACGGGTGCGATGCGTCGCCTGGTGATCGGCGATCCGGCGGATCTGCGCACGGATGTGGGCCCGGTGATCGACGAGACCGCGCGCGAGACGCTGGAGGCCCACGTCGCGCGCATCACGGCAGAGGGTCGGCTGATCCACCGCTGTGAGCTGCCGGCCCGCTGTGCCGAAGGGACCTTTGTCGCGCCCGTTGCAGTCGAGATCGAGGGCATCGGCCAACTCGAACGTGAGGTGTTCGGGCCGGTGCTGCATGTGGTGCGCTACGGCTCCCGTGAACTCGACCGCGTCATCGCCGACATCAACGCCACCGGCTATGGGCTCACGCTGGGCATCCACAGCCGCGTCGATCTCACCGCGCGGGAGATCGCCGCCCGGGTCAGGGTCGGCAACACCTACGTCAATCGCAACCAGGTCGGTGCCGTGGTGGGGGTTCAGCCCTTCGGCGGTCAGGGCCTGTCCGGCACAGGGCCCAAGGCCGGCGGCCCGCACTATCTGTCTCGCTTCACCACCGAGCGCGTGGTGACGGTGAACACCGCTGCAGTTGGCGGTAATGCCAGCCTGCTGGCGATGGCAGAGGATTGAGCAGCGCCTCGCGCCCGTGACTTCACGCGACAGCTGCGGTGGAATACCACCGGGGCTGCCGAATCCCGGCGGCGGGGCGTACGGAGTCCATCGTGAGCACCAGCACTGCAAAGATCCCGAAGTCCGCGGCGCGCGCCGGGGATTGGAGCATTCTCGTGGTCTTCTGCACGCTGGTCGGGTCGATCCTGCTGGCGGCCGGGACGTTCCGCGCCCAAAACACGCAAGCGCTGCGAGCGCTTGCTGCTGCGCCCGGGCTGGTGACGGTGGAAGCCGAGGTGCTTCATCGCTTCCGTGATCGCTACGACGACATGGGCCCGCTTGAACTCTGGCGCTATACGACAGGGGGGCAGACCTGGTATCGCTTCGAAACCGACCGACGACTGATCAGTGACGCATCCGTCGTCACCCTGCGTGTCGACCCGGAGAAACCATGGCGGGCGCTGGTCGACGGCCAGCGGGTACCAGGTCCGCTGCCCGTCCTGCAATGGTTGGGAGGTGCGGCACTGCTGGTTGGGCTGGCTGCGGTCGTACCGCTGATCCGGGCGCGACGAAGGGTCTTCACCCATCGGCTGCCCCCGGAGGGCGAACGTTTGGCTGCCCGGTTCATCGCGCTGCACGCGGCACCGCAGCAAGAAGATCTGTTCGTGCTGGAACTGGCCTCGCTGGACGGCACGATACGCGCGCTCAGCGAGCCGCTACCGGTCGATCCCAGGCCCTATCTACCCGAGCAACCGATCATCGTCCGGCAGGTTGGCACGCCCGATCATGTGGTCGATCTTTCCTTCCTGCCGAGGGTGCGCTACGCATGAGCTTCAAGGTCGCTCCTGAGCGCGTGCCGCCGCTACCGTGGAACTATCGCTGGCGAAGTCTGCTGGGCGGTGTATTCGCCTGTCTGGTCTCGCTCGGGTTTGCGGGATTCGCTGTGTTTGATCTGACCAGCCCACGCGAGTCTCACACACTCGCGGAGTTCCAGCTCATCTGGGCGCCGGAGGCACTCGAGCTCACGCTCGAGGGACAGTTACGCGAGTCGGATGAGCAGGTCGTCATTCCAGTCCGCGGTCCCTTGCCGGCGCGTCTGTTCGAGGCGGAAACACCGGAGATCTTTCGCGTCCCATGGGATGGCCGCTGGGAGCTGGAAGCCCCTTCGGTCTGGATACTGCCGGCGCTACTGATGATCTGCCTGCTCTTCCTGGTCATCGGGGTGGCGGCACTGAGACATGGCTTGCTGCCCAGATTCCGGCATCGGCGGGTGATGGCCCGTCCGGTGCAGGTGACAGGCCGGGTGATCACGCAGATCCTCGGGCAAGCGTCGCGGCGTGGACACCCGAGTCATCATCTGTATTTCCAGGCGGCGATCGGTGAGCAGGAGGTCTGGCGTTATCACTACCAGCCCGACGAGCCCCGCGTGATACGTCAGGCGGGTGGGGTACGCGAGCTCATGCCAGGTGATCTCTTCGTGTTCTATATCGCTGCAGACGATCCGCGTTGCTACTTTCTGCCTGTCGTTCTCGAGCCGGTGCAGAGATGATCGAAGTCGCTGCGCTGAACATCTACCCGGTCAAGTCTCTGCGAGGGATTGCACTCCAGCAGGCGAGTCTCGGCGGGCGCGGTCTTGGCCTAGACCGCCAGTGGATGGTGACCGACGAGACCGGGCGTTTCGTCACCCAGCGGCAATACCCGGCGATGGCGACCATCGCGGTCAGTCTGCAGGGCGAAGCCCTGGTGCTGGAGCATCCAGCGGCCGGTGCATTGGCGATCGATCTCGCGGCGTCCGATGGACCCTGCATCGAGGTGGTGGTCTGGCGGGACCGTTGCCCGGCGATCGACCAGGGCGGGGAGGCTGCCGCGTGGCTCACGCGGATTCTTGCGCCCGAGCAGTCCGCCCCGCAGTTCCGACTGGTGCGCTTTGTCGAGTCTCACCAGCGCCCGGTCGATCCCGACACCCTGCGAGGCGAGCCCTCTGCGGTGGCCTTCGCCGACGCCTACCCCTACCTGGTGACCTCGGAGTCCTCCCTGGCGGCACTCAATCACGAGCTTGTGTCCTGCGGTGCACGATTGGTCACCATGGACCGGTTTCGCCCCAACATCGTCGTCAGCGGGATGCCAGCCTTCGCCGAGGATCGGCACGAGCGCCTGGTCGCCGTGTCGGGGCGCTATGCACTCGGTCTGCGCAAGCCGTGCCAGCGCTGCAGCATTACCACCACGGACCAGGCAACCGGCCGGATTGCCGATCGCCGTGAGCCGCTGGCCACCCTGATGCGCATGAATCCGTGGCCTGACCAGCCCGGCGCCTACTTCGGGCAGAATGCGATACTGCTGTCAGGTGAGGGCGAGCCGGTCACCGTGGGCGATCGCTTGCGATTGCTGCCGGACGCCGGCGACCCGGCGGAGCGCTGAGTGATCAGCGGCCATCGCCAACGCGTTTCATCATGGAGAACCCGATGCACCTTTCCCCGCGTGTAAAGCGCCCGACGACCGAAGCGATCGAAGCGTTTCTCGAAGCCGCGCGCCGCGCGCGTCCCGACCTCGCACTCACCGACAACTGGGAGGTGCGCTGGATCGGACTGGACGAGGAGACGACCTACCGGATCTTCGAGCTGATCCGCGCGGAAGACAAGACCGGCACCTTCACGCTGCCCTGGCTGGTCGAGCGGACGGCGCGCAAGGTGCCGCATGCGGGGCTGTGCCTGGTGCTGGTCGACATGGCCGGTCGTCCGACCCTGCTGGTGCGGGTCCGCGAGGTGCGCGAGGCCGTGTTCGGCAAGGTGACCGCAGCCGATACGGCTGTCGATGGTACGCCTGTCCGTGATCCCGAGGTCTGGAAGGCCCTGCACACGGAGTTCTGGAATGACCTGCTGGCGCCACATGGGCTTGAGGTCACCGAGGACATGCCCTTCTGGATAGAGCCTTTCGAACTGGTCTACGACGCCGATCAGCACTGAGGCCTCTGGCGCGGGCAGGGTGCCGCCCGCGCCAGACCCAGGAACCCGACAGGACCTTGACTGGTGCTCAGCGACTGTCGCGCTTGGCCTGGGCGCGTTTGATCGCAGCGCTCTTCTGGCCCTTCCTCGCGCCCGCGCGCAGGTCGCGGGCGAGCTTGCCGCGCGCCGCACCCCGCGAAGACTCGTCCATGAACCCCGCCTTGCCACCTTTCTTCTTGCCACCCGCTGCTGCTGTGGTGCGCGCAGATGCACCACGCTGACCCGCCGCCTTCTTCTCGGCAAGTTTCGCCTGCATGGCGGCCTGTGTGGCTTTGCGACGCGCTTCGCGTTCCGCCGCCGCAGCCAGCTTCGCCGACCGGGTCTCGAAGCGGGTAAGGGCTTCATCGAACAGCTGCGCCTTGTCCGCGGTGCGCGCATTGGTCTGCGGCCGATCGCCCTTCTTGGTACCGGTGCGGGCGCGATTGGCCAGGCGCTGGCGCTTCTCCAGGTCGCGGTATTTGTCCCTGAGCCTGCGGGCGCGCTGGAGCTTGTTCCGTAACTGAGCCGGCGTGAGCTCGCCAATCTGATCAGCCAGGCTGGCGGTGAAAAGCGCATACTCGGTGTCGCTGCAGAGTGGTCTGGCCTGGTTGCGGTTGAATGCCATGTTCGCGTTCCTTGATCAGGAAGATGAGTGGGTCTCGATTATCGCAGGGCCACCGCGATCCTGCATTTGCCCGCCAGCCCCGCGCCGTGCTGGACAACGGACACTACAAGAACATGCGGATGACCGCGAGCAGTGCGAGCAGCAGCAGCACGATCCACGTGCCCAGCGTGCCGATGAAACGCCCGAAGCTGACTCCGGCAGAGCGCCCCAGACCGAAGGCATGCACCAGCCGACAGACCAGCAGCGTTGTACCGGCCAGGTGCAGCCACACAGCGGCGAGGCCATCGGCTTCCAGAAGGGCGAGCAGGATCAGCGCGAGTGGCGTGTATTCGAGCAGATTCGCATGCACGCGGATGGCCCGCGCGAGTTCCGCGTTGCCGCCGTCACCGATGCCGATGCGCAGGCTGCGGCGCAGCCGAACCACATTCCACGACAGCGCAAGCAGCAGCAGGGCCGCGAGGCCGGCATAAAGCAGGGTGATCTTCATGCATGCCTCTCCGGGAAGCTGCGGATGTCAGGCGAAACTGCCACTGCCGGTCTCCAGCGGGGCGAAACGGATCAGCCGGCTGGTCAGGACGGCGGCCTGCCGGTGGACCACGGCGAGCTTGTATTCGGGGTCGGTCACCATCGCCAGGAAAGCTGCGGCGTTCGGGTAGGCTGCGATGAAGGCAGCATCCCAGTGCTTGTCCTGCGGGCCGATGACCATGGCTTCCATGCGCCCGCGCCAGAGGACCGAGCCGCCGACCCGCGAGAGCACCGGCGCGCTGGCCCGGCCGTATTCGCGGTAGGCCTCGGCACCCGTCAGCCCACGCTGCGCGTGCATGTGGTCGGCGGGGTAGGCAGCCTGGTCGCGGAAATCCAGCAGGTTGAGCATGTGGATCGGGGTATCCCGTGGCAGCGACTTGAACAGCGCGAAGCTCTCGCGGGTAGGATCGACAAACCTTTCTTCGCTCATCCCGTGGCCTCCTGATCGGCCAGCGCCCGGCTGACGACCTCGTAGGTGTCGCGTGAGAGCCCGTCACGGGCCTGGATGCGTTGCAGCGCGGCGCGGGCATGTGCCTGTCGCGGGGCGTCGAACTGGCGCCAGCGGTCGAAGGCACGCGCCAGGCGAGCGGCAACCTGGGCATTGATCGCATCGAGCGCGATCACCTGCTCGGCGGCGAAGGCATACCCCGAGCCGTCTGCGGCATGGAAGCGGACGTGGTTGCCGTGGCAGAAGCTGCCGATCAGCGCGCGGACCTTGTTCGGGTTGCGCAGATCGAAGGCCGGGTGCTTCAGCAGTGCGCGCACGGTCTGCAGGGTATCCGGCAACCGCGACATGGCCTGCACCGCGAACCACTTGTCGAGCACCAGAGCCTCGTCCTGCCAACGTTCGTAGAACCCTGAGAGAGCCTGCTCACGTTCCGGACCCTCGCTGTTGGCGAGTGAGGTAAGCGCCGCCATGGCGTCGGTCATGTTGTCCGCGGTCTGCAGCTGCGCCAGGCAGCTCTGGCGGATGTCGGACTCGTCGAGCTCCATCAGGTAGGCCAGTGCGACGTTGCGCAGGCTGCGCCGGCCGGCGGCTTCGGGCCCGGGGGAGTAGGGGCCCTCGGACCGGAAGCGCGCATAGGCCTGCGCCCAGTCCGTGCGAAGTTCCGTGGCCAGCCTGCGGCGGAGCGCCAGGCGCACCTCGAAGATGGCCTCGGGATCCACCTCCTCCAACTGCTCGGCGATGTAGCCGGCGGAGGGCAGGGTGAGCGACTCCGCCGTCAGCGCCGGGTCGGTGTCCGCGTCGGCGAGCACGCGGCGGCAGGCCTCGATATAGGCCTCCGAGAACACCACGGGCGCCTGCCCGCGCCAGCACTCGATACCTTGCAGCAGCTCGCGCATGGCCAGCTGCTGGCCGGCCTCCCAGCGGTTGAAGGCGTCGCTGTCGTGCGCCATGAGGTGTGCAAGTTCCTGGTTACTGTTCTCCTGGCGCAGGATCACAGGGGCCGAGAATCCGCGCAGCAGCGAGGCCACCGGCGGCGAGTCGACGTCCTCGAAGACGAACTGCTGTTCGGTCTCGGTCAGCGACAACACGCGGGTGGTGGCCCCAGCTGCGTTCTCGCCGGCGAGCCGCAGAGGCACATCGTCGCCGTCTCGATCCAGCAGGCCTACCGCCACGGGGATGTGAAACGGCAGTTTGTCAGGCTGGCCTGGCGTGGCCGGGCAGTGCTGGCGCAGCGTCAGTGTACAGCGGCGTTGCCTGGCGTCGAACGCCAGGGTGGCCTCGACCACCGGCGTTCCCGCCTGCGAGTACCAGCGTCGGAATTGCGCAAGATCCACGCCAGAGGCGTCCTGCATGGCCGCCACGAAATCCTCGACGCGCACGGCCTGGCCATCGTGGCGCTGGAAGTAGAGGTCCATGCCCGCGCGGAAGCCCTCGCGTCCGAGCAGGGTATGGATCATACGGACCACTTCGGCGCCCTTGTTGTAGACGGTGGCCGTGTAGAAATTGCTGATCTCGATGTAGGCGTCGGGGCGCACCGGGTGGGCCATCGGGCCTGCGTCCTCGGGGAACTGTGCCGCGCGCAGCAGGCGGACTTCCTGGATGCGTTGCAGGGCGTTGGAATAGCGGTCCTCGCCGTACTGCTGGTCGCGGAAGACCGTGAGTCCTTCCTTCAGGCTGAGCTGGAACCAGTCGCGGCAGGTGACGCGGTTGCCTGTCCAGTTGTGGAAGTACTCGTGGGCCACGACCCGGTCGAGCATCTGGTAGTCCTGGTCTGTCGCGGTATCGGGGCGGGCCAGCACATAGCGGGTGTTGAAGATGTTGAGCCCCTTGTTCTCCATCGCGCCCATGTTGAAGTCGTCGACGGCGACGATCATGTACTGGTCCAGATCAAGCTCCAGACCATAGACCTCTTCGTCCCAGCGCATGGCCGCCTTGAGCGACTCCAGCGCGAAGTCGCATTGATCGAGCTTGCCAGGTTCGACATACACCGCGAGGCGTACCTTGCGCCCTGATCGGGTCCGGAAATCGTTCTCCAGACAGTCGAGTTTCGCCGCGACCATCGCGAACAGATAGCAGGGCTTGGGGAAGGGGTCCACCCAGCGGGCCCAGTGACGTCCGTCGGTGTCTTCGCCGCAGGCCTCAAGGTTGCCGTTCGACAGCAGCACCGGGAAGCGCTCGCGTGAAGCGCGCAGTGTGGTCGTATAGCGCGCCATGACGTCGGGACGGTCGAGGAAATAGGTGATGCGCCGGAAGCCCTCGGCCTCGCACTGGGTGAAGTAACCGTTGCGCGACGCGTAGAGGCCCATCAGCTGTGTGTTTTCTTCCGGGTGGATACGGACCCGGGTCTCCAGTGTGAAGCGATCCGGGACCTCGCGGACTTCCAGCCGGTCGGCGGTGGCGTGGTAGCGGTCGGCGGTAACGGCCTGCCCGTCGAGCGCGATCGACAGCAGTTCCAGTCCGTCACCATCCAGGACCAGATCACGTTCGGCCTTGGCCGAGGAATCCGCGTCGGCATTGCGTGCCATTGTCAGGGTTGCAGTGACATCTGTGGCAGTGTCGCCGATATCGAATTCGAGGCTGACCTCATGGATCAGAAACGCCGGCGGCGTGTAGTCCTTGAGATAGACGGTTTGCGGTGTGGCATCGAGCATGCGTGACGTCCCGAGACGAGAAGGCCAAAGCCCCAATGCTACACCGATTGGCAGGTGCTCATCGCATCGTGCCCTCCGGCACCGGCCCGAAATACATTTCGAAACCGATGCCGAGGCCGGGGTTCAGGCGTCGCCGTTCCTCGAGCGTCTCGCGTGGCCAGGTGGCGCTCACGGAGAGTTCCAGGAACAGCCAGCGACGGGCGATTCGCTGGCGATAACGGGTTTCCATGCCGTAGTTCTGCAGCCTGACATCGGCGCGGGTTTCACCCTCGGAGAGCAGCGAGTAGACCAGGGCGCGCCGCTCGCTGAGGTTATGGAAGAGGCTGAGGCTGCTGCCCCATTCGAGTCCTTCGGTGTCGCGGGCCAGGGTGCCGGTGTTGTTCCAGCGGACCATGAAGTCCTCAGCCAGCATCCGGTCGAGCATCAATTCGGTGGTCGTGCCAAAGCCTCGACTGTCGCGCCAGAAAAGAGTTTCCCGGAAACGCAGCAGCGTGCTGTCGCCGAGACCGAAGTGGTGCCGATATCCGGCTTTCACGTACGGGTCGAGCGGTGTGCTCAGACGGATGCCTGTACCCAAGTCGAAGCCGTTCTCGAAGGCGCCGCGTTGCGCGTAAGCCAGGCCGACGAGCCACTCATCGTCATCGATGCGTCGGAAACTGGCCGGCACCGGCGTCCCGGTGCTTGAAGCGGTCTCTTCGGTGATGTCCTGGCGATCCCCTCGGCCCACCACCAGGGCAAGCCGCTGCCGCATGGCAGGGAGGACGAACCGGGCCCGCAGCCGCACGCGCGTATCGACACCGTCACGACGATCCCACCCGGGAAACACGCCGATGCGGCCGTAGCTGTCGCCGGAATCGAGGTCGTAGCGAGCCGTCCCGAACAGACCGTCGAACCAGTAGGCCGCACCGCAGACGCCGTAGTAGACACCGCGCTGAAGCTGGTCGAGCCATTCCCCTCCGTCCGAGCCGGGCTCGTCGCAGACGTGAGCCACGCCCGGGCGGGCTTCTTCGGCGGCGGTGGTGGCCGGCCCAAGCAGGGGCAGCAGCAGCGCCAGCAGGAACAGCGCGGCCGGGCGCCGGTTCAGGTTCAAGCAGAATTTCGCGAGCCGGTGTCGCGGCTGTGTCGTGGCCGGGGAGTGACTAGGCGCCAACGCGCTGCAGAACGCCATGGGGGGGCGGCTCGGCGTTTTTCGGGTAGTCGTAGAGGACGCAGTGACCACGGGGGTTGTCGGCAAGGGCCTCCCAGCGGCTGATCGGCAGGTCGACGACCATCACGGCTGCTGTGGCCAGATTGTCGACCGGGTGATCGGAGATCGCGTTGGCGAAGTCCGTGAGCCCCGGATTGTGGGCGACGATCATGATGTCGCGGAAGGTGTCGTCCTGCAGCGAGGCGATCTCGCGCAGCCGCTCGGCGCTGGCGAGATACAGCCCGGCATCGGTCTGCAGGAACTCGCGCGGGTAGCCCAGAGCGTCGGCGACCTGGCGTGCGGTGGCGAGCGCGCGCACGGCGGTGCTGCTCAGGATGAGAGAAGGGCGGGCGCCTGACTCGCGCAGGCGTCGCCCCATTGCCGGCGCGTCACGTTCCCCACGGCGGTTCAGGGGCCGGTCGAAATCCGTCAGACCGGGATCGTCCCAGCTGGATTTTGCATGCCGCAGCAACGTCAGCCTTTTCATCGGGGCGCCTGGTGTCGGAGTGGGCCTAGAGCATACCCGTCTGCAGCTTGGCTTCCTCGGACATCATTGACTGGTTCCACGGTGGATCGAACACCAGTTCGACGTGGGCGCGACTGATGGTCGGGATCAGTTCGACCTTCTCGCGCACATCCTGTACCAGAATATCACCCATTCCGCAGCCAGGCGCGGTCAGCGTCATGTTGATGGAGACCTCGCGCTGACCCTGCTCGTCGCGCCCGAGCCGGCACTCGTATATGAGGCCGAGATCGACGATGTTGATCGGGATTTCCGGGTCGAAGCAGGTACGCATCTGGTCCCAGACGACTGCCTCGATATCCTCGTCGCTGGCGTTCTCCGGGACCTCCGGCGGAGGGACGGGTGCCTTGCCCAGCGCATCGGCATCCTTGCCCGCCACACGGAACAGGTTGCCCTCGACGTAGACGGTGAAGCTGCCGCCCAACGCCTGGGTGATGAAGCCGCTGGTACCCTCGCGCAGGCGCAGTTCCTCGCCCGCCGGAATCAGGACCGCCATGCAGTCACGCTGCAGCGTGACGGGTTCATTGTGCTGTCCAAACATCGTTTCAGTGTCCGTCCCTTGCCTGTCGTTGCTCTGCGGGACGCCCCTCGGACGTCCTTCCCTGTGCCTCGGTGCTGACCCGGGCCGCTCCGTCAGTCAGCCCGGCCCGCAGCGCCTCCCAGGCCAGCAGGGCGCATTTGACCCGGCTGGGGTAGGCGCTGACCGCCGAGAGCGCCAGGAGCTCGCCCTGGAGCGCTGACCCCTCCCGCCCCCGCAGCATGGCCCCGACGGTGTCGGCCAGGCTCAGTGCCTCGGCGCGGCTGCGTCCCGTGACGGCCTCGGTCATCATCGATGCCGAGGCCATCGAGATGGCGCAGCCGCTGCCTTCGAAGGCCGCCTCGGTGACGGTCTCGTCCTCGATGCGCAGGCATACCATCAGCCGGTCACCGCACAGCGGATTGACGCCGTCCGTGCATCCGCACGGCGCCGCCAGCCGCCGGAAGTTACGCGGACGGCGATTGTGGTCCAGAACCACGTCGCGGTACAGCGCCTCGAGGTCTGCCACGGTGGCCTGTCCGTTTCCGCGTCCGCTCAGTTCCGGAACATGGCCAGCGCCCGTTCCAGGGCCTGGCCGAAAACCTCGATCTCCTCGTGGGTGTTGTAGAAGGCCATCGAGGCGCGTGCCGTGGCAGGCACGCCGTACCACTCGAGCAGGGGCATGGTGCAGTGATGTCCGGTTCGGATCGCCACCCCCTGGTGATCGAGAATGGTGCCGAGATCATGCGCGTGTACATCGTCGGCGACAAAGGACACGAGGCTGACCTTGTCCTTTGCGGTACCGATGATTCGCAGGCCGGGCAGGGCTTCGATGACCGCCGTGCAGCGTGCCAGCAAAGCATCTTCGTGTGCCGCCAGTGCCGTGCGGTCCTGGGCCATGAACCATTCCAGCGCCCGGCCGAGACCAATGGCACCCGCGATATGCGGCGTACCGGCCTCGAACTTGAACGGCAGCTCGTTCCAGGTGCTTTTCTCGAAGCTGACCGTGCGGATCATCTCTCCGCCGCCGTGCCAGGGGGGCATGGCGTCCAGCAGGGCTTCGCGACCCCAGAGCACGCCGATGCCCGTCGGGCCGAAGAGCTTGTGGCCGGAAAACGCGTAGAAGTCGCAGCCCAGAGCCTGGACGTCGATCGTCAGGTGCGGCCCCGCCTGCGCCCCGTCGAGCAGCACCGGAATGCCCCGCTCACGGGCGAGCGCGACCATTTTCGAGACGGGATTGATCGTGCCCAGACTGTTCGAGACATGCGAGACCGCCACCAGCCGTGTGCGTTCGCCGAGCAGCGCCTCGAAGGCGTCCAGGTCGAGTTCACCCGAGCGCGTGATCGGTGCGACCCTGAGCCGGGCCCCGGTCTGCTCCGCCACCATCTGCCAGGGCACGATGTTGGCGTGGTGCTCCATGGTGGTGATCACGATATCGTCACCGGGACCCAGCCGGGGTCGGGCGAAGGACTGCGCCACGAGGTTGATCGCCTCGGTGGTACCGCGCGTCCAGATGACTTCGCTGGAACGGTCGGCGTTGATGAACCGCGCCACCGTCTCCCGCGCCGCCTCGAAGGCCCGGGTGGCGCGGTCGCTGAGGGTATGCACACCGCGGTGGACGTTGGCATGGTCGTGACGGTAGTACTCGGCCATCGCGTCGATGACGCAGGACGGCCGCTGCGCCGAGGCCGCGTTGTCCAGATACACCAGTGGTCGGCCGTTGATCTCCTGATGCAGGATCGGGAACTCGGCTCGCAGGGCGGCCACATCGAGGTCGGCGGTAGCGGGGGCGGGGTGTGCGCTCATCGGCAACTCCTCAGGTGAACTCGCGCAGGCGCTCGCTGTCGGGCAGGTGACCCATGACCGTGCCGGACAGCCGCTCGGCCAGCGGCGTGATCCCCAACCGGGCAATCACTTCCTCGGCGAAGGCGAACGTGAGCAGTCCGCGGGCGGTATCGGCGTCCAGCCCGCGCGAGCGCAGGTAAAACAGCGCCGTGGCATCGAGCTGACCCACGGTCGCGCCATGGCTGCATTTGACATCGTCGGCATAGATTTCCAGTTCCGGCTTGGTGTCGACCTCGCACTCGCGCGAGAGCAGCAGATTGTTGTTGGACTGGTGAGCCTCGATCTTCTGTGCGTCCTCCGCCACCAGCACCTTGCCGTTGAACACCGCGCGCGAGCGCCCGTCGAGCACGCCGCGATAGTCCTCACGGCTGGTGGTGCGGGGCGCCAGGTGGTCGATGCGCGTATGGTTGTCGACGTGGCTGGTACCGCGTGTGAAGTAAAGCCCGTTGAGTTCCACCTCGGCGCCAGGGGCAAGCAGCCGCGCGTGCACGTCGTTGCGGACCAGCGCGCCACCCAGATCGATATTGTGGCAGACCAGCGAGGCATCACGGTCAAGCCGCGCGTTGAGACCGGCGATCTGGATGTGGCGCTCCGCATGCTCCTGCACCCGGTAGTGGGTGATGCGTGCCGCCGACTGGCCGGAAATTTCCGTGACAGCATTGATCACCGCCGCCTCACCCTCGCCGCAGTGGTGCTCGATCACGGTAAGGGCCGCACCTTGGGCGACGTCGATCAGCACTCTGGGTTGGATCAGTGGCATGGCGCCCGGCGCGCCAAGGTTCAGGAACAGCAGGTAGATGGGCTTCTCGGCCCCCACCTGTTTCGTCGCGCGGATCAATGCGCCATCCAGGAACAGTGCGGTGTTCAGGCGCGCCAGGCGGTAGCGGTCCAGGTCCACCACCCGGTCCAGCGGGTCGGCATCGCCATGCTCCTGAAGGGTCTGTCCCAGCGAGCCGACGCCCAGGCCCTCCGGCATGCCTTCCAGACGGCAGGCCGGAGGGATCAACTGGCCGTTGACGAAGACCAGACGCGGCCCGTCGAGTCCCGGCACCGCATGTCTTTCCACAGCTGCCATCGCCTCGGCAAGGTCCACCGGGCCGGGCACTGCCAGGCTGGCATCCTCGAGTCGTGCCAGCGAGGTATATTTCCAGTCCTCTTCGGCGGTTGTCGGGAAACCCCGGGCCAGGAACGCTTCGAGCGCCTGCTGACGGGCGTCGGCATTGCCGGGCAGGGTGGAGGCGCGGTCCCGCCAGTGTTGCCGCAGGCTTTCAAGCAGCGCACTCATGTGCCCACTGCCTTCTGGAGCCAGTCGTAACCCCGCTCCTCGAGTTCCAGCGCCAGGCTGCGGTCACCCGATTTGACGATGCGCCCGTCAGCCAGCACGTGTACGACGTCCGGCACGATGTGGTCGAGCAGACGCTGGTAGTGGGTGACCATGACGATGGCCCGCTCGGGCGAGCGCAGGCTGTTCACGCCCTCGGCGACGACTTTCATGGCGTCGATGTCGAGGCCTGAGTCGGTTTCGTCGAGCAGCGCGAGCTTCGGCTCCAGCACCGCCATCTGCAGGATCTCGTTGCGTTTCTTCTCGCCGCCCGAGAACCCCTCGTTCACGCCGCGGTTGAGGAAGCTCGGGTCCATCTGCATGAGCTTCATCTTCTCGCGGACGATCTTCATGAAGGCATAGGCGTCGAGCTCGTCCTCGCCGCGGTGCTTGCGGATGGCGTTCAGCGCGGCCTTGAGCAGGTAGACGTTGTTCACGCCCGGAATCTCCACCGGGTACTGGAATGCCAGGAACACGCCCTCGCGCGCGCGCTCCTCGGGCGCGAGTTCCAGCAGGTCCTGGCCGAGATACTCGACGCTTCCGGAGACGATTTCATAGCCCTCACGGCCGGCGAGCACCTGGGCCAACGTGCTCTTGCCGGCGCCGTTCGGGCCCATGATGGCGTGCACCTCGCCGGCGGCCACCTCGAGGGTCAGCCCCTTGAGGATGTCCTTGCCATCGACGCGGGCGTGCAGGTCCTTGATCTTGAGCATGGTTCTTCCCTGTTGAACGTATTGCTTCAGCCTACGGCGCCTTCGAGGCTGACGTTGAGCAGTGCCTGGGCTTCCACCGCGAACTCCATCGGCAGCTCGCGGAATACTTCCTTGCAGAAGCCGTTGACGATCATGTTCACGGCATCTTCTTCCGAAAGTCCGCGCTGCAGGCAGTAGAACAGCTGATCCTCGCCAATCTTCGAGGTGGTCGCCTCGTGTTCGATCTGGGCGCTGGGGTTGCGGGCCTCGATGTAGGGGAAGGTGTGCGCGCCGCAGCGATCGCCGATCAGCAGCGAATCGCACTGCGTGAAGTTGCGCGCCCCCTCGGCGGTCGGCAATACCCGCACCAGGCCACGATAGGCGTTCTGCGCCCGCCCGGCCGAGATGCCCTTGGAGATGATGGTGCTGCGGGTGTTGCGGCCGATGTGGATCATCTTGGTGCCGGTGTCGGCCTGCTGCAGGTTGTTGGCCACCGCCACCGAGTAGAACTCACCCACCGAGTTGTCGCCGCGCAGGATGCAGCTGGGGTATTTCCAGGTGATCGCCGAGCCGGTTTCCACCTGGGTCCAGGAGATCTTCGAGTTGGCCCCACGGCAGTCGCCGCGCTTGGTCACGAAGTTGTAGATGCCGCCGCGGCCTTCCTCGTCGCCGGGATACCAGTTCTGTACCGTGGAATATTTGATCTCGGCGTCCTTCAGGGCGACCAGCTCGACCACCGCGGCGTGCAGCTGGTTCTCGTCGCGCATCGGCGCGGTGCAGCCCTCGAGGTAGCTCACGTGGCTGCCCTCGTCGGCGACGATGAGCGTGCGCTCGAATTGCCCGGTATTCGCTGCGTTGATGCGGAAATACGTCGACAGCTCCATCGGACAGCGCACGCCCTTGGGGATGTAGACGAACGACCCGTCAGTGAACACCGCCGAGTTCAGCGCTGCGTAGAAGTTGTCGCGCGCAGGCACCACGGAGCCGAGATAACGGCGTACCAGCTCGGGATGCTCCTGCACGGCCTCCGAGAAGGAGCAGAAAATCACGCCGGCCTCGGCAAGTTTTTCCTTGAAGGTGGTGGTCACCGACACCGAGTCGAACACGGCATCGACAGCGACGCCGGCGAGTCGCGCACGCTCGTGCAGCGGAATCCCGAGCTTGTCATAGGTCTCGAGCAGTTTCGGGTCGACCTCATCCAGGCTCTTCGGTGCGTCTTCGGGGCGCTTGGGTGCGGAATAGTAGGAGATCGCCTGGAAGTCGATGGGCGGGTAGTGCACATGCGCCCATTTCGGCTCGGGCATGGTCAGCCAGTGCCGGTAGGCCTTGAGACGCCACTCGGTCATCCACTCGGGCTCGTTCTTCTTGGCCGAGATGAAGCGGATGACGTCCTCGTTGAGGCCCGGCGGGACCGTGTCGGCCTCGATCTCGGTGAAGAAACCGTGCTTGTACTTGCGCGAGACGAGATGCTCGAGCTCATGTTCGTTGGTTGCCATGGTCGTCGTCCTCGATGGTCAGGCCCTGGGCCTGAAGTGCATGGGTACCCCCGCAGCCTCCGTGGCCGCGGTGCGCCGCTCGCGTGCCGGCGCCTGCAGTCGCAGTGGCCCGAACCTGGGCGTCTGCGAGACCAGGTCGAGCAGGCTGACATCGTCCAGAGCCTCGCGGATGGCCGCGTTGATCACCTGCCAGGCGTTGCCCACCCGGCATTGCGCCTCGTACTCGCAGCCGCCGTCGTCACTGGCGCACTCGGTCAGCGCCACTGGACCCTCCAGCGCATCGAGCACGTCGGCCGCGCTGATCTCGCCGGCGGGCCGGGCCAGCCCGTAACCTCCCGACGCACCACGCTGGGAGGTGAGCAGCCCGCTGCGGGCCAGTGTTTTCAGCAGCTTGCTGACGGTGGTCTGCGTCAGCCCGGTGGCCGTGGCCAGCTCGTTGGCGGTGTGCAGACGCTCCGGGGCCCCGGCCATATGGGCCAGCACCACCGTGGCGTAGTCCGTCAGTCGACTCATGCGCAGCATACGAAGCCCCGCTCGCTCCAACCTGTATACAGCACTATTTTAGTCCTATTTGACGCGGGGTGCCAATGGGGGGGGCGGGATTTGCTATGCTTGCGCGCTACCCCGCCGGGTGTGCATCCGTGCGTCCGGTTCCTGCGAAAGCGCCCCCAGGAGGACTGTTGTAATGACTGCTCACGACTTGCACGCCGTCGCTGTGGCCATGGTCGAGAAGGGCCGCGGCATCCTTGCCGCAGACGAGAGCTCGCCGACCATCAAGAAGCGCTTCGACAGCATCTCGCTGGAGAGCACCGAGGAACATCGCCGCAGTTACCGCGAAATGCTGTTCACCACGGAGGGCCTGGGGCAGCACATCAGCGGTGTCATCCTATACGACGAGACTCTGCGCCAGTCCTGTGCCGACGGCACGTCTTTCTCCCGCTACCTGGCCGATCACGGGATGATACCGGGCATCAAGGTCGATGCCGGGGCCAAGGCGCTGGCAGGCTTCCCGGGCGAGAAGATCACCGAGGGGCTGGACGGTCTGCGGGACCGCCTGGCCGAATACGCCGATCTTGGTGCGAAGTTCGCCAAGTGGCGCGCGGTCATCGATATCGCCGACGGCATCCCCACCGACTACTGCATCCGCGCCAACGCGCAGGCCCTGGCGCGCTACGCGGCGCTTTGCCAGGAGGGCGGCATCGTACCGATCGTCGAGCCCGAGGTGCTGATGGACGGCGCCCATGACCTGGCCCGCTGCGAGGCGGTGACCGGCGAGGTGCTCTCTCAGGTGTTCAGCGAACTTCATCGCCACCGGGTGGTGCTCGAGCACATGGTCCTCAAGCCCAACATGGTGATCTCGGGCAAGAAATGTCCGACCCAGGCCGGGGTCGAGGAGGTCGCGGAGGCCACGGTTCGCTGCCTGAAGCGTTACGTGCCGGCGGCCGTGCCGGGCATAGCCTTCCTCTCCGGCGGTCAGAGCGACGAGTTGGCGACGGCCCACCTCAACGCCATGAATGCCGGGAGCGCGCTGCCCTGGCACCTCACCTTCTCCTATGGCCGTGCCCTGCAGGCGCCTGCCCTCAAGGCATGGGGCGGCCGCGCCGAGAACATCGCGGCGGGACAGGCGGCGTTGGGACTGCGGGCCCGGCTCAATGGGCTGGCCACCCGGGGTGAGTACTCCGCCGACATGGAACAGGCCGCGTGACACTGGCCGCGCCCGAGGGCAACCTGATCGAGCTCCGCGGTGTGCGGTTCCGCCGCGGTGCCTTCCGGGTGTTCGATGGCCTGGACATGACGATCCCCAAGGGCAAGGTGACCGCGGTCATGGGACCGAGTGGCACCGGCAAGACCACGCTGCTGCGGCTCATCACCGGTCAGCTCAAACCCGATGCCGGCAGTGTGCGGGTCGGCGACTACGAGGTGCCCGAACTGGGTCTCGGGCGGCTTTACGAGATGCGTCGCCAGATGGGGATGCTGTTCCAGAACGGCGCGCTGCTGACGGATTTCACTGTGTTCGACAACGTCGCCTTCCCGCTGCGCGAACATACCCGTCTGCCGGAGCGGCTGATCCGCCACATCGTGCTTACCAAGCTCCATGCAGTCGGCCTGCGCGGGGCGGCGACGCTGTTTCCCGGTGAGCTCTCCGGCGGGATGAACCGTCGGGTGGCGCTGGCCCGCGCCATCGTCATGGACCCTGATATTCTCATCTACGACGAGCCGTTCGTCGGCCTGGACCCGATCTCCATGGGGGTGATCGTCCGGCTGATCCGTCGGCTCAACGACGCCCTCGGGCTGACCAGCATCGTGGTCTCGCACGATGTCAACGAGCTCGAGCAGGTGGCCGACCATTCCTACCTGCTGGCCGAGGGCCGGGTGGTGGCTGCCGGCGCACACCGCGAGCTGATGGAAGAGGACTCGCCGCTGGTCCGCCAGTTCATGCATGGCGAGGCTGACGGGCCAGTGGCCTATCACTTCCCGGCGCCGGAGTATGGCGAGGATCTGCTCGGGCGCGGTCAGGAGCGCCGCTGATGGGCCTGGTTCGTGAGATCGGCGCGACTTTCGCCGCCTTCATCCACGCACTCGGCAGCATGGCGATCTTCCTGGGTCGCCTGATCATGTACACGCCGGCGGGTCTGTTGCGGTTCAGGCTGGTGGTCCAGCAGGTTCACAACGCCGGCGCGCTGTCGCTGGTCATCATCATGCTCAGTGGCTTTTTCGTCGGTCTTGTCCTGGGGCTGCAGGGCTTCGATCTGCTGGCGCGGTTCAACTCCGAAAACGTGCTCGGGGGCGCCACGGCGCTGGCGTTGATCAAGGAACTGGGCCCGGTCGTCACAGCGCTGCTGTTCGCCGGCCGGGCCGGTACTGCATTGGCCTCCGAGATCGGACTGATGAAGGCCACCGACCAGCTCTCGGCCATGGAAATGATGGCCGTCGACCCGATGAAGCGGGTCGTGTTGCCGCGGTTCCTCGGTGGCGTGATCGCGATGCCCCTGCTGGTGGCGATTTTCACCGCCATCGGTATCTTCGGAGCGTGGGTGGTCGGTGTGGCCCTGATGGGCGTGGACCCGGGCGTATTCTGGTCGCAGATGCAATCACTGGTCAGCATGGATGACGTGCGCGAAGGTATATTCAAGAGCATCGTCTTTGGCGTGGCCGCCAGCCTGGTTGCCGTCTACGAGGGCTATACCGCATGGCCGACCGCCGAGGGTGTCGGCCGCGCCACCACCCGGACCGTGGTGATTACCGCGGTATCGGTTCTCATTCTCGATTACATGATCACCGCAGCACTGCTCTGACAAGGATTACCGCGATGCAGCAGACGCGAACCGTTGAACTTGGCACCGGCCTGTTTGTCTTTCTGGGCATTGCCGCACTGTTTTTTCTGACCACCCAGACCACCGGGACCGGCATGGGACGGGTCGAGACCTACACGGTAACGGCGCGGTTTGACAATATCGGCGGGCTGACCGCCCGCGCCCCGGTCACGATGGCCGGCGTGACGATCGGCCGGGTCGAGAAGATCGAACTCGACCCGGAGCGACTGGACGCCGTGGTGACCTTGCAGATCGATCGACGCTTCGACCAGATCCCCGAGGACTCGGAAGCGTCGATCCTGACCGCCGGCCTGCTTGGCGGGAATTACATCGGCATCGGGGCCGGCGGTTCGTTCGATGCGCTGCGCGACGGCGACGAGATCTTCCTCACGCAGTCGGCGCTGGTGCTCGAGAGCCTGATCAGCCGGTTCCTGTTCTCGCAATCGGAAGACGACAACGATGACTAGACTCCTGACGCTCGCCGCCGCCACCCTGGCTGCACTGCTTCTGTCGGCCGGGCCAGCCCGCGCGGATACCGCCGATGCCACCGCGGCCGGGCTCGGTCCCGCAGAGGTGATCGAGAGAACCGCGCGCCGCGCGCTCGATGTGCTCGAGGAACGCCGCGAGGAGTTCGCCAGCGACGAGGATGCCCTGTTCCAGGCCATCGACGAAATTCTGCTGCCGGTCTTCGATGTGCAGCGCTCGGGCGATCTGGTGCTGGGCCGTCATGCCCGTACGGCCTCGGCCGATCAGCGTCGGCGTTTCGCCCAGGGGCTGTATCGTTCGCTGGTCCGCCAGTACGCAGAGAACGCACTGGACTTCTCCCCCGACCGCCTGGTCGTGCGGCCTGTGCGTGGTGAAATCGATCCGCGACGGACGCGGGTGGACAGTGAGGTTCGCCTTAGTGACGGCACCCGAGTGGCGATTGCCTACATGCTGCGCGAGACAGATGACGGCTGGAAGGTGTTCGACGTGGTCGCCGAGGGTATTTCCTACGTGCGCAATTTCCGCGAGCAGTACGACGCCGAGATCCGTCGCCGTGGACTTGACGATGTCATCGCCTCGCTCGAGCGCCAGGGGGGAATTGCCCCGGCCGCCGGGGACAGCGCCGGGTGAGCGAGGTCCGGCTTCAGCGCTCGCCGGACGGGCGCGTGCGCATCGACGGGCGCCTCACTTTCGAGACCGTGGACAAGGCGTTGCTCGAGCGCAGTCGCGACGCCCTGAGCGGCGGGAGCGATCTCGTCATCGACCTGGCCGGCGTGGCGGAGGGTGATTCGGCTGGGCTCGCACTGATGATCGAGTGGCGCAGCTGGGCGGTCGGAGAGGGCCGGGTGATCACCTTCGAGAACGTGCCCTCGTCCCTGCTCGGGATTGCGGATATCAGCGACGTCTCGCCCATCCTGGGGCTTGCCCGCACCTAGAGCTGGTCCAGATCGTCGAGGTCGTCCAGATCATCGAGGTCGTCCAGGTCAAACAGATCATAGAAGTCGTCATCCGGCGGTTCGCCGTCGTGGATGAGAAATTCACGGCGCTGCAGGTAGGCTTCCCGGATGAACAGATAGGGGTCGGCGGCGCTGTCGATGTTGCCATCCAGCGAAAGCAGGCCTGCCCGGGTGTCCACCGCGAACAGAATGGCCAGCTTGTCCCGACGGCTGGAATTCCCATACCAGAACAGCGGATGCATGACCGCGTCGAATACCGTACCGACGCCATCCCGGAACGTCGTGGGCCCGATGAAGGGAATGAACAGGTAGGGTCCGGGCGTGACCCCGTAGCTGCCGAGCGTCTGCCCGAAGTCCTCGTTCGGCCGTTCCAGTCCGGCGTGTGAGGCGACGTCGATGAACCCCAGCAGGCCGACTGTCGAGTTCACCAGGAAGCGCCCGGTATCGTCGACCGCCGCCTGGAACTTCCCCTGGAGCAGGTCGTTCACGATTACGATGGGCATGGCGAGATTGCTGAAGAAGTTGCCGACGCCGCGGCGCACAGGCGCCGGGGTGATGGTCTGGTAAACCCGGGCGACCGGCCGGAGCACGAAACGATCGCCGATCCGGTGGACGCCGTAGTTGAAGCGGTTGATCGGCTCGAAGGGGTCGACGGCCCGCTCCCGGCGTGCCGGGGCTTCGGCCGGTTCGTGATCGGCGTCCGCCAGCGTCTCACCGGTGGCGGCGGCCGGCCCGGTGCTGGCGCAGGCGGCCAGGCCCGGCAGGAGGGCCAGAAGAGCGATCAGAACGGCAAGTCGGTGCATGGTCTCGGGTGTATGCAGGTGGTGGATCGGACGACGCGACCGCGAGGGGCCCGTCAACAGGCGCGTAACTTTAGTGCACCCCTGCGCGCGGCGCCACCCGGTCAGCGCCGGGCCTGACCGGGCGGATTGCGCGTCTGGCGTTCGAGTTCCCGGCGGAGCTCGTCTGGCACGGTGTCCATGATCCACTGGATGCGCGCCTCGAAGCGCGCCTGCTGCACGGGGTTCAGATCAGGAGCGGCCAGTGCCATGTACAACTGGTTAACCGCCAGTGGCGCGTTGCCGTTGACGATGTGGAACTCCGCCATGTAGTAGTGCGCTTCCGCCATCTCCCCGGACGCACTTGCCGCCATGGCGATCAGCCGGATCTGCTCCGGCGTGGGCGGCACATTGTTCAGCAGGTCGAGCAGCACCCGGTGGGCTTCGCCCGGCTGGTTGGCGGCCAGCAGAGCCTCGCTGTAGTGAATCACCAGCGGCAGGTTACGGGGGAACAGGCGCAGTGCGCGGCCATAGACGCCCAGCGCCTCGTCGAGGTCGCGGGTCGCCATGTACGCTTCCGCCAGTCCGATGTGGTAGTGCACGACCTCCGGGTGCTGCTCCACCTTCCGTTGGAAGGTCAGGAGCGCCCGGTCCGGGCGGGCCTGGCGTAACTCGGCGAGTGCCAGACCGTATTCGAGGGCGGCGCGCGGGTGCTCGTCGCGACGCAACTCGTCCTCGAACCAGTTGCGCGCGGCCTCCGGTGTTCTGCTGGAGAGCACCCGCAGGCGCGCACGGGTCAGTGCGTAACTGAGCGAGTCCTCGACCTGTCCGGGGCGCTCCATCTGCCGCGCGCGGTTCATGCCCTCCGCGATGCGCGAGCTGGTTACCGGATGGGTCCGGAGGAACTCCGGGACCTGGACCGTGGACATGCCGTAGCGTCGGTGCAGAACCTCGAAAAAACGCGGCAGCCCTTCCGGGTCGAAGCCGGCGGAGGCGAGCACGCCGATGCCGACCCGGTCGGCTTCGTATTCGTTGGCGCGGGTGAAGGCGATCTGCTGCTCGATGGCGAAAGACTGGCCCATCGCCATGGCGCCCATGGCGGCATCTCCGCCCGCAGCGGCACCGAGAATAACCGCGGCCAGCATGGTCGCCGCAGCGACGATCGAGGTCCGACGGCCGGCTGCGATCGAGCGGGAAATGTGGCGCTGGGTGACGTGGGCGATTTCATGAGCCAGGACGCCGGCGAGCTCGCTTTCGTTGCGGGTCGCCTCAATCAGGCCACGATTGATCCCGATGTAGCCGCCCGGCATGGCGAAGGCGTTGATCGCGCCGTCGTCCACGATGAAGAAATGAAAATTGAAATCGCCCTCGTGGGCGTGCCCGGCCAGGCGGTGGCCGATGTCCTGGATGTACTGGTCGACCAGCGGATCCTCGACGATGCTGCCGGCATCACGCAGCTGCCGCAGCACCATTCGCCCGATCTGCGCCTCCCGCTCCTTCGACAGGACGGTATCCGACGGGCTGCCCATGTCCGGCAGATTCATGGCGTTCGGGTTGGCAAGCACCAGCCCGGGGCTGACCAGCAGCAGGACCAGCACTCGAAAGACGTGGATCACGCGCAGCACCGTTGCGGTGGCGGGAAGTACCGGGTAAGACCGCGGTGTGCTTGCCCGGGTTCCATGCTCAGAGCCGCTCCGAGGCATAGTCGGCGAGCCGTGAGCGCTCGCCACGCAGCAACGTCAGGTGCCCGGCGTGTGGCCAGTCGCGAAAGCGGCTGACGAGGTAGGTCAGTCCGGACGTGGACTCGGTGAGATAGGGCGTGTCGATCTGGGCGAGGTTACCCAGGCAGATCAGCTTGGTGCCGGGCCCGGCGCGCGTGACCAGTGCTTTCATCTGCTTGGAGGTGAGGTTCTGGGCCTCGTCGATGATCACGTAGCGGTTCAGGAAGGTGCGCCCGCGCATGAAATTCATCGAGCGGATCTTGATGCGGTTACGCAGCAGGTCCTGGGTGGCTGCGCGCCCCCAGTCGCCGCCGTCGGTCGGTTTGGCCAGCACCTCGAGGTTGTCCATCAGCGCCCCCATCCACGGCTCCATCTTCTCCTCTTCGGTGCCGGGGAGGAAACCGATGTCGTCACCCAGCGGAATCGTGACCCGTGTCATGATGATTTCGCTGTAGCGGTTCAGATCCAGCGTCTGGGACAGGCCTGCGGCCAGCGTGAGCAGGGTCTTTCCGGTGCCTGCTGCACCCAGGATGGTGACCAGGTCGATATCCGGGTCCATCAGCAGATTGAGCGCGAAATTCTGCTCGCGGTTGCGCGCGCGGATACCCCAGACGGCATGGCGTTCGCTGCGGAAGTCCTGGGCGACCTCCAGCACCGCCGATTCGCCTTCGTGGTCTCGCACTATCGCCTCGAAGCCCCGCGGCTGCTCGCTCGTGGCAGGTGCATACAGGCAGTCGTTGACCAGCCATTCCCGCGCCAGTGCCCCGTGCACGCGATAGAAACTCCGGCCGTCTTCCTGCCAGGATTCCAGCTCCGGGGCCAGGCTTTCCCAGAAATCCTCCGGCAGCGGAAGAATGCCCGGCGGCAGCATGTCGGCGTCTTCGAGGGCGGTATCGCTGAAGTAGTCCTCGGCGGCGATACCGAGCACTGTCGCCTTGATCCTGAGGTTGATGTCCTTGGAGACCAGGATCACCAGGTCATCCGGCCGCTCCCGCTGCACGCCCATGACGGCGGCCAGGATCACGTTGTCGGCAAGGTTGCGCAGTGGCAGGCCCTCCAGCGGGGCCTCGTGGACCCGGAGCTGGAAGAACAGCCGTCCGCGGGGGCGCGGGGCGTGGCGGCTGCCGGGTACGGCCGCCGCGTCCGGCAGGGCCAGGCCTGCGGCAAGACCATCGGTGCCGGCCGCGCTCACCAGTTCGTCGAGAAAACGGCTCGCCTGGCGGGCGTTGCGTGCGACATCGGACATGCCTTTCTTGGCGGCGTCGAGTTCCTCCAGCACCACCATGGGAATGTAGATGTCGTGCTCGGCGAAGCGGAAGATTGCCGCTGGATCATCCATCAGGACGTTCGTGTCCAGCACGAAGACCTTCCGGGTCTCGCGCCGGCGGCTCGCCCGCGAGCGGGGGGTCATCTCAGAGTGCCTTGACGGCCGCCAGGACCTCCTCGACGTGTCCCTTGACCTTCACCCCACGCCAGATCTGTCGCAGTACACCGTCTCCGTCGATCAGGAAGGTGCTGCGTTCGATGCCGAGCACCTTACGGCCATACATGTTCTTCTCCTTGATGACCCCGAAGGCCTGGCACAGGGCCTCATCCTTGTCGGAGATCAGATCGAACGGAAAATCGTACTTGGCGCGGAAATTCTCGTGTGCGCGCAGACTGTCGCGCGATACGCCGACGATGACCGCACCGGCGCGCTTGAATCTGGCATGGTGCGCCGCGAAGTCCTGACCCTCGGTGGTGCAGCCCGGCGTGTTGTCCTTCGGGTAGAAATACAGCACCAGGATCTTGCCGGCGAAGTCCTCGAGGCTGAGGGTCTTGTCGCCGGTGGCCGGCGCGCTGAATCCGGGGGCGGTCTTTCCGACCTCAAGCTGGCTCATATCCATGATCTCCCTGTTGACATGGCCGGCCGGTTCAGCCCTTGACCGGCTCCATGATCGCATCGAGGTTGAGCTGGTCGCAGAAATCCATGAACTCCTCGCGCAGGGCCGAGATGTGCACCGTAGCGGGCAGATTGACGGTCATCTGCACGGAAAACATGGGCGCGCCGGTATGCGCCGCGGCGTAGCTCCGCGTATTGAGCTCCGCGATCTCGATGTCGCGGGCGGCAAAAAACCCCGCGAGGTTGTGCACGATGCCGGGCTGGTCCAGGCACACGACATCAACGGCATAGGGCAGCAGATTGTCGCGCTGGCCACGCGCCTCAGTGCGTTTGAGCTGGATTTCCAGGCCGCTGGTCTCGGCCAGCCGGTCGAGTTCCTTCTCCAGGCGGGTCAGCGTGTGCCACTTGCCGGAGATCAGCATCAGGACGGCAAACTCGGCCGCCAGGGCTGTCATGCGGCTCTCGAGGATGTTGCCCCCGCAATCGAGGACGATCCGCGTCAGATCGCGGACGACGCCTTTTCTGTCCGAGCCTACGGCGGACAGCACCAGCAGCTGCTCCATGGCGGGCCTCGGTCTGGGGGTTTCCTGGGAGAGAGCGCTCATTGGACTGCTGCGAAGTGTACCCCTATCCCGGCGGCGCGCAAGGCGGCTTGCGTGGGGCTTCCGTGCATGGCTAGTATGCGCGGCTGACCCTGCCTGCCCGGATACCCCCAGCCATGCTCCAAGGAAGTCTCGTCGCACTGGTGACCCCCATGCAGGCCGATGGCGGCGTCGATGAGCGTGCGCTCGCCGGGCTGATCGAGTTTCACGTTGAAGCCGGCACCGCCGGGCTGGTGATCGCCGGCACCACCGGCGAGTCGGCCACGCTGCGGCGGGACGAACATATCGCACTGATCGCCCGCTCGGTTGAGCTTGCCGACGGCCGCATCCCGGTGATCGCGGGCACGGGTTCCAACTCGACCGCGCAGACCCTGGACCTGTCCATGGCTGTCAGCTCGCTGGGCGTGGCCGGGTTTCTCCTGGTGACGCCGTACTACAACAAGCCGACCCAGGAAGGCCTGTTCCGGCACTTCAGCACCATCGCCGACGCCCTGCAGCGCCCGGTGATGCTCTACAACGTGCCCGGCCGCACGGCGGTGGACATGCAGGCCGAGACGGTCGCACGGCTGGCGGGGCACCCGCACATCACGGGCCTCAAGGAAGCCGCAGGCGAGGTGTCCCGGGTCGCGCGCCTGCGGGAACTCTGCGGCGAGGACTTCGGTCTCTACAGCGGGGATGACGCCACCACGCGTGAATTCATCCTGGCCGGGGGCAACGGGGTGGTCTCCGTCACCGCCAACGTGGCACCGGCGCTGATGCAGCGCATGTGCCTGGCCGCACTGGCGGGGGAGGCCGAAGAGGCCGCCAAGCTCGACGCGCCGCTCGCCGGCCTACACCAGGCGCTGTTCGTCGAGGCCAACCCGATTCCCGTGAAGTGGGCGCTGGAGCGCATGGGGCTGATCGGAGAGGGCATCCGCCTGCCGCTGACCCGGCTGTCAGAGGCCGCGCAACCCGTCGTGGAACAGGCGTTGAGAGACGCCGGAGTGACCTTGCCATGAATCGTCTACGCACCCTCATCGCCCGCGGCAGCATGATCGCCGTCGCCGCCGTTACGCTTGCGGCCTGCGCCGGTGTGCCCTGCGAGCGCCCCGAGCGCTACGCGGGCGCGCCAAGCATCGCCCCGCTCCAGGTGCCCGAAGGGCTGACGCCGCCGGAGCATTCCCGCGCACTGCGCATTCCTGAGCAACCGGTCGAGGCGCCCCGCCGGATTAGCCGCCGCGGCCCCTGTCTGGAGAGCCCGCCGGACTTTTTCGACCGTCCTCTGATCGAACGCTGAACCGCCTGCGGGCACCCGCGGGGGCACCGTACAAATTGCCAGGTCGGCGCGAGAAGGGTAAGCTTCCCGGCCTTCCAGGAGAGGTGGCCGAGTGGTCGAAGGCGCTTGATTGGAATTCAAGTATACGGTAACCCCGTATCGTGGGTTCGAATCCCACCCTCTCCGCCAGTTCGTGCAAGGGCCCTTCGGGG
>SKYU01000011.1 GCA_007127715.1 Gammaproteobacteria bacterium | reverse complement strand
TTTCTAGTCAATGCTCGAAGCACTCTTCGGCACCATCAACAAGGAGCGTGCGCTGGTCTACCTGCACGCCAACGGGACAGGGTATGCCCGGGAAATGGCTCGTTTCTTTGAAACGAACCTTAGAAACATCCAGCTCCAGCTCGACAACCTGGAGGCCGGTGGAATACTGGTGTCCCGTCAGGAAGGTCGGACGCGGCTCTACGAGTTCAATCCGCGATGGCCGTTGCTCGCGGAGTTGCAGGCTCTCCTCGATCGATTGCTCGACTTCTATCCGCCCGAACTGAATGCGCGCCTGCAGGGGGGGGCAAAGACGGCCACGCCGCCGCGGCAAGCCACTGTGAAGCCCATCGGCCGGATGTCGCAGGAAGAGCTGGCGGCGTTCGTCTGTCAGCTGCTTGATGCGGCCGGCATCAAGGTGACGCTCACAGGTGGTGCCTGCGTAGCGATCTGGACGGATGGAGAGTATCTGTCGAGAGACCTCGATTTCATCGAGCAAGGCACGGTTCCAAGGCGAGCCCTGCGAGCGGAATTGACGAAACACGGTTTCCGGGAGCAGGGACGTCACTTCTGGCACCCGGACTCCGAGTACGTGATCGAGTTTCCCAGTGGTCCTCTGGCGGTAGGCAACGAGCCCGTGCGATCCCACTCGGAGCGAAAGACCTCGACGGGAGTACTCAGATTGCGTTCGCCGGTCGACTGCGTCAAGGACCGACTGTCAGCCTACTTTCACTGGAACGATCATCAGGCGCTCGAGCAGGCTGTGGCCGTGGCTCGCAGGCAAAGCACGGATCTCGAAGCGTCGCTCTGGCGGTTTCTGCAACCTGGCGCCTTGCAGGCCACCGCCCTGGCCGAGGACCTGCGCGCCTGGCTGTCGCGCAGGGTCGAGAGATCACGGTGCGTGAGGCGCTGGGCCAGGATCACGCAGTGACGTGGCGCGACGGAGGTCAGCCGCCTCGCAGGCTGTTCATGCGCTCCGCCAGCTGGAAATCGAGATCACTGATCCCACCGGCGTCGTGGGTGGTGAGATCCACGCGCACGGTGTTATAGACATTGAACCACTCCGGGTGGTGATTCATAACCTCTGCCACCAGCGCCGCCTGCGTCATGAAGCCGAAGGCAGAAATGAAGTTCTCGAAGCGGAAGCTGCGATGGAGTTTGCCATCCTTGAGACTCCAGCCTTCGAGTGTTTCGAGCCTGCGGGCGATTTCTGCGTCATCAAGCTTCTGCACGGACATGGCAGCGGCCTCCCTGGCGATCATGGAACATGAAGGGTATCAAGCTCAGTTGAGGACGGTATAGCCGCGGGCGCGCAGGCAGTTCCTGACCACACGCTGGCGTTCGCGCTCGTTGGCGCTCGCGGAACTTGCGCCGCCGTAGATGGCGCCGACACCGGCGCCTTCGGCCACACGGCCATCCCGGCGCACCGCGCCGACCGCACCTCCGACGGCAGCACCGGCCGCGGCACCGCGGGCGGTGCCCCCTGCAACATTGACCTCGCGCGAGAGCTCCTCGCACTCGGCGAGATCGGCGGCGTAGGCCTCCGCATCGACACCACGCATGTCGACGATCGGCCGCGGGTTGCCTGCGCATCCGGCCAGGGCCAACAAGAGAGCCACAAAAGTGATTCTGTGGAAGGTCATGGCTATCAGTCTAGCCATATTCGGATCGCGTTGTCATTGGCGAGCGGCTATTCGCAGTGAAGTCTCCGTGCGTGGGCGGCGCTAACAGCCTGAATGCAGGCGGTACGCTGCCCGAATCGCCCGTTGAAACGACGACGCCGGGCACTAGGCCCGGCGTCATGCGTGTCGTGACGTTCCGGCGGACTGACCGTCGGTCGTCTTCAGCCCGAAAACCTCAGGCCTCCTCGCTGCCCTCGGCCGCTGCCGGGCGCTCCGGCTGATCCACCAGCTGCACGAGGGCCATGGGCGCGGCATCGCCCGCACGGAAGCCCATCTTCAGGATACGCAGGTAACCGCCCGGGCGATCCTTGTAGCGCGGGCCAAGCTCGTTGAAAAGCTTGCCCACCGCGTTACGGTTGCGAAGGCGATCGAATGCCATTCGGCGGCGGGAAACCCCGTCTTCCTTGGCCAGGGTGATGAGGGGCTCGATCACGCGACGCAGCTCCTTGGCCTTGGGCAGCGTGGTGCGAATGGTTTCGTGCTCGACCAGCGACGCGGCCATGTTGCGGTACATGGCGCGGCGGTGGGCGCTGGTACGACCGAGCGCGCGGCCGGCCTTACGGTGATGCATGACGTGACACTCCCAAGCAGATTCAGACCGACGAGGTGTCGGCGGTGCGCAGGCTCGCCGGCGGCCAGTTCTCCAGGCGCATGCCCAGGGCCAGGCCGTGACTCTCGAGCACTTCCTTGATTTCGGTCAGCGACTTCTTGCCGAGGTTCGGCGTGCGGAGAAGCTCCACCTCGGTACGCTGCACCAGGTCACCAATGTAGTTGATGTTCTCGGCCTTCAGGCAGTTCGCCGAACGCACGGTAAGTTCAAGCTCGTCGACCGGGCGCAGCAGCATCGGATCGACGGAGGTGTCCAAGCCGGCACCGGCGCCTTCATCCTGCCCCTGCAGGTCGACGAACACCGAGAGCTGGTCCTTGAGGATGCCGCCGGCACGGCGGATGGCCTCTTCAGGATCGATGGTCCCATTGGTCTCGATGTCGATGATCAGCTTGTCCAGGTCGGTTCGCTGTTCGACACGCGCCGCCTCGACCGTATAGCTCACACGACGGATCGGGCTGAACGATGCATCGAGCTGCAGACGACCGATCGGGCGGGTCTGTTCTTCGAAAACCGCCTGCTGCGAGGCAGGCCGGTAGCCACGGCCGCGCACGACCTTCAGCTGCATCTTGAGTTCGCCGGCCTGGGTGAGGTTGGCCAGCACCAGATCGGGGTTTACCACCTCGATGTCATGGTCGACCTGGATGTCGCCGGCGGTGACCGGGCCGGGACCCTTTTTGGCCAGCATCAGCTCGGCCTCGTCGCGACCGTGCATGCGAAGGGCCACCTGCTTGAGGTTAAGCAGGACGTCGACCACGTCCTCCTGGACACCCTCGATGCTGGTGTACTCGTGGAGCACGCCCTCGATCTCGGCTTCGACAATCGCGGCTCCCGGCATCGATGACAGCAGGATACGCCGCAAGGCGTTGCCCAGCGTGTGCCCGAAGCCGCGCTCGAACGGTTCGATGGTGACGCGCGCGCGGCGCTCGCCCTGGGCCTGAACGCGAACCACGCGCGGCTTCAGGAATTCCGAGACGGATTGGTACATGGGGATCACCTTCGCCCGTGATTACTTGGAATAAAGCTCGACAACGAGGTTCTCGTTGATGTCCGGCAGGATCTCGTCGCGCTCCGGCAGCGCCTTCACCACGCCCTGCATCTTCTCCTGATCGACCTGCACCCATTCGGGCAGACCCACCTGGGCGGCGATCTCGAGCGCGGACTTGATGCGCATCTGCTTCTGCGCCTTCTCGCGCACGGTGATGGCGTCACCGGCTGCCACCTGGTAGGAGGGAATGTTGACCACGACCCCGTTGACGCTGATCGCCTTGTGGGAGACCAGCTGCCGTGCCTCGGCGCGGGTGGCCGCAAAGCCCATCCGGTAGACCATGTTGTCCAGCCGGCTCTCGAGGATCTGCAGCAGGTTCTGACCCGTGGAGCCCTTTTTCTGTGCGGCCCGCTTGTAGTACAGACGGAACTGACGCTCCAGCACACCGTACATGCGCCGCAACTTCTGCTTTTCACGCAGCTGCAGGCCGTAGTCGGACAGGCGTGCGCGCCGCTGCCCGGCACCGCCCGGCGGCGTCTCGAGCTTGCACTTCGACTCGAGCGGGCGAACGCCGCTCTTCAGGAAAAGATCCGTGCCTTCGCGACGGGCCAGCTTGCAAGTGGGACCGATATACCGTGCCATGTCGTCAAACCCTGCGCTTCTTGGGGGGGCGGCAGCCGTTGTGCGGGATGGGGGTCACATCCTCGATCTGGGTGACCTTGAACCCGACAGCGTTCAGGGCACGCACCGCAGACTCACGCCCGGGGCCGGGCCCCTTGACCCGGACTTCGATGTTTTTCACGCCGTAATCCAGCGCCGCGGTACCCGCCTTTTCGGCTGCCACCTGGGCGGCAAAGGGCGTGCTCTTGCGCGAACCGCGAAAACCGCAGCCACCGGAGGTCGCCCAGCTCAGGGTGTTCCCCTGCCGGTCGGTAATGGTGATGATGGTGTTGTTGAAGGACGCCTGAATGTGCGCGATTGCATCGAGCACCTGCTTCTTGACGCGCTTCTTGCTCCGGGTTGCTGGCTGGGCCATCGTCTGTTGTCCTGAATGTGTTCTACGGTTGTTGGAAACCGGCGCTCGCCGCGGTGCTTACCTGCGCACCGGCCTGCGCGGCCCCTTCCGGGTACGGGCGTTCGTGCGGGTGCGCTGACCGCGCACCGGCAAGCCGCGCCGGTGGCGTATGCCGCGGAAGCAGCCCAGATCCATGAGCCGCTTGATGTTCATCGACACCTCCCGCCGCAGGTCACCCTCGACAGCGAAACGGCCGACTTCATCGCGCAGCCGGGAAATTTCCGGCTCGGTCAGGTCCTTGACCTTGGCCGACGGCTCCACACCGGCCTTGTCGCAGACCTGGCTGGCGCGAGTACGCCCGACGCCATAAATGTGCGTCAGCGCGATCACGATATGTTTCTGCAGTGGCAGGTTGATCCCAGCAATGCGGGCCATAACGCTTTTTCCCTGAACTCTTTATTGAGAAGTCTTTACTAATAAAACCAAGCGCTTGTGCGCAAACCGCCGACCTGACAGGACACCCCGCCAGCACCAGCGGCCAAACGTGCGGGCCTGGCCGGGGCCGCCCCCCGGTCGGCAAGCCGGACGGCCATCAAGACCAAGCCGACCATCATACCCCGATCACAGGGCAAATACGAGAGGCGCGCGCCAAGCCTCATCCCTGGCGCTGCTTGTGCCGAGCGTCCGTGCAGATCACCCGCACCACGCCATTGCGCCGGATGATCTTGCAGTTGCGGCAGATCCGCTTGACCGATGCCCGTACCTTCATGGCTCCATCCTCAAGTGTAAAACGGTAGATCCGCGCGGCGGAGCTGGGGTCAGCGGGGCTGACCCGACCGGCCGTAGCCGCGCAGGTTGGCCTTCTTCATCAGGCCGTCGTACTGGTGCGACATCATGTGCGCCTGCAGCTGGGACATGAAGTCCATGGTCACGATCACGATGATCAGCAGCGAGGTGCCCCCGAAGTAGAACGGGACGTTGAACTCGAGGATCATGAACTCGGGAAGCAGACACACCGCGGTGATGTAGATCGCGCCCCACATCGTCAGCCGCGTCAGGACCTTGTCGATGTAATCGGCCGTCTGCTGGCCGGGGCGGATGCCGGGAATGAACGCGCCCGAGCGTTTCAGATTATCCGCCGTCTCGCGGGCGTTGAATACCAGCGCAGTATAGAAAAAGCAGAAGAAGATGATCATGCTGGCGTACAGCAGGATGTAGATCGGCTGGCCTGGCTGAAGCGTCGCGCCCGCTGCCTGGAGCCACCCCATGCCTTCGGCGGTACCGAACCACGTGGCAATCGTGCCCGGGAACAGGATGATGCTGGAGGCGAAGATCGGCGGAATCACACCAGCCATGTTGATCTTGAACGGCAGGTGGCTGGTCTGGCCTGCGTAGACGCGGCGGCCCTGCTGGCGCTTGGCGTAATTGACGGCGATCCGGCGCTGGCCGCGCTCGATGAACACGACGAACCCGAGGACCGCAAGCACCAGCACGATCAGGATGAGCGCAAAGGCCGCGGCCATCTCGCCCGTGTTGACCAGTTCAAGCGTACCGCCAATGGCCGCTGGCAAGCCGGCGATGATGCCGGCGAGGATGATGATCGAGATGCCATTGCCGATGCCGCGCTCGGTGATCTGCTCGCCCAGCCACATCAGGAACACCGTGCCCGTGGTCAGCGTCACGGCGGCGGTAAAAATGAACCCCGGACCCGAAAGCACTGTCACGCCCTGGTTCTGGAGTGCCACGGCGGCGGCCACCGACTGGAAGCTGGCCAGCAGGACCGTACCGTAGCGTGTGTACTGCATGATCTTGCGGCGGCCGGACTCGCCTTCCTTTCGCAGCGCGATGAGGCTCGGCAGGATATGGCTGGCCATCTGGATGATGATGGAGGCCGAAATATAGGGCATGATGCCCAGCGCGAAGATCGACAGCCGCTCGAGCGCCCCGCCCGAGAACATGTTGAACATCGCCAGGATGGTGCCTTCCTGCTCGGCAAACAGCTGCTGCATGGCGATCGGATCCACCCCGGGAACCGGGATGAACGTGCCGATGCGATACACGATCAGGGCGCCAATGAGGAACAGCAGCCGCTGACGGAGTTCCGTCAGCTTGCCCGCCTCGCCCAGCATCGCCGCCGGGTTCGCCATGCCTGTGCTCTTGGCCACGCCTGTCTGCCTCACTCAGCCCTGCCGGACGACCGCCCGGCTCAGGCCTCCTGCACCGAACCGCCCGCAGCCTCGATCGCCGCGCGCGCACCCGGGGTCACCTTGATGCCCTTGACGGTGACGGCGCGATCGATCTTGCCGGAGGCGATGATCTTCACCTTGGTGGCTTTGGCCGGGACGACATGGGCTTTCTTCAGTGCAGCCAGATCGACCGTGTCGACTCCCGGCACCAGCAGCTCGTGCAGCCGGACCTCGGCCTGAAGGTCGCGGGTGGGTGAGGTGAAGCCGATCTTCGGCAGCCGCCGCTGCAGCGGCATCTGACCACCCTCGAAGCCGACCTTCCGGTAGCCTCCGGCACGCGCGTGCTGGCCCTTGACGCCGCGGCCCGAGGTTTTGCCCTGGCCTGCGGAATGTCCGCGTCCCAGCCGCTTTGGCGCCTTCCTGGCGCCCTCGGCGGGCTTGATATCGTTGAGCTTCATGCGAGCTCCTCCACCTTCAGGAGATAGGACACGGTGTTGATCATGCCCCGGTTCTCGGGGGTGTCAGCGACCGTGACCGTCTGATTGATGCGGCGCAGACCAAGACCCATCAGGCAGGACTGATGGTTCTTCAGTCGGCCGTACCTGCTCTTGACCAGCGTGAGGCGAACCTGCCCCGTTGCATTTGCCTTAGCCATGATCGTTTACCCCAGGATCTCTTCCACGCTCTTGCCACGCTTGGCGGCAATCTGGCGCGGGGAGGTCATGCTGCCGAGCGCCTTGATGGTGGCGCGGACGACGTTGATCGGGTTGCGCGAGCCATAGCTCTTGGCCAGGACGTTACGCACGCCGGCGCACTCGAACACGGCGCGCATGGCACCACCGGCGATGATGCCGGTACCGTCCGAGGCGGGCTGCATGAACACGCGGGTCGCACCGTGGCGGCCGTTGAGTTCGTACTGCAGCGTATCGTCGCGCAGCTGGACGTTGATCAGGCTCTTGCGGGCCGCCTGCATCGCCTTCTGGATGGCGATGGGCACCTCGCGCGCCTTGCCGTAGCCGAAGCCCACGCGCCCCTGACCGTCGCCGACCACGGTCAGCGCGGTGAACCCGAACTGGCGGCCACCCTTGACCACCTTGGCGACGCGGTTGACGGCGACAAGCTTCTCGAGCATGTCATCATTGCTGCCACCCGCGGCGGATCTTTCGACTCGTGCCATAATCTTGATTTCCCTGGAATTTCAGGCTCAGAACTTGAGGCCGGCCTCACGCGCGGCGTCGGCCAGGGCCTTGATCCGGCCGTGGTAGCGGAACCCGGAGCGATCGAAGGCCACCTGTTCGATGCCGGCGGCGATCGCCTGCGCCGCAACGGCGCGCCCAACCGCTCCGGCCGCGGCGGCGTTGCCGGTCCCTTCGAGACCCTCGCGCACGCTGGTCTGCAGCGTCGACGCCGACGCCACCACCCGTCCGGTGGCCTCGTCGATCACCTGCGCATACATGTGTCGCGGCGTGCGGTGGACCGTGAGCCGGGGCACGCCGAGAGAGCGGATCTTGACCCGGGTCCGGCGCGCGCGGCGCAGACGGCTGTCTTTCTTGTTCATGGAACGCTACCTGTTCGTGTCCTGGCGGAAGCGGCAAGGGCCTGGCCCTTACTTCTTCTTCGCCTCCTTCATCACTACACGCTCGTCGGAGTAACGCACGCCCTTGCCCTTGTACGGCTCGGGCGGGCGGTAGGCCCGGATCTCAGCGGCCACCTGTCCGACGCGCTGCTTGTCGATACCCTTGACGAGGACTTCAGTCTGGCTGGGCGTCTCGATGGTGATGCCCTCGGGCACCGGATAGGCCACCGGATGGGAGAAGCCGAGCGTGAGGTTCAGGGTACTGCCCTGGGCCTGCGCACGATAACCGACCCCGACGAGCTCCAGCTTGCGCTGAAAACCTTCGGACACCCCGGTGACCATGTTGCCCAGCAGGGCCCGGACGGTCCCGGCGATCGCCACGTTGGCCGGGCGGGCGCTTCGGTTGGACACCTGCCAGATGCCCTCCTCGCTCTTGAGCTCGACCTCCGGATGGAGCGCCATCGACAGGCTGCCTTTGGGACCCTTGACCGTGACGGTGCCGCTGTCGAGGGTCAACTCGACCCCCTTCGGCAGACTCAGCGGCTTCTTGGCTACTCTGGACATGTTCGTTTCTCTATCAAGACGGACAGACAGTGCCCGGGCGCATCCACGCCCGTCAGGACACCGTGCAGATGACCTCGCCACCCTGACCGCGACGCCGGGCCTCGCGATCGCTCATCACCCCTTCCGAGGTGGAGACCACGGCAACCCCGAGGCCACCCAGGACCTTCGGCAGATCGTCCATGGGCCGGTAGACGCGCAGCCCCGGACGGCTGACGCGCTGCAGCGTCGCGATCACGGGTTGGCCGTTGTGGTACTTCAGCGCCACGGTCAGGACGGGCTTTCCGTCCTCCTCGGCCTCACTGAAATCCTCTATGTAGCCCTCGTCCTTCAGCACCTGCAACACCGCACGCTTGATGCGGGAGCCTGGCACGGACACGCTGACCTTGCGGGCCTTCTGGCCATTGCGAAGGCGGGTCAGCAGATCGGCGATGGGATCGGTCATGCTCATGGTCGTTTCCTGGTTGTCGTGCCGGCGCCGGGGCGCGCGGTCACCAGCTCGCCTTCGACAGGCCCGGGATCTCGCCGCGCATCGTGGTCTCGCGCAGCTTGTTCCGGCCCAGGCCGAACTTGCGGTAATAGCCCTTGGGGCGCCCCGTGATCGAACAGCGGTTTCGCTGGCGGGTGGGGCTCGCGTCACGCGGCAGCGCCTGCAGGCTGGCGATAGCGATCAAGCGCTCCTCGTCAGGCGTTGCCGGATTCTTGATCAGCGCCTTGAGTTCCTGGCGACGGGCCGCGTACCGGGCTGCGGTTTTCTGCCGCTTCACCTCGCGGGCGAGCATGGACTTCTTGGCCATTGGTTACCTCTGTCTTTTCGCGCTGGCTTCAGGCACGGAACGGGAAGCTGAAGGCTTCCAGCAGGGCCCGGCCTTCCTGATCGTTCTTCGCCGTGGTCGTGATGGTGATGTCCATGCCACGAATCTGGTCGATCTGGTCGTAATCGATTTCCGGGAAGATGATCTGCTCCCGGACACCCATGTTGTAGTTGCCGCGCCCATCGAAGGACTTCGCGCTCATGCCGCGGAAGTCACGGACGCGCGGCAGTGCCACGGCGATCAGGCGATCCAGGAATTCATACATCCGACTGCGGCGCAGGGTCACCTTGCAACCCACCGGCATGCCGTCACGGATCTTGAACCCGGCAACGGACTTGCGCGCGGGGCAGATGACCGGCTTCTGGCCGGCAATCTTGGCAAGGTCGGACATCGCGTGATCCATGACCTTGCGGTCACCCACGGCCTCGCCCACGCCCATGTTGATCGTGACCTTGGTGATGCGCGGCACCTGCATGGGGTTCTTGATGTCCAGCTTCTCCATCAGCTGGGGCATCACGGTGTCGCGGTAGTACTGCTGCAGTCTGGCCATGGCTGGACCTATCGTGGACTCAAACGTCCACCACCTCGTTGTTCGACTTGAAAAACCGCACACGGCGCCCGTCTTCCAGGGTCTTGATACCGATGCGGTCACCCTTCTGTGCGACCGGATTCCAGAGCATGACGTTCGACCGGTGGAGAGGCATCTCCTTGTCGACGATACCGCCCTGGATCCCCTGCTGCGGGTTGGGACGAACGTGCTTTCGCGCCACGTTGACGCCCTCGACCACCAGCCGCTCCTCAGCGAGCACACGCAACACGGTGCCGCGGCGCCCCTTGTCCTTGCCGGCGACGACGACCACTTCATCGCCCTTCTTGATCTTGTTCATCCCGCTCTACCTCGACCTCGACGCCGTGCCTTACAGCACTTCCGGCGCCAGGGAAATGATCTTCATGAAACTGCCGGTACGCAGCTCGCGGGTCACCGGCCCGAAGATGCGGGTGCCGATGGGCTCGAGCTTGTTGTTCAGCAGCACTGCCGCGTTGCCGTCGAAGCGGATCAGAGAACCGTCCGGCCGACGTACGCCCTTGCGGGTACGGACCACCACGGCGTTGTACACCTCGCCCTTCTTCACCTTGCCACGCGGGATGGCGTCCTTGACGCTCACCTTGATGACGTCGCCGATGTTGGCGTAACGGCGCTTCGAGCCGCCCAGCACCTTGATGCACATCACCCGGCGGGCGCCGCTGTTGTCGGCCGCATCGAGTACGCTCTGCATCTGGATCATTGCTCAGTTCTCCGGCGAATCAGCGCTCTGGCGCCCGCTCTACGATGCCGACCACCTGCCAGGCCTTGCGCTTCGACAGCGGCCGGGTTTCGGCGATGGTCACCCTGTCGCCTTCACGACACTCGTTGTTTTCGTCGTGCGCGAGCAGCTTCGTGGTACGGCGCACGAACTTGCCGTACACCGGGTGGCGCTCGAGGCGCTCAACCGCGACCGCCACGCTCTTCTGCATCTTCGCGCTGGTAACGCGGCCTGTGAGCGTGCGCTTGCGCTTGCCGCTCTCTTCGCCGGTCTTGACCGCTTCTGCGCTCATCAGCCTTCACTCCGTGTAGCAGCGACTTCCTGCTCACGCAGGATGGTCTTGATCCGCGCAATGTTGCGACGGACCTTGGTGAACTGGTCGGGCCGGGCCATCTGGCCGGTCGCCCGCTGCATGCGCAGATTGAACTGTTCGCGACGGAGCTTCAGCAGCTCCTCGTTCAGCTCCGCGGCGCTCTTGCCCCGCAACTCACTGGTCGTACTCATCACATCACCTGCCGGGTGACAAACGTGGTAGCCACAGGCAGCTTGGCGGCCGCCAGGCGAAACGCTTCGCGTGCGACGTCTTCCTGCACGCCCTCCATCTCGTAGAGCACCGTGCCGGGCTGCACGAGCGCCACCCAGTACTCGACGTTGCCCTTGCCCTTGCCCTGGCGCACTTCCAGCGGCTTCTTGGTGATCGGCTTGTCGGGAAACACCCGGATCCAGATCTTGCCACCTCGTTTCACGTGGCGGGTCATCGCCCGACGGGCCGCCTCGATCTGGCGCGCGGTCAGCCGACCACGGCCGACACACTTGAGGCCGAACTCGCCGAACGACACTTCGTTTCCGCGCTGAGCCAGGCCGCGGTTGCGACCCTTGTGCTGCTTGCGGAACTTCGTTCTCTTTGGCTGCAACATGACTCGAAAACCTCAGCGGGTAGCGGGCTCGGCACCGTCGCCTGCGGCGTCGGCGGTGTCGTAGACCTCACCCTTGAAAATCCAGCACTTGACGCCGATCACGCCATACGTCGTGCGCGCCTCGGCGAACCCGTAGTCGATATCGGCGCGCAGGGTGTGCAGTGGCACACGACCTTCCCGATACCACTCCGACCGCGCGATCTCCGCACCGTTCAGACGACCCGACACCCGGATCTTCACGCCCTGGGCGCCAATCCGCATGGTGTTGGTGACGGCACGCTTCATGGCGCGACGGAACATGACGCGGCGCTCCAGCTGCTGAGCGATCCCCTCGGCGACGAGCTGCGCATCCATCTCCGGCTTGCGGATTTCGGTGATGTTGATGCGCACGTCACCGACCGGAAGCTTCAGGAGCCCCGCGACTTCGCCGCGCAGCTTCTCGATGTCCTCGCCCTTCTTGCCGATGACGATCCCGGGACGGGCCGTGTGGATCGTGATCTGCGCCTTCTTGGCTGGCCGCTCGATCAGGATACGGCTGACGGAAGCGTCCTTCAGGCGCTTCTTCAGGAATTCCCGCACCTCGAAGTCGGCGTGCACGTAGTCCGCATATTCGCCACTGTCGGCGTACCACTTGGACACCCAGTCCTTGGTGATGCCGAGCCGGATACCCGTAGGATGTACTTTCTGACCCATAGTCTTCTCTCTATTCCTGCGGACCGGCCACTTCGATGGTGATGTGGCTGTTGCGCTTGAGGATCCGCGCGCCGCGACCCTTGGCACGGGCACGGAACCGCTTGTAGGTGGGCGCCTCGTTGACCTGCACCATGGACACCTTGAGCTCGTCGATATCCGCGCCCTTGTTGTGCTCGGCGTTGGCAATGGCCGACTCCAGCACCTTGCGCACGATCCCTGCGGCCTTTTTCGGGCTGAAGCTCAGGATCTGCAGCGCGGCGCCGACATCCTTGCCGCGAATCTGGTCGGCGACCAGACGGCACTTCTGCGGCGAGATTCGCGCGTAGCGCAGCGTTGCACTGACCTGCATGACTGTTACCTCGCCTTACTTCGACTTGCGATCGCCGGAGTGACCCTTGAACGCACGAGTCACGGCAAACTCGCCGAGCTTGTGACCCACCATGTTCTCGGAGATCAGCACC
>SKYU01000125.1 GCA_007127715.1 Gammaproteobacteria bacterium | reverse complement strand
GGTGGCCCGCGCCAGCCGCGCGGCGACATCGCCCTCGACGCTCGGCCGGGCCGCCAGCCGCGCATGCGCGAGTTCGACCGCACCGCGCGCGATGCCGACAGCCACCGACGCGAACGCGGCCGCCGCCAGGGCCATGAAGTCGAAACGGTACAATGGCCCCCGCTCACGTGGAGGCTGCGCCAGATCGAACACCCGCGCAGCCGGGACGTAAACGCCCCGCATGCGGATATCGTGGCTGTCGGTCCCGGCCAGGGCGTCGGCGCGCCAGCGATCGAGGATCTCCACCTCGGCGACGGGCACCGCCACGGCGACCACCTCGCTGCTGTCCGCCAGCATGACGCTGGCCGTGATCCAGGTGGCCGAGTGCACCAGCGAGGCGTATCGCCACTCGCCGTCCACCACCACTCCGCCCTCGACCCGTCGCGCCGTTCCGGTCGGCGCACCGGACCCGGCAATCAGCGCAGCCTGTGGCGTGAACAGCTCCCGCGCGACCGGCTCCGGCAGCCAGGCGGCGAACAGGCCGCCGCCGGTTCCGATGGCCAGCGCAAACCCCAGGCTGCCGTCCGCGGCCGCCGCCTGCTCGAACAGCGCCAGCGACGCCGGCAGATCCTGCTCCAGGCCGCCGAGCGACTCCGGCACCCAGAGCTTCCAAAGGCCCGAGGCCGACAGCGCCGTGTGCACCGCTGTCGGGAGCCTGTCGGCGGGCAGCGGTTGGCCGTCGCTACGGGCCTCCGCCAGGGCGGCGAGCACGGGCGCAAGCCGGGTGTCCGGGCCGCAGGACCAGGCCGTGTGCGCAGTCCGCGCGGCATGGGGACGGGCAGCCACCGGGCTCAGTCCCGCTGATAGGTGCCGACCAGGCGGTTCATGCCGATGATCATCGGCTCGATCTGCTCGAGCAGCTGCCACATCGTCAGTCCCGCCGGCAGGTCAGGGGCCTCCTTCAGGGCCAGCACCCAGAAGTAGTAATGATGGATGCCGTGACCATTGGGCGGCATCGGTCCGCCATAGCCCGGGCGCCCGAAATCGCTGGTCCCGGAGGTATAGGCCTGGCAGTCCTCCGGCAGCTCGTCGACGGAGGCCGGGATGTTGTAGAGCACCCAGTGGACGTAACCATAGGTCCCGTTCGAGGCGACCAGAGGCGCATCGGGATCATGGCAGATGACCGCAAAGGACTGCGTGCCTTCGGGCGCGTCGTGCCAGCGCAGCTGCGGGGAGACATCCTCCCCCTCCCCGGTGTGTCGGGTGGGGATGCGCCCCCCGTGCAGGAAAGCGGTGCTGCTCAGTTGCATGTTCGAAAGGGCGAATCCCATGACGGCTCCTTGTTCCAGTGCTGACCGGTTCGGGGCGGTCAGGATAGAGGCTGGCCGGGGCGAATTGAAGGGGTCGCGCGACTCAGGCGGCCGCGGCCGCCGTGTCTCCATAGCCGAGCACGGGCGCGAGCCAGCGCTCGACCTCCTCCACGCTCATGCCCTTGCGCCGGGCGTAGTCCTCGACCTGGTCACGGCCGATCTTGCCCAGTGCGAAATAGCGCGACTCGGGGTGCGAGAAGTAGAACCCGGACACCGACGCCGCCGGCCACATGGCGAGACTCTCCGTCAGCCGCATGCCGATCCGCTCCTCCACCTCCAGCAGCGACCACAGCAGGCTTTTCTCCGTGTGGTCCGGGCAGGCCGGATAGCCCGGTGCCGGCCGGATACCGCGGTAGGCCTCGCGGATGAGTTCCGCATTGGACAGCGTCTCATCCGCCGCATACCCCCAGAACTCGCGACGGACCCGCGCGTGCAGGCACTCGGCGAAGGCCTCGGCGAGCCGGTCGGCCAGCGCCTCGACCAGGATGGCGTTGTAGTCGTCGTGCGCCTGCTTGAAGGCCTCCACGCGCTCGGCAAGCTCGTGGCCTGCGGTCACCGCGAAGGCACCGACCCAGTCGGCCACGCCACTGCTCTCGGGGGCGACGAAATCTGCCAGGCAGAGCTGGGCGTCGTCCCGGCGCTTGTCCTTCTGCTGGCGCAGGTGATGCAGCACCATGCGCGTCTCGGCGCGGGTCTCGTCGGTGTACACCACGACGTCATCACCGCGGGCGTTCGCGGGAAACAGCCCGACCACGCCCTTGGGCGTGAACCAGCGTTCCTCGATGATCCGCTCGAGCATCTCCCGGGCATCGCGGTACAGACTGCTGGCCGACTCGCCCACCACAGGATCACTGAGGATATCCGGAAACTTCCCGGCGAACTCCCAGGCGTTGAAGAACGGCATCCAGTCGATGTACTCGACCAGCTCGGCGAGGTCGTAGTCCTCGAACACCCGCACGCCGTCAAGCGCTGGCGCGGGCGGGACATACCCGGCCCAGTCGAGTGCGAGTGCCCGCTCGCGCGCCTGCGCCAGGGCCATGCCGGCCACCTGGGACTTCCGCCCCGCGTGACGTGCGCGGCGCTGCGCGCACTCGGCCTTGACCTTGCGGGTGTAGGCCTCGCGGCTCTCCACCGAGGCCAGCGACTGCGCCACGCCCACCGCGCGGGAGGCGTCCTTCACGTACACCACCGCATGCGGGTACTCGGGATCGATCTTCACGCTGGTGTGCGCGGGTGAGGTGGTCGCCCCGCCGATCAGCAGCGGAATGTCGAAGCCCTGGCGGGTCATCTCGCGGGCGACGTTGACCATCTCGTCCAGCGAGGGTGTGATGAGCCCGGACAGACCGATGATGTCGGCCCCCTCATCGCGCGCCACCTGAAGAATCTTCTCGCAGGGCACCATCACGCCGAGATCGACCACGTCGAAGTCGTTGCACTGGAGCACGACACCGACGATGTTCTTGCCGATGTCGTGCACATCGCCCTTGACGGTCGCCAGCACGATCTTGCCTTTCTTGCGGGCTTCGCCCTGCTGGGCTTCCTCGATGTAGGGAATCAGATGCGCCACGGCCTTTTTCATCACCCGCGCGGACTTCACCACCTGCGGCAGGAACATCTTGCCGGCTCCGAACAGGTCACCGACCACGTTCATGCCGTCCATCAACGGCCCCTCGATCACCTCCAGCGGGGCGTCGGCCTCGAGGCGCGCCGTCTCGGTATCCTCGACCACGTATTCGTCTATGCCGTGGACCAGGGCATGTTCCAGCCGCTTGACCACGGGCAGCGTGCGCCAGGACAGGTCGGCCTTGCGGACACTGCCGCCGCCGCTGGCGCGGTATTTGTCGGCCAGGGTCAGCAGCCGCTCGGTGGCATCGCCGCGGCGGTTGAGAATCACATCCTCGACCGCCTCGCGCAGCTCGGCGGGGATATCGTCATAGACGGCCAGCTGGCCGGCGTTCACGATACCAAGGTCCATGCCCGCGGCGATGGCGTGGTAGAGAAACACCGAGTGCATCGCCTCGCGCACGGCGTCGTTGCCGCGGAACGAGAACGAGACGTTCGACAGCCCGCCGGAAACCAGCGCATGCGGCAGCTCTGCCTTGATCCGGCGGGTGGCCTCGATGAAGGCCACGCCATAGCCGTCGTGCTCCTCGATCCCCGTGGCCACGGCGAAGATGTT
>SKYU01000145.1 GCA_007127715.1 Gammaproteobacteria bacterium | reverse complement strand
TTCAGCAGGCTTTGCGGCTTCAGCAGGCTTTGCGGCTTCAGCAGGCTTTGCGGCTTCAGCAGGCTTTGCGGCCTCAGCAGGCTTTGTGGCTTCAGCAGGCTTTGTGGCTTCAGCAGGCTTTGCGGCCTCAGCAGGCTTTGCGGCCTCGGCAGGCTTTGCGGCCTCGGCAGGCTTCGCGGCCTCGGCGCCGTCGCCGTTGTTACCCTCGGCGGAGGTCTCACTGCTGCCGGCCGTGCCACGGCTGCCGCGACGGCGTCGACGTCCGCGGCGCCGGCTGCTGCCGCTGCGCTCACCGCCTCCGTCCTGCTCTGCGGTGTCTGGCGTAGTGTCGTCGGCTGCGGCGTTCTCAGCGCGCTCGGCCTCCGCGTTGACCTGGGCTTCACGCTCCTCGCGCTCGCCGCGATCCCGCCCCCCGCGCCGTCGTCCGCCGCTGCGGCCTTCACCGCGGTCACTCCGCTTGCTGTCGTCATCGCGGGCTTCTTCGCGCGGCTTGTCTGTACCTTTCCGGCCTCGGCGTGAGTCGCTGCGGCTCTCGCCGCTGTCCTCGGCCGCACCGCGGCTGCGGCGGCGATCCTTTCGCCCGTCACCGCTCCTGGTGTCGCCGCCATCGCCGCGGCGTCGCTGGCCACGGCGGGCGCCACGCTCCCCAGCGCCGTCGCGATCCTCGCCGCGCCGCGACTGCCGCTGGCGGTCGCGGCGGGAAGCGTCCTCGCGCGACTCGCCGCCTTCGGCGTCGCCGCCGCCGCCAAAGAGACCGGACAGCCAGCCCCAGAACCCGCCGCTGCGTGTGCCGGCAGCCCGCGGTGATGGTGGCGCCGCGGGGACGGGTTCGGGTTTCGGCGGGGCCGGAGGCGGGGCCGGGCTGTCTGGCACCAGGCCGGAGACGGCGGGTTGCTCGAGGCGTGGTGCCTGGGTGCTTGCCAGGTAGCGTTCGGTGAGGTCTGCCGGAGGGGCGACCATCTGGTAGCTGGTACCCGTGTTCTCCGGCAGTTCGGCCTCGTCGTCGCGGACGCGACGGATGGTGTAGTTCGGCGTCTCGAGGGACGGGTTCGCCACCAGGATGATCCGCACTTCGTTGCGGGTCTCGATGTTGTTGACCCAGTCTCGCTTTTCGTTGAGCAGGTAGGTGGCCACGTCCACCGGCAACTGCGCGATGACCTTCGAGCTGCGGTCCTTGCGTGCCTCCTCACCCATCAGGCGCAGGATGGCGAGCGCAAGGGATTCCACGCCGCGGATCGAGCCCGAGCCGTTGCAGCGCGGACAGGTGGTATGCGTCGACTCGTCCAGCGAGGGCCGCAGACGCTGGCGAGACATCTCCAGCAGACCAAAGCGCGAGATCCGGCCGATCTGGATGCGCGCCCGGTCCATCTTGACCGCATCGCGCAACCGGTTCTCGACGTCGCGCTGGTTCTTCTGTGGCGTCATGTCGATGAAGTCGATGACGATCAGGCCACCGATGTCACGCAGGCGCAGCTGCCGGGCGATCTCGTCGGCGGCTTCCAGGTTGGTGTTGAGCGCAGTGGCCTCGATGTCGCCGCCCTTGGTGGCGCGCGCGGAGTTGATGTCGATCGACACCAGTGCCTCGGTGTGGTCGATCACGATGGATCCACCCGAGGGGAGGGTGACGGTGTGCGAGAACGCCGATTCGATCTGGCTTTCGATCTGGTAGCGGGTGAACAGCGGTACCGTCTCGTCGTCGTAGAACTTGAGCTTCCGCAGGTTGTGCGGCATCACCCGTTCCATGAACTCGCGCGCCTCGTTGTAGACCGCCGGGTCGTCGATGAGGATCTCGCCGACATCGTTGGTCAGGTAGTCGCGCAGTGCGCGGACGATCGCCTTGCTTTCCTGGTAGATCAGAAACGGCGACGGACGCGAAACGACCACCTGCTTGATGGCCTCCCAGACCGAGAGCAGGTAGTCGAGGTCCCACTGGAGCTCCTCGGCGCCGCGTCCCACGCCGGCGGTGCGCACGATGGCGCCCATGCCCTCTGGCACGGCGAGCTGGGCCATGGACTCGCGCACGATGTCGCGGTCCTCGCCCGTGATCCGCCGGGAGACACCCCCGGCTTTGGGATTGTTGGGCATCAGCACCAGGAATCGGCCGGCCAGGCTGACGTAGGTGGTCAGCGCCGCCCCCTTGTTGCCGCGCTCTTCCTTCTCGACCTGCACGACGATGTCCTGACCTTCACGCAGGACATCGCGGATCTGTGCGCGCTCGCCGTCTTCGGGTTCGCGCACGAAGTACTCGGGGGAGATCTCCTTCAGCGGCAGAAAGCCATGTCGCTCGGCGCCGTAGTCGATGAACGCCGCCTCGAGACTGGGCTCAATGCGCGTGATGCGGCCCTTGTAGATGTTGGCCTTTTTCTGCTCGCGTGAAGGCACCTCGATGTCGAGGTCGTAGAGTTTCTGGCCATCGACCATGGCCACGCGCAACTCTTCCTGCTGAGTTGCATTTACCAGCATTCTTTTCATTGGAACCTGCTTCGTTGGGTTCCACGGGAGTGGCCGCGACCTGCCGCAGGCGCACGGGCGCCGCAGCCGGAGGGGACAGCATGGCGAGAAGAACCAGCAGCATGTGCGATACTCGGCCTGTCCAGTCGCTCAGTTGACCGGCGGTTCACGACCGCCGGCCGGGTCCCCGGGGGAAGCCAGGAGGCCGATCTGACGGCGGCCTGGCGCAATGCCCCGCGGAACTCCCGGGAATAGGTGTAAGGAAATCCAACCTTCAATTCCGCGCCGCCCGGACTGACCGGCCAGCGCAGGAAACCGTTCGGCAAAGACCGGCGTGATCGCCACACCGTGTTTGCCACGTCTCGTAATATAACAATGCGTCATGTCAGCGGCAATTGGAAGTGCGCCGTTGCCATTGCGCCACAACCCTCAGGAAATCACCATGCGAATCATTTGCTTGCCGATGCCGTGGTGCCGGTCGCCTCGCCCCGGCCGGCGGGGGGGCGCCGATGGGCGCTGAGCGGCCCCGCCCGGCGGCCGCCATCCACGTGATCGACGAGGACTCGGCCGGGCAGCGCATCGACAACTGGTTGATGCGCGAGCTCAAGGGCTGGCCGCGCAGCCAGGTCTACCGGCTGCTTCGTTCCGGGCAGGTGCGCGTCAACAGCGGTCGGCGCAAGCCGGATTACCGGCTGCGCGCCGGCGATCGTGTCCGCCTCCCGCCGCAGGCCGCTGCCGGGCAGGCGGAGAGCGGGCCGGCGGTGCCGCGGGCGCTGCGTGAGCAGCTGGCCGCGGCGATCATCGAGCAGACGCCGGAGCTCATCGTGCTCGACAAGCCCGCCGGGCTGGCGGTGCACGGCGGCAGCGGCGTCAGCTTCGGGGTCATCGAGGGGCTGCGCGCCCTGTATCCCGACGATGAGCGCCTGGAGCTGGTGCATCGACTGGACCGGGAGACCAGCGGCTGCCTGCTGGTGGCACGCCGGCGCGGCTTCCTCAAGGCGTTGCATGCCCTGTTCCGGGACAACACGGTCGAGAAACGCTACCTCGCGCTGGTCGCGGGGCGTTGGCAGCGCGGGCGCGATACCGTCGACCTGCCCCTGGATGTACGCCACCGTGCCGGAGGCGAGCGCCACGTCGTGGTGGCGGACAGCGGCAAGCCGGCGCAGACAGGGTTTCGGCTGGTCGAGGACTTCGGGCAGGCCAGCCTGCTCGAGGTCACCCCGCACACCGGGCGCACCCACCAGATACGCGTGCATGCGCAGGCCGTGGGCCATCCGCTCGCCGGCGATGAGCGCTATGGGGACGCGGTCTTCAACGAGGAGATGGCGGCGCTGGGCCTGAAACGGCTGTTCCTGCACGCCCATGCCCTGAGCTTCACCCACCCCGTCAGTGGCGAGCCGGTTGCGTTGAGCGCGCCCCTGCCGCCGGCGCTGGCGACGGTCCTCGAACGCCTCGGGCCGGCGCGGCGCGGGCCAGGTCGGCGCGAGGGGCGCTGAGTCGGCGGATCAGGACAGCAAGTCCACCCACTCGGCGCCATCGCGACGGGCCTCGTCGAGGGCCGCCGGGTCCAGCCCCAGGCGGGTCGGCCCCGGGGTTGCGGCCAGCGCGTCCAGGGCCTCCGGCTCCTCGGGGGGCAGGCGTTCGAGGCCGACAGCGATCTGCAGGATATCGGTCACCGGGTGCCGGTGATCCTGCTGCTCGTCGGGTGTGCACTGCTGTGCGATGGCATGCATGCCGGCCGCGGGCAGTCCCCACGAGTCGGCGATCGCCCCGCCGATGGTCGGGTGCCAATGGGCCATCAGATCCTCCAGCACCGCCGGGTTCGAAAACGTCATCGGATAGTGCTCGGCATGGCTGAGGATGAAGATCCGCCCGACGTTGTGCACCAGCCCGATCATCAGCAGCTCATCAGGGTTGGCTCGCCGGGTGCGCCGGGCCAGGCTGTGGCACAGGCCCGCGACCAGCTTGCTGCGGCGCCACTCGGGTTTCAGCAGCGGTTCGAGATGACGGAACTGCTTCGCCGCCTGGAGCTGCTGCATGGCGAAGTTCATGCTGGCACTGCGGACCATGCTGGCGCCGATGCGGGCGATGGCCGCTGTCAGGCTGGCGGTCTCGGCGGCATTGCGCCGGTAGGTCACCGAGTTGGCGAGCTTCAGGACACTGCCGGCGAGCACGGGCTCGGTGCCGAGGTGGCGGGCGAGTTCCTCGACATCGAACTCCGGATTCTGCAGGGTCTTGCGGATCCGCAGCACCACCTCGGGCAGCGAGGGCAGCCGGAGTTCTCCGGTGGACAGCTGGCTGGCCAGATCCTGGACCAGCTGGAAAGCTTCGCTGGTGTCGTGCAGTTGCGGGCTCGCGGCGGAGGCATCTTGGGACATGGATGTGAGGCTCCGGGGTCGGGACAGGAAGACTCCCCGGGTTGTCGGCCGGCGTGTGGCGATCTTGAGTCCCGGGGGCGGGTCAGGGCACGGCCAGTCCGGCGCGCCGCAGCGCCGCGCTCAGCCAGATCAGGGGCAGCCCGATCAGTGCGGTCGGATCGTGGTTCTCGATCCGCTCGAACAGGCTGATGCCAAGGCCCTCGCAGCGAAAGGCGCCCGCGCTGTCGAGCGGCTGTTCGATGTCCACATAGCGCTCGATTTCCGCCGCCGACAGGGCCCGGAACACGACCCGGGTGACGTCGCGGTGCCGGTCGGTCTGCCCGTCTGGCAGAGACAGGCATACGGCCGTGTGGAACAGCACCTCGCGGCCGGAGCAGGCGGCGAGCTGCTCGCGGGCGCGTGCCGGATCGCCGGGTTTGCCGAGCGCCTGTTCACCCAGCGCGGCCACCTGGTCCGAGCCGATCACCACCGCCCCGGGATGGCGCGCCGCGACGGTACCTGCCTTGGCCACCGCCAGCCGCTCGGCGAGCGCCGCAGGCGGCTCACCGGTGCGCGGGGTCTCATCGATATCGGGCGCATCACAGGCGAACTCCAGGCCCAGACGTGTGAGCAGGGCGCGCCGGTGGCGCGAAGATGAGGCCAGGATGAGCGGTGCTGTCGACATGCTTATCCATTTCTTTTGACAAGGAATTTACAGGAACCTATCATAGATCGATTATGGTTCGGCAAGCAGGGCTTTCGCGGGAGGCGCGTGGCTTTCTCGCCTGGCAGGATGCATTCGAGCTTGCCGATCGCGGGCGGGTATTCGAGGGCAGGCTGCCTGTGGCGGTCTTTCAGCGGTTTTCCGAGCTCCTTGCAGCGGTCGAGGGCGAGGTCGAGGCGAGACTTGCCTTTGTCCGTGGCGGTGAGGGCCGCGTGCGGGTGGAGGGGCATGTCGAGGGCGGCGTGATGCTGATCTGTCAGCGCTGCCTCGGGCGCTACCGCCAGCCGCTGTCCAGCCGGGTCGGGCTGATACTCGTGACCGATGAGGCGCTGATTCCGCACCTCCCGGGCGAGTTCGAGCACGAGGTCGTCAGCGATCGGATCCGGCCGCTGGACCTGCTCGAAGACGAACTGATGATGAGCCTGCCGCTGGTGCCGGTCCACCCGGAGCCTGCGGACTGCGAAGAAACGGCACGGCGCCTGCTGGCGGCGGCCCACGATGAACCGATGGAGTGAGATTGACATGGCCGTTCAACAGAACAGGAAAACCCCGTCCAGGCGCGGCATGCGCCGTTCGCACGATGCGCTGAAGAACCCGGCGCTCTCGATCGAGCCGACCACTGGCGAGACGCACCGTCGTCACCACATCAGCCCCGACGGCTTCTACCGCGGGCGCAAGGTGATCGACGTCCGCGACGACCAGGAATAACACCGTCCTTCGCGCGCTTCTGCCATCGCGGAAGCGCTGTCTGACAGGCGCCTGTGCCCCGGCCGGGCGCCTGTCTGTTTGCGAGCCTGCGAATGAGTGATGCCCTGACGATCGCGCTGGACGCCATGGGCGGTGATCTCGGCCCGGAGGCCGTCATCACGGCTGCGGTCGAAATCCTCGCGGGTGACGCGCAGGCCAGGCTGCTGCTGGTCGGGCGCGAAGACGTGCTCGAGGCCGCGCGCGCACGCCACGGCGCGCGCTTCGGCGAGCGCCTCGGATATGCCCCCGCCAGCGAAGTGGTGGCGATGGACGAGGCCCCGCGGGAAGCCCTGCGGCGCAAGAAGGACTCATCGCTGCGCGTGGCCATCGATCTGGTCAAGCGCGGGGAGGCGGCGGCCTGCGTAAGTGCCGGGAATACCGGTGCGCTGATGGCCACCGCGAAGTTCGTGCTGAAGACCCTGCCCGGAGTCGACCGGCCCGCCATCCTGGCACCGGTGCCCACCATCAGCGGCTACACCTGGATGCTGGACCTTGGCGCCAACGTGAGCTGCGACGCCGACAACCTGCTGCAGTTCGCAGCCATGGGCAGTGTGGTCGCCGCCGATCTCGGCGGGCTCGATGCCCCGCGGGTCGGCCTGCTTAACGTCGGCGAAGAGGACATCAAGGGCAACGATACGGTGCGCGAGGCGGCGCGGCTGATCGCGGCCTCCGGCCTCAATTACATCGGGTTCATCGAGGGCAACGACATCTTCGGCGGTGAGGTCGACGTGGTGGTCACCGATGGCTTCACCGGCAATATCGCCCTGAAAACCATGGAAGGCCTGGCGCGGATGATTTCCGGCCAGCTGCGCGAGGAGTTCTCCTGCAGCCCCCTGCGGCGCCTGCAGGCCCTGGCCGCACTGCCCGCACTCAAGGCCCTGCGCCACCGTCTCGATCCACGGCGCTACAATGGTGCCAGTCTCGTCGGCCTGAACGGCATCGTGGTCAAGAGCCACGGTTCGGCTGACGCCACGGCCTTTGCCAACGCGATACGCGTTGCGCTGGATGCCGCCCGCAAGGGCGTGCCGGTGCACATCAGTCGCATGCTCGAGAATCAGAAAACGCCATGTACGCACGCATAGCAGGCACCGGGCGCTACCTCCCGGAACGTATCGTCACCAACGCCGAACTCGAGCAGATGGTCGAGACCTCGGACGAGTGGATCCGCAGCCGCACCGGAATCGAGCGTCGCCACATCGCCGCCGACGGCGAGACCACCAGTGAGCTGGCCTGGCGGGCCGCGCTGCAGGCCATCGAGGCAGCCGGGATCACGCCTGCGGACCTCGATCTCATCGTCACCGGCACGACCACGCCAGACCTGGTCTTCCCGAATATCGCCTGTCTGCTGCAGGATCGGCTCGGCGTGCACGGGACGCCGGCGATCGCCCTCGAGGCCGCCTGCAGCGGATTTCTCTACGGGCTGTCGGTGGCCGACAAGTTCATGCGTGCAGGTGAAGCGCGCTATGCGCTGGTCATCGGCGCGGAAACCCTCTCGCGTATCACCGACTGGACCTCGCGCGAGACCTGCGTGCTGTTCGGTGACGGTGCCGGCGCGGTGGTGCTCGAGGCCTCCGAGACACCAGGCATTCTCGCCACCCACCTCGGCGCCGATGGCCACTACAAGGACCTGCTGTACGTGCCCACGGGTCCGTCGCGACGGCCCGCCACGCCGAGCCGCGAGGACGGGTTCATCCACATGCGTGGCAATGAGGTCTTCAAGGTCGCGGTGCGGACGCTGGGCGGGGTCGCCGAAGAGGTGCTCGCCAAGGCCGGCATGGACAAGACCGAGGTCGACTGGCTGATTCCGCACCAGGCCAATATCCGGATCATCCAGGCCACCGCGAAACGCCTCGACATCCCGATGGAGCGGGTGGTGCTGACGGTGCAGGATCATGGCAACACCTCGGCGGCCTCGGTGCCAATGGCGCTCGACGTGGCGGTCCGTGACGGGCGGGTCCAGCGCGGCCAGCTGCTGCTGCTCGAGGCCTTCGGTGGCGGGCTGACCTGGGGCTCCGCGCTGGTGCGCTACTGAGGGGGCGGTATACTGGGTTTTCAGGGTCAGGGCGCTGTCAGGTGAGGGACCGATGCGCATGCGTACATGCTTGATGGGGATCGCGCTGGGAGTGGTGCTGCTGACGGGCCGGCCGGCGCTCGCTGCCGAGTTCGTGCTCGATGAGGAACACCAGAGCGTGGTCGGCCAGGTGCAGATCGTGCACTCGCGCTGGGAAGACACGCTGCTGGACATCGCGCGGCGGCACGGTGTCGGCTACGAGGAAATCCGTCGCGCCAACCCCGGCGTGGACGCATGGGTGCCGGGGGAGGGCACGGAGATCGTCGTGCCGACGCGTTTCGTGCTGCCGGACGTCCCCCGTCGCGGCATCGTCATCAATCTTCCGGAGTACCGGCTGTATTACTTTCCGGAGCGCAGGCCGGGTGAACCCCAGCGCGTGATCACCCATCCGGTCAGCATCGGGCGCATGGATTGGGACACGCCCATCGGGCTGCATCGCATCACCGAGATGCGCCGCAATCCGAGCTGGCGTCCCCCGGCCTCGGTGCGTGCCGAGGCGGCCCGCGACGGTCGCCAGCTTCCCGCGGTGGTGCCGCCTGGCCCGGACAACCCCCTCGGCAGTCGCGCCATGCGCCTGACGCTGCCGTCGTACCTGATCCACGGGACCAATCGTCCCGAGGGTGTGGGCATGCGTGTGACCCACGGTTGCATCCGCATGTACCCCGAAGATGTCGAGTCGCTGTATGAACTGGTCGGCGTGGGCACAGATGTGCGCATCATCAACCAGCCCTACAAGGTCGGCTGGAACGGCGAGGTGATGTATCTCGAGGCACATCCGCCGCTGGAGGAATACGCGGAGGTATTCGCCGAGCGCAGTCTCACGGTGCTCACCGAGATGGTCGTGCGGGGCACGCGCGAGCGCGCCGCGGTGATCGACTGGGAAGGCGCGGAGTTCATTGCGGGTCAGGCCCGCGGCGTGCCGGCGGTGATGGCCAGTCTCGACCCGGTGAGCCTGCCGCCCGCGGGCGACGAACCCGCTGAAGAGGACGACGACGAGGCCGAGGCCAGGCTGGCCTACGGCAACTGAAACAGGGGCTGCTTCGGCAGTCTCTGCCGGAGAATCTCCGACGGACAGAAAAAAGCCGCGACCCTGGGTCGCGGCTTTTCTGTCTTCTGCAAGCAGTGAAACAGGCCCGCCAGGCGGGCCTGGATGCTTACTTGGACATGCGGTCCCGGAACATGCGATCCACCTTCTCGTTGGTGGCGTCGCAGCAGGCCTGCGCAGCGTTGGCTGCCGACAGAGCCTGGTTGGCCGTGCTCTGGGCACCGGAGGCCAGCTGACGCGCCTCGTTGGCGGTGCGCTGGGCTTCGGCAGCGGCGGTCTGCGCCGCAGCGGCGTCGCGCGCGGCACGCTCGGCCGCAGCCTGAGCGTCCTCGATGGCCTGCATGTTGGCACAACCCGCGGCCAGGACACCGGCAACGGTCAGCGCCCCAACCTTCAGGGCGGTCTGGAAAGTGGTTCTCATCTGGATGTCCCCTGTGTGTGATCCGGATTCACGATAGGCACTGCGCGCGAGCGCAATTCTTGTCGACGGACACCATGCCCGCCCCTGCTTATCGTTGCGCAGATAATGCGTGAAAGCCAGCGCTACTGCAACGTGTTCCACAGGTTTTTCGGCATCGCTGGCAGGGGCTGTGCGCGTATCTCGCGATGCCTCGGCAGGACTTGCACCGACCACCGGGGCACTGTATATACTCACAGATACTGTTCGTCCATACAGGTGTCGAGATGTCCGCTGAACTCACCCCCCGCCAGCGCCAGGTCCTGGAGCTGATCCGCGATGCCCTGGAGGAAACCGGCATGCCGCCCACGCGTGCCGAAATCGCCCAGGCCCTGAATTTCCGTTCCGCCAACGCGGCTGAAGAGCACCTGCGGGCCCTGGAGCGCAAGGGGGTGATCACCCTGTTGCCGGGGGCCTCACGCGGCATCCAGCTGCGCGATTCGCTGCGCGAACAGCTCGGCCTGCCGCTGGTCGGCCGGGTGGCCGCCGGCAGCCCCATCCTGGCCGAAGAGCATATCGAAGCACGCTACCGCATCGATCCGGCCCTGTTCGCCCGCCGGCCGCACTACCTGCTGCGGGTCAGCGGCATGAGCATGCGCGATGCCGGCATCCTCGACGGCGATCTGGTGGCCGTGCATCGCACACCGGAGGTCCGCAACCGCCAGATCATCGTCGCGCGCCTGGAAGACGAAGTCACGGTGAAGCGCTATCGCCAGCAGGGCCGCACGGTCTGGCTGCTGCCGGAGAATCCGGAGTTCGAACCCATCGAGGTCGATCTCGAGTTCCAGTCGATGGTCATCGAGGGTGTGGTCGTCGGCGTGCTGCGCGATCGTCTGCCCGCCTGACCTCACCGGCGTGGACGGCGGGCTCGACAAGCTGCTGCGGCAGGGCCGCGTCTGGCAGGCCGGACGCGGCTCGCTGGCGGCATCGCAGGCGATTCCCAGCGGCTTCGCCGCACTCGACGCCTGTCTGCCCGGCGGCGGCTGGCCCCGGGCGGCACTGACCGAGCTGCTGCTCGATACGCATGGCCGCGGCGAACTGGCACTGGTGCTGCCGGCGCTGGTCAGGCTCTGTACGGCGGCAGAGGCGGGCGCCCAGCCACGCTGGGTCTGCTGGGTGGCGCCCCCGTTCATGCCCTACGCCCCGGCGCTGGCTGCCCGCGGGCTGCCACCGGAGTTCATGCTGGTGGTCCATCCACCCGGTCAGGCCTTGCGCGGCGAGCCGTTGTGGGCGGCAGAGCAGGCGCTGCGTTCCGGTCAGTGCTGTGCGGTGCTGGTCTGGGCTGATGCGGTCGCCGACCGTCGGCTGCGCCGTCTGCAGCTGGCGGCAGAGGCCAGCGATGCCTGGGCGGTGCTGTTCCGACCGGCGACGGCAGGCCGCCAGCCGAGCCCGGCCGCGTTACGCCTGGCGCTGGATGCCGGGGGGGTGGAAATCCTCAAGTGCCGCGGCGCCCGCCCCGGCCGCTTGTCGCTGCCGCTGGAAGCCGCCGGGGCAGGCGACTGTCCAGGACGCCCGGGGTGAGGCCTCATGGGCCGCGCACCACGCACACTGCCTCTGTTCCCGGAGGAGGACCTCCCACCCCCTGAGGCCCTGGCCGAGCCGGGTCCCGGCTATCCCCGTCCCGTGGTCGCCCCGTCGCCCGTCGCCGCGCCGGCGCGACCCGGGCCGCTCTGGCTGGCGGTGCAGCTGCCGGCCTTGGCGGACACGGCCGCGGCCGCAGCCCGGCGGCAGCTGGAACGCCTCGCCGCGCGGCTTGCGGCGTTCTCGCCCCGCATCAGCCTGATCGAGCCCGATGGCCTGGTGATGGAGATCGGCGCCAGCCTGCGTCTGTTCGGCGGTCATGATGCGTTGCGCGAGGCGATCGAGGCCCGGCTCGCCGAGCGCACAGCGTGTCTCGGGCCGGCGCGGCTGGCCTGTGCGCCGACACCGCTGGCGGCGACCTGGCTGGCGCGGGCTGGCGGGGAGGATGTGCTGACACTCGAGGCGCTGGCCGGGCCGCTGGGCGCGCTGCCGGTGAGCGTGTGGCGGGGCAGTGCGGCAAGCCTGGCGTTGCTGCGCGAGCTGGGGATCAGGCGGCTGGCCGAGGCCCTGCGCCTGCCGCGCGATGCACTGGCCCGTCGCTGCGGCGTTGAACTGGTGCAGGCGCTGGACCGTGCGCTGGGACGCCAGCCCGATCCGCGTCCAGCCTGGATACCGCGGCGCGGCTGGCGCGGTACGCTCGAACTGCCCGCGGAAACCGAACGTCACGCGCCGTTGCTCGAAGCCCTCGCAGGCCTGCTCGATGGCCTGGCGGAGGCCCTGCGGCGACGTGATGCCGCCGTGCAGCGCCTGCGGCTCGAGCTGTTTCACCTGGCACGCCCCGCCACCCCGGTGGTGCTCGAACTGCTTCAGCCGAGTCGTGATGCCGGGCACCTGCAGACGCTCTATGCGCGCCGCCTCGAGCGCCAGGTGCTGCCTGCGCCGGTGATCGCTCTCGCGCTGTCAGCTCCGCGCCTGGAACACGACGTCGTGCCTGCGGCGGCCGGACTGTTCACCCCCGGTACCGGGACGGCGGCCTGTGCGGGCGTGCCGCAGCTGGTCGAGCGGCTGCGGGCGCGGCTGGGCGTATCCGCCGTGCATGGACTGTGCCTGGTGCCCGAACATCGTCCGGAGGCGGCCTGGCAGCCGGTGAGCACGCCCGGTCAGGGCGTGTGCGATACGCCGCTGCCACCGGTGACAGCGCGCCGGCCGCTGTGGATGCTGGCCGAACCGGTCGCGCTGGAGAGTCACGGCGGTCACCCCGTCCACCAGGGCCGGCTGTCGATTGAACAGGGGCCGGAACGTATCGAGACCGGCTGGTGGGATGGTCGCGATGTCGCGCGGGATTACTACATCGCCCGTGACCGCGCCGGCGTTCGCCTGTGGGTCTACCGTGAGCGCCACGGCGCACGACGCTGGTGGCTGCACGGCGTGTTCGGATGAGCGGGTCAGGCCTACCCGACTACGCCGAGCTGCACTGCCTCAGCAACTTCAGCTTCCAGCGCGGCGCATCGCACCCCGAGGAGCTCGTCGCGCGTGCCGAGGCCCTGGGTTATCGTGCGCTGGCGATCACCGACGAATGTTCGCTTGCCGGCGTGGTGCGCGCGCATGTCGCGGCGCGTGACCGGGCACTCGAGCTGCTGGTCGGCAGCGAACTGCGTTGCGAGGATGGGCTGAAGCTCGTGCTGCTGGCCAGTGACCGTGACGGCTACGGCCGGCTCGGCACGCTGATCACCCGCGCACGCCGTCGCAGTCCCAAGGGCGGGTATCGGCTGCAGCGAGATGATCTGGCCGATGGCGTGCCCGGCTGTCTGGCGCTGTGGCTGCCCGATCCGCACGGTGTCGCGGGGGGCATCCCCGGGGCGCAGACGCTGGCCGACGGACGATGGCTGGCCGATCGGTTCGCGGGACGTCTGTGGCTTGCGGTGGAGCTGCTGGCCGAGGGCGACGATGCCGCGCGTCTGGCCGCGCTGCAGGCTCTGGGGCGACAGCTGGCCATCCCCTGCGTGGCCAGCGGCGATGTGCACATGCACCTGCGCCGCCGGCGCGCGCTGCAGGACGTGCTCGTGGCCATCGGCCATGGCGTGCCCGTGAGCCGCGCCGGGTTCGCCCTGTTCGCCAGCGGCGAGCGTCATCTGCGTCGCCGTGACCAGCTCGCACGCCGCTACCCGCCGGCGCTGCTCGCCGAGACCGTGGCCATTGCCGAGCGCTGCCATTTCTCCCTGGAGGCGCTGCGTTACGAGTATCCCTCGGAACTGGTCCCGCCGGGCATGACGCCCGCTGCGCGGCTGCGCGAACTCACCGAAGCCGGTGCCGTGCGGCGTTGGCCCCAGGGCGTGCCCGCCAGGGTAAGGACGCTGATCGAGCACGAACTCGCACTCATCGCCGAACTTGCCTACGAACCGTATTTCCTGACGGTCCACGATATCGTCGCCTTCGCGCGTGGCCGAGGCATTCTCTGCCAGGGGCGTGGCTCGGCGGCCAATTCCGCCGTGTGTTTCTGCCTGGGCATCACCGAGGTCGACCCCGCGCGCATGTCGGTGCTGATGGAGCGTTTCATCTCGCGCGAGCGCGACGAACCACCGGACATCGATGTCGACTTCGAGCATCAGCGGCGCGAGGAGGTCATCCAGTATCTCTATGCGAAGTATGGTCGCGACCGTGCCGCACTGGCAGCCACCGTCATCAGCTACCGACCGCGCAGCGCGGTGCGTGATGTCGGCCGGGCGCTCGGCCTGGCCGGCGACCGGCTCGACCGCCTGGCCAGCGCAATCCAGTGGTGGGACGGTCGCACGATCGCCCCCGAGCGGCTGCGCGAGGCCGGCGAGGACCCGGACAGCCCGTTGATGCGACGGCTGCTGTGGCTGGTGCAGGAACTGCAGGGGTTTCCGCGGCATCTCTCCCAGCATGTCGGGGGGTTCGTGATCTCCGCCGGGCCCCTGGAGACTCTGGTGCCGATCGAGAACGCCGCCATGCCTGAGCGTACGGTCATCCAGTGGGACAAGGACGATCTCGAGACGCTCGGACTGCTCAAGGTCGATGTGCTGGGCCTGGGTATGCTGACCGCCATCCGCCGAAGTTTCGACCTTGTCGCGGCCTTCCGCGGCCGCAAGCTCACCATGGCCACCGTGCCGGCAGAGGATCCGGCCGTCTACGATATGATCTGCCGGGCCGAAACCCTGGGCGTGTTCCAGATCGAATCGCGCGCGCAGATGGCCATGCTGCCCCGCCTGCGACCCCGCTGTTACTACGATCTGGTGATCGAGGTGGCGATCATCCGTCCCGGTCCGATCCAGGGCGACATGGTCCATCCCTACCTGCGTCGGCGTAACGGCCTCGAGCCGGTCAGCTACCCCAGCGCCGAAGTCGAGTCGGTCCTGCAGCGGACCCTGGGCGTGCCGATCTTCCAGGAGCAGGTGATGCAGCTGGCCATCGTCGCAGCCGGCTTCTCGGGGGGCGAGGCGGACGCGCTGCGCCGCGCGATGGCGGCCTGGAAGAAGCAGGGCGGGCTGGGCCCCTTCCAGCAGCGCCTGATCGAGGGGATGCGCCGGCGCGGGTACCCGCAGGCCTTTGCCGAGCAGCTCTTCCAGCAGATCCTCGGTTTCGGCGAATACGGTTTTCCGGAGTCACACTCGGCGAGTTTCGCCCTGCTGGTCTATGTTTCGGCCTGGCTGAAATGCCATGAGCCCGCAGCGTTTTTCTGTGCGCTGATGAACAGCCAGCCGATGGGCTTCTACGCCCCCGCCCAGCTGCTGCGCTGCGCACGCGAGCAGCATGGCGTAGAGCTGCGGCCGATCGACGTGTGCCACAGCATGGCGGAGTGCACGCTGGAGCGTCGCGCAGACGGCGAACCCGCCCTGAGGCTCGGGCTGTCGCAGGTGCGGGGGCTCTCTGCGCAGGGTATTGGGCGGCTGGTCGCGGCCCGGGCCGAGCGGCCCTTCGCGCACGTGCAGGATCTCGCCGGTCGGGCCCGGCTCGACCGCAGGGATCTCGGCGCGCTGGCGGCGGCCGATGCGCTGGCGGGACTGGCCGGGCACCGCCACCGCGCGCGCTGGCAGGTGGCCGGGGTCGAGCCGCCTTCAGCCCTGTTGCCGATGCCGGAATTTCGCGAAGCCGAGCCGCTGCTGCGTGCACCGACCGAGGGCCAGGACATCGTCGCCGACTACCGCCACACCGGTTTCAGCCTGGGAAGACATCCGCTGGCGCTGCTGCGCGCACGCCTGGCGGAAGAGGGCAGCCTCACGGCCGAGTCGCTCGGCACAATGGCCGACGGCACTCTGGTCCAGGTGGCCGGCCTGGTGCTCACGCGGCAACGGCCAGGCTCGGCCGGCGGCGTGACCTTTCTTACCCTCGAGGACGAGACCGGCACCGTCAACGTGGTGGTCTGGCAAGCCCTGGCCGAACGCCAGCGCCGCGCGCTGCTGCAGGCACGTCTGCTGCGTGTCCGCGGTCGTCTGCAGCGCCAGGAGGGCGTGACCCATGTGATCGCGCGCACCCTGGACGATCGCAGCGGCTGGCTGGGCGCGCTGGTGACGCGTTCGCGGGACTTCCACTGAGCTCCGGCGGGCTCAGATGTCGTAGTCGTCGAAGTCCTCGAGCTCGCGCGCCGCGCGCCGCGCCTCGAGCAGTTCCTCCAGGCGCCGGCGCGCGGACATGTCCCGGGCTGGCACCGGTGCATTGTCGCTTTCGAAATCGTTGCCCAGGTCTTCCACGTCGATCTCCTCGGAATCGTCGCTGTCGGTATCCGTTACGTCGGCGTCGCCTTTCTGCGCCACGTCAAGACCCTCGGCGGTCATGCCCTGCGTCTGTCCGAAACCCTCCGGACGGCGGCTTTCGACCCCGTCCGGCGAGCGAGTTATAAACGGGAAAATCGCGCCGCGCAATACTCCGGAGGCTCGTTGTGAAAATATTTTTTTATGCTTATTTTTCGGCAGGTTACAGAGAGGTTCCCCGCCTGTCTCCGGGGCATGGTCCACGGCCGGTTTACATCACCAGCTGGTTCATGTTGATGATCGGCAGCAGGATCGCCAGGACGATGATCAGCACGATCACACCCATCAGCACGATCACCAGCGGTGCGAGCAGGCTCAGCACATTGCCGAGGATGGCCGAGATCTCGTTCTCCTGGTGATCGGCCGTGCGCCCGAGCAGTTCTTCCAGCCGTCCGCTGGTCTCGCCGCTGGCGATCAGGTGCACCATCATCGGCGGGAACAGCCGACTGTTCCCGAGAGAGCGTGCGATGCTCGCCCCTTCGCGCACGCGCGCCGCCGCGTCCTCGACGGCACGGCGCATGGGCAGGTTCTCGACCACCTGGCCGGCGATGCGCAGCGCATCGAGCACCGGGACGCCGCTGCCGGCAAGAATGGCCAGCGTGCGGGTGAAGCGCGCGGTGTTCAACGCCCGCGACAACCGCCCCACCAGGGGCAACCGCAGCTTGAACCGGTCCCAGCGCAGCCGCGGGCCCTCGTTGCGTAACAGACGCCGGAACACGAACACCGCACCCGCGATGCCGGCCAGCAGCAGCAGGCCATGACTGGCCATGAAATCGCTGATCGACATCAGCGCGACCGTCAGCGGCGGCAGCGCCTGACCAGAGGTCTCGAACACGGTGACCACGCGGGGGACGACGTATGTCATCATCAGCGCGACGATCAGCAGCGACAGCAGCACCAGCACCGCGGGGTAGCCCAGGGCACCGGCCACCTGCTGGCGCAGCCGCTGACGGCTCTCGGTGTAATCGGCCAGTCGCTCGAGTACCCCGTCAAGGTGCCCCGACTGCTCGCCTGCGGACACGGTGGCGCGATAGAGCTCCGGAAACGCCTGCGGGAAATCGCCCAGCCCCTCCGCGAGCGCATGGCCCTCCATGACCTTGGCACGCACGCCGACCACCACGCCCTGGACCCGCGGTTTCTCGGTCTGCTCGGCGACTGCCGAGAGCGCCTCCTCCAGTGGCAGCCCTGAGCGGACCAGGGTGGCCAGCTGGCGGGTAAACAGCGACAGGTCGGCGGCACCCATTCCGCGGCGGACCCGTGGCGGGCGCCCGCGACGCGCGTCGGCACGGCTCGAGACCTCCGAGACCTCCAGCGGGATCAGTTCGCGTTCGCGCAGCAGCTGGCGCACATGCCGCGGCGTGTCTCCCTCGAGCACGCCCTTGCGCTCACGGCCCCGCGGGTCGACAGCGACATATTCGAAAGCGCCCATGGTGCAGTCGGTCCGCGTGGTCCGCGATCAGTCGTCGCGGGTGACGCGGACCACCTCGTCCATGGTGGTCGTACCCGCGAGCACGCGGCGTCGGCCGTCGTCGCGGATGCTGGGCCCCTGGGTGCGCGCGTAACGCTCGAGCTCCTGCTCGCTGGCGCCGTCGTGAATCATGGTGCGCATGGCATCGTCCACCACGATCAGCTCGTAGATGCCCGTGCGCCCGCGGAACGCCTGGGTCTCGAGGCCCGGGCGCGGGCGGCGCAGCAGCGGCGGGTCGGTCGGGTCGACGTTAAGCGCCCGGCATTCGTACTCGCTGGCGCGATACTGCTCGCAGGCCTCCGGGTCGAGCACCCGGACGAGGCGCTGTGCCATCACGCCGATCAGGCTGGAGGAGAGCAGGTAGGGCTCGACGCCGATGTCGCGCAGCCGGGTGATGGCCCCGACGGCGGTGTTGGTGTGCAGCGTGGAGAGGACGAGGTGGCCCGTCAGACTGGCCTGGACCGCGATCTCGGCGGTTTCGAGGTCACGGATCTCGCCGACCATCACCACGTCGGGATCCTGGCGAAGGATCGCGCGCAGCCCCCGGGCAAAGGTCATCTCCACCTTCGTGTTGACCTGTGTCTGGCCGATGCCGTCGATGTAGTACTCGATCGGGTCCTCGACGGTCATGATGTTGCGCGAGTTGTCGTTGATGCGCTCGAGGGCGGCGTAGAGGGTCGTGGTCTTGCCCGAGCCGGTCGGACCGGTGACCAGGATGATCCCGTAGGGCCTGTGGATCAGCGTGTCCATGGACGTCTGGGTGCGGGAGTCCATGCCCAGATGGGTGAGATCAAGCCGGCCGGCCTGCTTGTCCAGCAGACGCAGCACCACCCGCTCGCCATGTCCCGAGGGCATGGTGGACACCCGCACATCGACCGCCCGCCCGGCGATACGCAGGCTGATGCGCCCGTCCTGCGGCAGGCGCTTCTCGGCGATGTCGAGCTTGGACATGACCTTGATGCGTGAGACCACCAGCGGTGCCACTGCCCGACGCGACGTGAGCACCTCGCGCATTACCCCATCGATCCGGAAGCGCACGACCAGGCGGTTCTCGAAAGGCTCGATATGGATGTCCGAAGCCTCGTCCTTGATGGCCTGGGTCAGCACGGCGTTGATCAGGCGGATGATCGGGGCGTCATCCTCGCTTTCCAGCAGGTCGGAGGGCTCGGGCAGGGCCTGGGCCACCTCGAAGAGGTCCATGTCCTCCTCGAGACCGTCGACCATCTGGGTGGCACTGCCGGAGCCGCCTTCATAGGCTTCCCGCAGCAGTTCGTCGAAGCGCTCGGCGTCGACCTCCAGCAGCGTCAGCGGGCGCCCGCAGACCCGGCGGATCTCCGCCAGGGTGAGCATCTGGACGCCGGGCCGGTGGACCACCTCCACCGACGCCCCATCCTCGGCGCTGTCCCGCAGCAGCACGCCGTGGCGCTTGGCAAAGGTGAAGGGGAGGCGGCGCGGCGAGGCCTCTGGTGGCGTCTCCGCCAGAGCCTGCGCAGGGTCGTCGGCGACGAGCGCCGGGGCGAGAGGGTCAGTCGTGGCCATCGGCGTCGGTCGACGGGTCCGCCGCGGTCTCGTCCTCGCGGGCCGGGCGCTCGCGCAGGTCGAGTACCGGAAGCTGCGGACGCTCCACATCGCGCAGCAGGGGCACGCGCCGGCCGTCGCCCAGCTGCACATCGCGGATGTAGTTGTACTTGGCGTCCGTCGTCAGCGTCGCACTCAGGCCATCGCGCAGGATGACCGGGCGGATGAACACCATCAGGTTGGTCTTCACGGCCTGCGTACTGCGTGAGCGGAACAGGTGCCCCAGCACCGGGATGCTGCCCAGCACGGGCACGCGCTGCTCGCTCTCGCGCAGGGTATCGTCGATCAGCCCGCCGAGCACCAGGATGTCCCCGTCCTCGACGATCACCGAGGTGCTGATCTCGCGGTTGTTGGTGATCAGGTCGACCGCCCCGCCGGTGCCGGCACTGATGCTGGAGATCTCCTGGCGGATGCGCAGGATCACCGAATCGGCGCGGTTGATCTGCGGGGTGATTTTCAGCAGCGTACCCACATCCTCGCGCTGGATGGTCTGGAAGGGATTGACCGGCTGTGCCGCCCCGCCGGTACCCACCGTGGAGAACTGGCCGGTGAGGAAGGGCACGCGCTGACCGACCTTGATTTCGGCTTCCTCGTTGTCGAGGGTGACGATCGAGGGCGTGGAGATGATGTTGGTGTTCGCATCGCCCTGCAGGGCCCGCAGGATGGCGGCGAAATTGGTGCCGCTGCCGCTGATGCGCCCGACCCCGACGGTCAGCCCCGAGGGAATGGCGCCGAGGTTGGGCACGTCGCCCGCCACTGCGCCGGCGAGCTGGACCACCCCCGGGCCTGCGCCGGGGAAGTTGGTGACGCCGATCGCATTGGAGTCGCGCGAGCCGTCGATCGCCCAGGTGATGCCCAGTTCCGCCGCCCGGTCGGAGGAGATCTCGACGATGATCGCCTCGACCATCACCTGTGCACGGCGGATGTCCAGGCGATCGACGATGCTCATGATCGCGCGCATGTCCGCGGGCGGCGCCGTGACGATGAGGGCATTGGTCTGCTGGTCGGCCCAGATGCTGACGGGTTCGCCATTCTCCCGGCGCTGCCCGCCTTCGGCGAAACGCTGCTGCAGGCGCCCGGCGAGGTCTTCGGCATCGGCGTAGGCGAGGTAGCGCACCTGGGTGTCGCCACCGGCCTCGACCGGCGTGTCGAGATGGGCGATCAGCGCGCGCATGCGCAGCCGTCCGGCGGGCGGACCGCTCAACAGCAGGCTGTTGGTGCGGGTGTCGGCCAGCAGCTGGGGTGTCGGCGTGCCGCCCTGGGCGGCCTGGGTGTTCTGGACCAGCGTACGCAGCATGTTGGCGAGGTCGCCGGCGCTGGCATGCTGCAGCGGGATGACCTCGATGTCCTCTTCGGCCGCCCGGTCGATACGCCGGATGATGCGCTCCATGCGCGCCACGTTGGCCGCGCGGTCGGAGACGATCAGGACATTGGACTGCGGATGGGCGGCGAGGTGGCCGTACTGCGGGATCAACGGACGCAGGATGGCCACCAGCTGCGCGGCCCCCACGTTCTCGAGCTGCATCACCCGGGTGATGAATTCGTCCCCGACGCCTCGCTCGGCATCGGGGAACTGACGGGCATTGGCGTCGGGTACGATGCGCACGACGTCGCCGGTATCGACGGCCACAAATCCGTAAACCTGCAGAATCGACAGGAATGCCTGGTAGAAGGCATCCGGCGTCATGGGTGTGGCCGAGAGCATGGTCACCCGCGCGTTCACCCTCGGGTCAAGGATGAAATTGCGGCCGCTGATCTCGCTGACGGCCTCGGCGATCTGGCGGATGTCGGCTTCCCGGTAATTGGGCTTGATCGACTGGGCGCTGCCGGTCGTGGTGGCCAGCAGGCAGGCCAGCGCCGCCAGGGCGATGAGCGGCCGGGTCATTGCGTGGCTCCCGCGGCGCCCGCGAGCTGGCTGGTGTCCAGCATCATGGTCTCCGTTACTCCGTCGCGCTCGAGCGTCAGACTCACCGAGGTGGCATCGCCAAGCTCGGCGAAGATCTCGAGGCCGCGGCTGGGGTCGTTCAGCGGCTGTCCGTTGATTTCCACCACCAGGTCCCCCGGCTGGAGCCCCAGCGCGCTGAACTGCTGGCGGTTGCGTCCCGGGTAGACCCGGTAGCCCCGCATGCTGCCACCCTCGAGATAGGGCTGCACGCGCAGGATCTCGGTGATCCGCGCGGCATTGTCCGAAATGACCTCGCGGACCGAGCTGGTTGCCGTGCGCTGGGAGCGCACGAGGCCCGCCGTGGCCGCCGCGCTCGGGCGGGCCGTGGCGGCACTGCCTTCGGGGAACTCGCGGGGCAGCATGAGTCGCTCCAGCGTACCGGCGCGGTTGAGCACCACCTGGTCGGGATGGACCTCATGCAGACGCACGCCGCCCGGCAGCTGCGCACCCACACGGTAGACCTGGTCACGGCCGCGGTTGTCGGCGATGATCGCCACGCCGCGGGCGGGGTCATCATCGGCGATGACGCCGCGCAGCTGAAGGTTCAGCCGCGTCTCGGGCACCTCCACGGGACGGGGCTGTTCGACTACCGGCGCCGGTTCATCCGTCACACGGCCGAACAGCGCGGCCTGGACGATGCGCTGGGCATCGATGGTGCGGCTGTCAGGAGCGCGCTGGGCCGGCGCGGTCGCCGGCACCACGGGCAGGGCGTCGGGATCGGTGGCCGGGGTCAGCACCAGCCAGGTCAGGCGCGCCAGCTGCACCGCGATCAGCGCGACCAGCAGGACGGTAACCCACGGCGGCAGGCGGCGGTTCGCCCAGGTGAGGGCGGCCTGCGGGTCGAGTCGGCCGAGGGAAGTGGCGAGTTGCATGGTCGGGTCGGGGTGCCGTTCACCGTGCAGCCGAACCTTTGGCCGCGGATTGCAGTCAGATTGACTGATGACTATACCCGTGCCGCCGCCCGTGCAACAAGCGCCCGTCAGCAGTAAATTGTCATCCAGTCAGCGGACTTGCGCGTATTCCCTGAGAGTGGCGCTGAAGAAGTCTGCCCCGGGCGACGGCGCCCTGCGCATGACGCAGGTCACAGGGCGGGCACGGGCGCTTGCAAAGCGTCGGACGGTGCCGAAAACTTCGGGGTAGGGTGGTAACGGCCCGCGGATGCTGCGGGCGATGGAGTGAGCGAGGGATGTCGGGTTCGGATCACGAACATCACCAGGATGGGGACGATCGCGGGGTTGCGCTGGAAGAGGCGAGGCCGAAGCTCAAGAAGCCGCCCCTCTACCAGGTCCTGCTGCTCAACGACGACTACACCCCGATGGAGTTCGTCGTGCATGTCCTGCAGGACGTGTTCTCGATGGACCGCCAGAAGGCCACGCGGGTGATGCTGGAGGTGCATACCAAAGGCAAGGGTGTCTGCGGGGTCTACACCTTCGAGATCGCGGAGACTAAAGTGGCACAGGTGACGGCTCAGGCAAGGCAACAGCAGCACCCGCTGCTCTGCACCATGGAAGAGGTCTAGATGCTCAGCAGCGAGCTTGAATACTGCCTCAACGAGGCATTCCAGAATGCGCGGGAGAAGCGCCACGAGTTCATGACCGTGGAGCATCTCCTGCTGGCCCTGGTCGATGTGCCCCGCGTGGCGGAAATCCTGCGGGCCTGCGGCGCCGACATCGAGCGGCTGCGACAGGATCTGCAGGCATTCATCGACGAGTCCACTCCCCGGCTGGCGCAGGGCGAGGAAGATGCCGACGTGCAGCCGACGCTGGGCTTTCAGCGGGTGCTGCAGCGCGCCGTGTTCCACGTGCAGTCCAGCGGCAAGAAGGAGGTCACCGCGGCCAATGTGCTGGTGGCCATCTTTGGCGAAAAGCAGTCGCAGGCGACCTATCTGCTGGCGCTGCAGGACGTCAGCCGTCTCGATGTCGTCAACTACCTCTCCCACGGCATCGCCAAGCATGGCGAGGCCTCCGCCGGGCCCGCCCAGGAAGAGCAGGAGGCGGTTGCAGGCGAGAAAGAGGGCGAGGGCGCCGATGCGCTGGAGCGCTACGCAACCAACCTCAACCGCCTGGCCGAGGAGGGGCGGATCGATCCGCTGATCGGTCGCGACCTCGAGGTCGAGCGCACCATTCAAATCCTCTGCCGCCGCCGCAAGAACAACCCGCTGTTCGTGGGTGAGGCCGGCGTTGGCAAGACGGCGATCGCCGAGGGGCTGGCCCGCCTGATTGTCGAGGAGAAAGTACCCGAGGTGCTGCGTGGCGCGACCATCTACGCGCTGGACATGGGATCGCTGGTGGCGGGCACCAAGTACCGCGGCGATTTCGAAAAGCGCCTGAAGGGCGTGCTTGCCGAGGTGCGCAAGCGCGAGGGGGCGATCCTGTTCATCGACGAAATCCATACCGTGATCGGCGCGGGGGCGGCGTCGGGCGGGGTGATGGACGCGTCGAACCTGATCAAGCCGCAGCTGGCGAACGGCGAGTTGCGGTGTATCGGCTCGACGACCTATACCGAATACCGCGGCATTTTCGAGAAGGACCGGGCGCTGGCCCGGCGCTTCCAGAAAATCGAGGTGCCGGAGCCCAGCGTCGAGGAGACCTACGAGATCCTCAAGGGCCTGAAGAGCCGCTTCGAGGAGCACCACGAGCTGCGCTACGAGGATGCCGCCCTGCGCGCTGCGGCCGAGCTGGCCGCCAAGCACATCAACGACCGCCACCTGCCCGACAAGGCCATCGACGTCATCGACGAGGCGGGGGCCCGGGTACGCCTGATGCCCGAGAGCGAGCGCCCGCCCGCCGTGGACGTGGAGCTGGTGCAGTCGGTGGTGGCCAAGATGGCACGGATCCCGCCGAAGAGCGTGTCGGCCTCCGACCGCGACGTGCTGCGCAACCTCGAGCGTGATCTGCGGCTGGTCATCTACGGCCAGGATGAAGCCATCACGGCGCTGGCCTCGTCCATCAAGATGTCGCGCTCTGGCCTGGGCGACGAGCACAAGCCGGTCGGTTCGTTTCTGTTCGCCGGGCCCACCGGGGTGGGCAAGACCGAGGTCACCCGTCAGCTGGCGCTGATCCTCGGTGTGGAACTGCTGCGCTTCGACATGTCCGAGTACATGGAGCGCCACACGGTTTCACGGCTGATCGGCGCACCTCCGGGCTATGTCGGTTTCGACCAGGGCGGGCTGCTGACCGAGGCGGTCTCCAAGAACCCGCACTGCGTCCTGCTGCTCGATGAGATCGAGAAGGCTCACCCCGAGGTGTTCAACCTGCTGCTGCAGGTCATGGATCACGGCACACTGACCGACAACAACGGCCGGAAGGCGGATTTCCGCAATGTCATCATCGTCATGACCACCAACGCCGGCGCCCAGGAGATGAGTCGCGCGTCGATCGGCTTCACGCCCCAGGATCACGCGACCGACGGCATGGAGGCCATCCGCCGCATGTTCACGCCGGAGTTCCGCAACCGCCTCGACGCCATCATCCAGTTCAACGGCCTCGACGAGATCTCCGTGCAGCGCGTGGTCGACAAGCTGGTGGTCGAGCTCGAGGGGCAGCTGGAGGAGAAGAACGTCACCCTGGAGCTCGACGATTCCGCCCGGCGCTGGATCGCCGCCAAGGGGTACGATCCCAAGATGGGCGCGCGGCCGATGGCGCGGGTGATTCAACACCACCTGAAGCGGCCGCTGGCCGAGGAGTTGCTGTTCGGGCGGTTGTCCGAGCAGGGCGGGCACGTGCACGTCGTCGTCGGGGAAGACGACGAGCTGTCACTGAGGGTCGTGCCGGCGGTGCGGGAACTGGCGCACCTGCCGGAGTGAGGCCGGCTCAGCGGCCGCGGTAGACGATCCGGCCCTTGCTGAGGTCGTAGGGGGTCAGTTCGACGGTGACCTTGTCACCGGTGAGAATGCGGATGTAGTTCTTGCGCATCTTGCCGGAGATGTGCGCGATCACCACGTGTCCGTTCGTCAATTCGACGCGGAACGTGGTGTTGGGCAGGGTCTCGACAACGACCCCTTCCATCTGGATGGCATCTTCCTTGGCCATGAAACCTCGTGTGTACTGACTGGGCGCTGCCCGGAAGGTCGCGGATTCTTGCACAGTGGCGCGGGCTAGGCAATTTAGCCGCCCTCGAGCGTCCAGCGGCCGGGCTTGCCAGGCGGTTCACAGGCGCTGGCGAGCACCTCCAGGAACGCCCGGCGGGGCACGCTTACGGCCCCCAGGCGGGCGAGGTGGGCGGTGGCCTGCTGGCAGTCGATGAGCACCAGCCGGCCGGCGAGGTGGCGCACCAGCTGCACCAGCGCCGCCTTCGAGGCGTCGGTGGTGCGCGAGAACATCGACTCACCAAAGAACACCTGTCCGACGTACAGGCCATAGAGCCCACCGACCAGCCGCCCCGCCTGCCATACCTCGATCGAATGGGCCCAGCCGAGCGTGTGGAGCCGCTCGTAGGCCTCCCGCATCTCCGGCGTGATCCAGGTGCCACGGGTGTACTGCCGCGGCCCCGCGCAACCGGCGATGACCTCGCTGAAGGCACGGTCGGCCGAGTACTCGAAGCCGGCACGGCGCAGGCTGCGGCGCAGGCTGCGCGAGACCTTCAGCGCGTCCGGGCGGAGGATGGCCCGCGGCTCGGGGCTCCACCAGAGGATTGGCTGCCCGGCCTCATACCAGGGGAAGATCCCGTGGCGATAGGCATACAGCAGCCGCTCGGGCGAGAGGTCTCCGCCGGCCGCGAGCAGGCCGTTCGGCTCGATCAGCGCGGTCTCGGGATCGGGAAACGCCTCGGGGCGGTCGCGGGCGGACAGCCATGCGAGACGGGTCATGGCGAGGGGGCCGTCCCGCGGCGATAGGGGCTGTGGGCTTCGACCTCGTCCATGTAGTGCTGCACGTGCCGGCGTTCCTGCTGGAGATAGTCTGCCACCGCGGCCCTCAGGCGGGTATCGGCAATCCAGTGGGCCGAGCCCGTGGCCACTGGCAGGAAGCCCCGGGCGACCTTGTGTTCGCCCTGGGTCCCGGGCTCGAAGCGGCGGAGTCCCTCGGCGAGACAGTACTCGATGCCCTGGTAGTAACAGGTTTCGAAATGCAGGCTGTGGAAGTCGTCGAGTGCGCCCCAGTAGCGGCCATACAGGGTGTCGGCGCTGCGGAAGAACATCGCACCGGCAATCGGCGTGTCGTGCACCTCGGCGAGGATCACCACCACCTGCTCACCCATGCGCCGTCCGATGTCGCGGAAGAAGTCCAGACTCAGGTAGGGCGGGCGGCCACGACGCAGGAACGTGCGGGCGGAAAAACCCCAGGCGACCTCCCAGAGCGCATCGCTCATGTCCCCGCCATGGCGGACCACGTGGCGGATGCCCTGTTCGGACACGCGGCGCCGCTCGCGGCGGATCTTCTTGCGCTTGGCCGAACTGAACCGCGCCAGGTAGCCCTCGAAGTCCGGTTCGCCGGCGTGCTCCCAGTGGAACTGCGTGTCCTGGCGCAGCAGCAGACCGTGTTCACGGGCAAGCTTGAGCTCGTCTTCCGCGGCGAACAGCAGATGCAGCGATGACACTCCGAGGCGCCGGGCCTCGGCCACCGCGGCCGAGAGCAGTGCGTCGCGGACGGCTTGGCGATCGGCCTGCGGGTGCACAAGCAGGCGGGTGCCCGTTGCGGGCGTGAAGGGCACGGCACAGGTCAGCTTGGGGTAGTAGGGCAGGCCCAGACGCTGCCAGGCCTGCGCCCAGCTCCAGTCGAACACGAACTCGCCCCAGGAGTCGCTGCGCAGGTACAGCGGCATGGCGCCAATCAGCTGCCCGGCCTCGCGCAGCAGCAGGTGATGCGGTGCCCAGCCGGTCTCTGCGGCGGCGCAGCCGTGGCGCTCCGCCGCGGCGAGGAACTCGTGGCGCAGAAACGGATCGCCGTCGGGGACCAGGCGGTTCCAGTCTCCGGGCGCTACGGTCTCGAGCGACGTGGCGATTTCGACGTCCATGTCGACTCCCCTGTCGTGCACGCGTGGGCCAGGAGCGCCCGGCATCCCGGGGCCCGTGGCGGAACCGGGACGGCGGGACCCGGGGTTCAGGCGGCCTTGACCTCGCCGCCGAGGCCGAGGGCGTCCAGGTATTTCTCCGCATCCAGCGCGGCCATGCAGCCGGCGCCCGCCGAAGTGACCGCCTGGCGATAGACCTGGTCGGCCACATCGCCCGCGGCGAACACCCCCGGCACGCTGGTGGCCGTGGCATTGCCCTGGAGGCCGGAGCGTATGGTGATGTAACCATTGACCATGTCGAGCTGGCCGTCGAACAGCGAGGTGTTCGGCTGGTGGCCGATGGCGATGAACACGCCGGTGACGTCGATGTCCCGGGTGGCCTCGGACGCCTCGCGTCCGGCGATACGGATGCCGGTGACCCCCTGCTCGTCGCCGAGCACCTCGGCCAGCACGTGGTCCCAGACGATCTCAACCTTGCCGGCGCGAACCCGCTCGAACAGCTTGTCCTGCAGGATCTTCTCCGCACGCAGGCTGTCCCGCCGGTGAACCAGGGTGACGTGGGCTGCGATGTTGGCGAGATACAGGGCCTCTTCGACCGCGGTGTTGCCACCACCGATCACGGCCACGCGCTGGTTGCGGAAGAAGAACCCGTCGCAGGTGGCGCAGGCGGAGACCCCGCGGCCCTTGAAGGCCTCTTCGGAGGGCAGGCCCAGGTATCTGGCGGTGGCGCCCGTCGCGATGATCAGGGCATCGCAGGTGTACTCGCCCTGGTCGCCGACCAGGCGGAACGGGCGCGACCCGAGGTCGGCCTGGTTGATATGGTCGAGAATCACCTGCGTCTCGAAGCGCTCGGCATGACGGCGCATGCGCTCCATGAGATCCGGTCCCTGCAGGCCCTCGACATCGCCCGGCCAGTTGTCCACGTCGGTGGTGGTCATGAGCTGGCCGCCCTGCTCGACGCCGGTGATGAGCACCGGTTCCAGATTGGCGCGCGCGGCGTAGACCGCGGCGGAGTAACCGGCCGGGCCGGAGCCCAGGATGATCAGTCGGTGGTGTTGTGCTGGCATCGGGGGGTTTGCTCCATGACTTGCGGGCGGGCGGCAGGGTCAGGCGAACCGCCGGCTCCTGTATACTCGGGTAAATGTTCGGTACGTTTCAAGTTTCCGCGGTATCGGCGGCAATCCAGGGCAGTTCGTGAGCAAGGCGAGATCCGATTCGGCGCCCGCGATCCTGGGCACGCCGGTGGTGCGTGTGTTGCGCGAGGCGGCGCTGTGGGTGTTCGGCGCCCTGGCGGCCATCGTGCTGCTGGCGCTGCTGACCTACCACCCGGCCGATCCCGGCTTCAGCTCCACCGGCGGGGGCGGGGCGGTCAACAACCGCATCGGCAGCGCCGGTGCCTGGTTTGCCGACCTCGCCTTCATGCTCTTCGGCCGCCCGGCCTTCCTGTTTCCCGTGATGGTGATGCTGGCGGGCTGGCTGGTGTTCCGGGAACGTCGCAACCCCGGTCCGCTGGACCGGCGGCTGCTGGCGGCGCGCTTCGGCGGTTTCGTGCTCACGCTCGCCACCAGCTGCGGCCTGGCGACACTGCATTTCGCCGAAGCCCTGCTGCCCGAGACGGCTGGCGGGATCGTCGGCCAGCTGGTCGGCCCGCAGGGGCTGCAGGCCGTCATGGGCCTGCTGGGCGCGACGCTGCTGCTGCTGGCCCTGTGGCTCGCGGGCGTGTCGCTGTTCACCGGGGTGTCGTGGCTCGCGGTGATGGACCGCACCGGCCGGGCGGCGCTGTGGCTGGTCGACCAGGCGCGCGAGCTTGTCGCCCGCGCCGGACGCTGGCTGGAGGGCCGGCGCGCCCGTCAGGCCCGGGCCGAAGCCGTTCGCGCATCCGCGGCCAGGCAGGTCAAGCGCACGCCGCCGAAAATCGAACCGGTGGTCAAGCGTGTCGAGCCGAGCGTGCGGGTCGAGAAGGAACGCCAGGTGCCGCTGTTCGATCCGCCGCCGGCGCAGGGTCTGCCGGCGCTGTCGCTGCTCGATGACCCGCCGGAGCGCAAGGTGGGGTACTCGGACGAGGCGCTGGCGGCCATGTCCCGTCTGGTGGAGCTGAAACTCAAGGACTTCGGGGTCGAGGTCGAGGTCGTCTCGGTGCACCCCGGTCCGGTCGTCACACGCTTCGAGCTGCAGCCTGCGGCGGGCGTAAAAGTAAGCCAGATCAGCAACTTGTCGAAGGATCTTGCGAGAGCACTTTCAGCGATCAGCGTGCGCGTCGTGGAGATCATCCCGGGCAAGAGCGTGGTGGGCCTGGAAATCCCCAACGAGGCGCGCGAGCTGGTCACGCTGGGCGAGATCCTCAAGTCCAGGGCCTACGACGACATCCGCTCGCCGCTGGCGCTCGCGCTCGGCAAGGACATCGGCGGTGCGCCGGTGGTGGCGGACCTGCAGCGCATGCCCCACCTGCTCATCGCGGGCACGACGGGGTCGGGCAAGTCGGTGGCCATCAACGCCATGGTGCTCTCGCTGCTCTACAAGGCAACGGCCGAGCAGGTCCGCATGATCATGATCGACCCGAAGATGCTGGAGCTCTCGGTGTACGAGGGGATCCCCCATCTGCTGGCGCCGGTGGTCACCGACATGAACGACGCGGCCAACGCGTTGCGCTGGTGCGTGGCGGAGATGGAACGCCGCTACCGGCTGATGGCGGCGCTGGGTGTGCGCAACATCGGCGGCTACAACCGCAAGCTCGCTGATGCCGCGGCGCGTGGCGAGGGGATTCCCGACCCGCTCTGGGAGCTGCCACCCACGGCCGACCCCGAAGATCCCCCGCAGCGGCCCGCGCTCGAGCCGTTGCCCATGCTCGTGGTCATCATCGACGAACTGGCAGACATGATGATGGTCGTTGGCAAGAAGGTCGAGGAACTGATTGCCAGGCTTGCACAAAAGGCCCGCGCCTCGGGCATCCACATGATCATTGCCACGCAGCGTCCGTCGGTCGATGTCATCACCGGCCTGATCAAGGCCAACATCCCCACGCGGATCGCCTTCCAGGTTTCCGCGCGCGTCGACTCGCGGACCATCCTCGATCAGATCGGGGCAGAGAATCTCCTCGGTCACGGCGACATGCTGTACCTGCCGCCGGGTACCGCACTGCCCACCCGTGTGCACGGCGCCTTCGTGTCCGACGAGGAGGTCCACAAGGTCGTCGGCAGCCTGAAGAAGGGTGGCGGCGAGCCCCGCTACCTCGATGAAATCATCGAGGGTCCGCGTGGTCCAATTCCCGGGCTGCCGCCTGGACTGGCCGATGCCGGTGACGGGGGGGTGGATGCCGAGCAGGATCCGCTCTACGACGAGGCCGTGCGCATCGTCACCGAGACCCGCAAGGCCTCGATCTCGAGCGTCCAGCGGCGCCTGAAGATCGGTTACAACCGGGCGGCGCGCATGGTCGAGACCATGGAGGCGGCCGGCATCGTCGGGCCCCTGCAGTCGAACGGGAGTCGCGAGGTGCTGGCGCCCGAGCCGCCGGAGGATTGAACGTGAGGACAGCAGGGTTATCCGGGGCGGTGCTGCTGGCGGTGCTCGCGCTGTGGGCGGTGCCGGCGACGGCCGAGCGCCAGGATGCGGCGCCCGCCGGAGAGGAGCAGCCGCTGGCCGAGGCCGGAGCGCGTCTGGAGGCGCTGCTGGAGGCGACCGCGACGCTGAGGGCAAACTTCGAACAGCGCGTGCACGACGCCAGCGGACGCCTGCTGGAGGAAGCCCGGGGCGAGGTCGAGATCGCGCGGCCGGGCCGCTTCCGCTGGACCTACACCGCCCCCTACGAGCAGCTGCTGGTCACCGACGGGGCGCAGGTATGGATGTACGATGCGGATCTCGAGCAGGTCAGCATCAGTCGCGTCGAGCAGGCCATCGCCGGGTCTCCGGCCATGCTGCTGGGCGGCGGGCGGCTGGCCGATGGCTTCGATGTCGCCGAGGCCTGGGTGGCCGAAGGGCTGGAGTGGGTCGTACTGGTGCCGCGGCAGGGCGACGGGGACTTCCGCCAGATCGCGCTTGGCCATGACGGTACCGTGGTCAGGCGCATGGCGCTGACCGACGCTCTGGGCCAGCGCACGGCGGTCGTGTTTGCCGACATCGAGCGCGGGATCGCGCTGGCCGATGAGCGTTTCGTGTTCGTCGCGCCTGAGGGCGTCGACGTCATCGGCCCTGACGGGCGCTGAACATGCCCCTGCTGAGACTGGCGCCCTGGTGGCGCCTCGCAGGCTGGGGGCTGATCGTTCTGGCCGTCTATCTGAGCCTTGGCCCGACCTCTGCCGTAGAAAAAACCTGGGTCTTTCCAATTCCTTATCATGACAAGCTCGGGCATTTTATGGCCTACTGCGCGCTCATGGTGTGGTTCGCCGGGGTCCACCGACGCGAACACGATCTGCTGGTGGCGCAGTACCTGTTCCTCCTCGGGCTGCTGATGGAACTGACGCAGGGCAGCCTGGCCCACCGCAGCGCCGATTTTGGCGACCTGCTTGCCAACACTGCGGGGATCGTCACCGGCCTGCTGCTGTCCAGGGCGGGGATCGGCCGCTGGGCCCACTGGGTGGAGCGACGCCTGGGGCTGCAGCATGCCTGAGCCCGGTCCCGCGTCCGAGGCCAGACCCCTGGCCGAGCGGATGCGCCCGCGCCGCCTGGAAGACTACGTCGGCCAGCAGCACCTGCTCGGCCCGGGCCGCCCGCTGCGGCGTATGGCCGAAGGGCACAGTCTGCACTCGGTGATCCTCTGGGGACCGCCCGGCACCGGCAAGACCACGCTTGCCCGGCTGGTCGCCGCCACCTGCCGCGCCGAGTTCATCGCCCTCTCGGCGGTCATGGCCGGGGTCAAGGACGTGCGTGCGGCAGTCGCCCACGCCGAGGCGGCCCGTGCGGCCGACGGCCGGCCGACGGTGCTGTTTCTCGACGAGGTGCATCGTTTCAACAAGGCCCAGCAGGATGCCTTCCTGCCCTACGTGGAGGATGGCACGCTCACCTTCATCGGCGCGACGACCGAGAACCCTTCGTTCGCACTCAACAACGCGCTGCTCTCGCGGGCGCGGACCCACGTGCTCAAGGCGCTGGGCCCGGAGGATCTCCGGCTGCTGCTGGACCGGGCGCTGGCCGACCGCGTACACGGGCTCGGCACGCTGGAGGGGCTGTCGCTCGACCCGGAAGTGCTGGCGGCGATTGCCAGCGCCGCCGACGGCGATGCCCGACGCGCGCTTTCGCTGCTGGAGCTTGCCGCCGAGCTGGCCATGGCCGCCGAGCCGCCCGGCATCCTCACCGCCGCGGCGTTGCCCCAGCTGCTGGGTGCAAGCCTCCGGCGCTTCGATCGCCAGGGCGAGGCGTTCTACGACCAGGTGTCCGCGCTGCACAAGTCGGTCCGGGGCTCCGATCCCGACGCTGCCCTGTACTGGCTCTACCGCATGCTCGATGGTGGCTGCGATCCCCGCTACCTGGCCCGGCGGCTCCTGCGCATGGCCTCCGAGGATATCGGCAATGCCGATCCACGCGCGCTCCGCATCGCGCTGGACGCCGCCGAGGTCTACGAACGCCTGGGAAGTCCGGAAGGGGAGCTGGCGCTGGCCCAGGCGGTGGTCTTCCTCGCCTGCGCGGCCAAGAGCAATGCAGTCTACCGTGCCGCGGGCCAGGCGGCGGAAGATGCCGCCCGTCATGGTTCTCTTGAGGTGCCGCTGCCCTTGCGCAATGCCCCGACCCGACTGATGAAGTCACTGGACTACGGCAAGGGGTACCGCTATGCACACGATGAGCCGGACGGCTTCGCAGCCGGTGCCTGCTATTTCCCGGAGGAGATGCCGGAGCGGCGCTATTACCAGCCAGTGGACCGCGGTCTGGAAAGGCAGCTCGGCGAGAAGCTCGCCGAGCTGCGGCGACGAAACGGCCAGGCGCGCGGTCGCTAGCGTCTGCCCAGAGGCGGGCGGACCGTAATGCCGGCGAACCAGTTGCGCTCCGGGGCCGGCTCGTAGAAGCGTCCGTTGGCATCGTTGATACGTATGTTGGAGAAATACTCCCGGTCGGTCGCATTGTTCAGCGCCACGAAGGTCTCGACCTCCCAGCCGCTCCATGCGCTGCTGAGGCCGGCACGGAGGTTGACCACCGCGTATCCGCCCACCTCGGTCACATTGGCGTTCTCGGTGTACAGGGCACTGGCCGTGTAGAGGTCCACGATCGCAAAGCGGCCCTGGCCGTCGCGCCACGCCAGCTCCGCGAACAGGGTCTGCCTGGGAATGCCGGGCAGACGGTTGCCGTCGAAGCGATTGCCCGCCGCGTCCTCGAAACGCCGGTACTCGAAGGCTGACCATGTCGTGCTGGCGGCCAGCGCCAGCGTGTCGGTCGCCTGCCAGCGTACGCCCAGTTCCGCGCCATTGCGGCGAGTACGTCCGGCATTGCGGAAGAAGATGCGTTCGTCGGCCGAGTCCTCCAGCTGGAACGGTGTCAGTTCGTTGCGCACCCGCGTGACGTGTACCGCCGCCTCATACTGCAGCCGCCCCTCGCGACCGCGCAGCCCCAGTTCGACGCTCGTGGCCTCCTGCGGCTCCAGTTCGGGGTTGAAACCTGCCGTGCCGGCCGGGTTTGCGAACTCCGTGAAGGTGGGGGTTTCGAACGCGGTCCCGGCCACGGCGTAGAGCTGGTGGCTGGCGGCCAGCGCCCAGCTCAGCCCTCCGGTGAAACTTGTTTCACTGAAGTTCCGGCGACCCGAGAGATCCAGTCCCCCGGCCTGGAAGCGGTCGTCGATGCGGAAGCGGATGCGGTCGAAACGGGCGCCGGCGGTCCCGGTGAGCCGCTCGGTCAGCGAAAGGTCCGCCTGGGCGAACCCGGCGATGAAACCGGCGCGCTCGACCTGATCGAGCACCCGGGGGCCGAAGCTTGCGTCGAAGGCCCGGATGAAGCGGTCGCGATCATCACGTTGCTGCTCGGCATCCAGCCCCGCCGTGTAGGTCAGTGGGCGTCCGGCCAGCAGGACGTCGTGGGTGTACTGGATTCCGGTGCCGTAGAAGGTCCGGTCGAAGCCCACGATGCTCGCTCCCGGGAAGGGCAGCTGCTGGAGAAAGTCGCGGCGGGTGTAGAAGCCGCGGGCACGAAGCTGACCACCGTGCGCCATCTGGCTGTCCCAGATCAGCCCGACGCGCCACTGCTCGACGTCCTGCCCGGCATCGAAGCGGGCCGAAAACAGGTTCGGCTGCCGCCGGTTCTCCGCGACCTGGGCGGCGGTCAGTCCACCCGGATCCTGCGAGGTGGGTCCGTCAAGCCAGCTGAACAGGGCGGTCAGTTCGTTTTGCGCGTTGAGGGTGTAGCTGACCTTGGAGCGCAGCAGGGCCTTGCGTGCCCGGCTCTGTTCGCGGTAGCCGTCGTAGTCCATGTGCCAGGCACTGACATGCCAGCGCCAGTCGCCGTCGGCGCCGCCTGCCTGCAGCGCGGCGCGCTGGAAGCCATGGCTGCCCGCGACTGCGCTCAGCGCGAGCCCCGGGGCGGAGTCACCCGATGCGGTTTCGATGCTGACCACCCCGCCGGTGGCATTGCCGTAGAGCGCCGAGTTCGGCCCCCGAAGGACTTCGATACGCTGGACCGACAGCAGATCGATCGTGTCGACCTGGGACTGGCCGTCGGGGGTCGTCTCGGGCAGACCATCCACCATCACACGCACGCCGCGGATCCCGAAAGGCGCGCGCGCACCGAACCCACGCACC
>SKYU01000139.1 GCA_007127715.1 Gammaproteobacteria bacterium | reverse complement strand
TGCGCTGTACGGCATGGTGGACGTCCTGTCGGCCGCCGGGAACCTCTGGCAACGCCTGCGCCATGAGCCCGTCCGCCAGGCCGGGTTTCGGGTTCGCATCGTCGCGCGCGAACGCAAGCCTTTTCTTTGCGGAAACGACATTCCGGTGCAGCCGCATTGCGCGATTCGCGACCAGCCGGACGCGTCCATCGTGATCCTGCCCGAGCTGTGGCTGGGCCCGGACGAATCCTTCCATGGTCGGTATCCGGAACTGATGCGCTGGGTTCGCGACTGTTACGAGGGCGGGAAATCCATCTACTCGGCCTGCTCCGGAACCATCATGCTGGCCGAAACGGGCCTCTTGGCCGGGTGTGCCGCCACCTCGCACTGGGGTTATCAGGACTTGTTCCGGCGCGACTATCCGGACGTACGATTCCTGCCCGAACCCAATCTGGTCCTGGCGGAGCCGTCAGGGCGGATCGTCAGCGCCGGGGGTACTACGTCCTGGCACGATCTGGCCCTGCATATCATCGCGCGCCATCTGGGCCCGGTGGAGGCCAATCGCATCGCCAAGGTGTATCTGCTCAAGTGGCACGATGAAGGCCAGGGGCCGTACACACCGCTGGTGCTGAAGTCCGACCATACCGACGCCCGAATGCGGCAGTGCGAGGACTGGCTGGGCCAGCATTTTGCCGAACATGCCGCGATCCGGTTGCTGGTCGAGGAATCCGGCCTGGCCGAACGCACCCTGAAGCGGCGTTTCAAACAAGCCACCGGGGTATCCCTCGTGCATTACCTGCAGAACGTGCGCATCGAGAGGGCCAAGCACCTGCTCGAAACCACCGCGATGTCCATCGAGGAGATCAGCTTTGCTGTCGGATACGAGGATGTATCGTTTTTCCGTGAGCTGTTCCGGCGGCTGACGGGCACCACGCCGGGCCGGTATCGCAGGCTCTTCTTTGCGGGCGTGGACTCCAGCACGAGGCTGGACAGCCCGGACAAGGCCGCGAGCTGAAGGCTGGGTAGGGTAAAGGTGGGTGTCCCCTTCACGCGGCCGGTCGTTCCGTATGCCCCGCACCCCGGGCGTCGCAGGCTGTCTGGGCTCGTGGTTCTCGCGTTGGCCCTGCTGGCCGCAATCCCTTTACCGGCTCAGGCGGATGACGCCGGCGGGTGGCTGGCCGCCATTGCCGAATCGCCGCTGGGCGAGCCGGTTGCGGTCACCTCCACCGTGCACGGCGGCGTTGTCGAGGGGGCGGTGTATGCCCGGCTTCCGTATTCTTTCGAGCGGGTTTCCCGTGATCTGGAAGCGCTCTCGGCGTGGTGCGAAATCACCTTCCTGCATATCAACATCAAGAGCTGCATCTACCGCGAGGGTGCGGAGCCCCTGCTGCGTCTGTACGTGGGCCGTGCGCGTTACGAGCAGGCGGAGTTCGCCGAGCCTGTCGAACTCGTCAGGCGCTCGACCCAGGGGGGTGAGGACTGGCTGCTGATCGAACTGGCAGGCGATCGCGGACCCTACGGAACGCGGGATTACTCCATCGTCGTCCACGTCGTTCCCCACGATTCGGGCACACTCGTCAACCTCGAATACTCACTGCGCTTCGGGGTGATTGCCCGGCTGGCTGCCCTGGTCTACCTCGCAACCGGCGGGCGCGAGCGAGTCGGGTTCACCGTGCTCGGTTACGAAAATGGCGAGCCGCAGTACGTCGGCGGCCTGGAGGGCATGATCGAGCGCACGGTCATGCGCTTCTATCTGGCACTGCAGGCCTGGCTCGATATCCGCGATCGGCCGGTTCAGGAACCGCTTCAGGCTCGTCTCGAGCGCTGGTTCGACCTGACCGACGAGTATCCGCGCCAGCTACGCGAACTGGACCGCGAGACCTATCTCGAACAGAAGCAGCGCGAGTATGCGAACCAGCAGCGCCTGCAGGATGCCCCGCCGCCCCGTCGGCGCATCCTGCCCCTGGACTGACGGGGCAGGCGAATGTCCCGGTCCATGCCGCTCCGGTAGCCGGGGCCGACAATTCGGGTATTACCCGGGCCCGACCGCGCCTGGCTCTGTATCGAACTCGAGCAGTTCCAGGCGATGGTTGCCGGTCGGGTTGGGTCCCGAGGGGCCCTGGACGAGGAGAACGAAGCCGTCGTCGATGCCATTCTCGGTGAGCCACTGGCGGGCGAAGGCGTTCCAGTCGGCGCGGTCTTCGCCAACCTCTACTGGATGGACACCGTAGGAAAACTGAAGGCCCTGGGCGGTTTCGGCGTTCGGGGTGAAAGCCGCGATCCAGCAGGGCAGACGCAGGCGGGCGATGCGCCGGGCGGTGGCGCCACTGAGCGTGGGTGCCAGGGTGACCCGAGGCAGGCGGCGCTGCGCGGTGTGGAGTACGCTGTGGGCGATCAGGTCGACGGCGCGGTCGTGCCCCGGCTCGCCGTGATCGTCCGGGCCATCCGGGGCTATGCCACTGTCACGTTCCGGTTCGATCGAGCGGGCGATCGCCGCGAGCATTGCCACGGACTCCACCGGGTAACGGCCCATCGCCGATTCCCCGGAGAGCATCACGCAGTCGGTGCCGCCGAGGATGGCGTTGGCCACGTCGGTGGCCTCGGCGCGGGTGGGGCGACGTGATGCCACCATGGATTCCAGCATCTGCGTGGCGGTGATCACCGGGCGGTTGTGCCGGTTGGCGCGGCGGGTGATGCGGCGCTGGGCGAGCGCAATGCTCGCGATCGGGATCTCCACGCCGAGATCTCCGCGCGCCACCATGATGCCGTCCGCGGCCTCGAGGATGCCGTCGAGCTGTTCCAGTGCGGCGGCGCGTTCGATCTTGGCGATGATGAACGGGTTGTAGCCCAGCGCCTCCGCCGCCTTGCGCACGGCCAGGATGTCGTCGCCGTCGACCACGAAGCTCTGGCTGACCGCATCCACGCCGTGTTCCGCGGCAAACCGCAGCCACTCCTGGTCGTTCAGGGTGAAGGCGCGGATGCCGAGGTCGATGCCCGGCAGGTTCAGGCCCTTGCGCGAGCGCAGTTCGCCCCCGGTCCGTACGCGGCAGATGACATCGGGGCCTTCGACGCTCACCACCTCCAGCTCGATGTAGCCATCGTTCAGAAACAGGGCGTCTCCGGGCTGCACCGCCTCCGGCAGTCCGGAGAACGAAACACTGACGCGCGCGGCCTCGCCGGTGCACTCCTCCGTGGTCAGGGTGATGGTGTGGTCGGCGAGCAGTTCGATGGGCTCCTCGCCCAGCTCCCCGATGCGCATCTTCGGCCCTGGCAGGTCGCCGAGGATCGTGACGCGGGCACCGGTCTCGTGGGCGACCTCGCGGATACGGCCGATCAGCGCGGCATGGTAGGCGGCATCCCCGTGCGAGAAATTCAGACGCGCCACGTTGAGCCCGGCCTGCATCATGCGCCGCAGCGTCTCGGCCGAATCGGACGCCGGTCCGATGGTGGCCACGATCTTCGTCTTCTGCGCGGGAAACGGCATGGGTACACCCTGATCCGATCAATACCCCTGAGAGTAAACCGCCCGCGCAAACCTGTCGCCGCAGGGCCGGTGATCCATTTGCTTGGCGTGCATGCGTATCCGGAAG
>SKYU01000027.1 GCA_007127715.1 Gammaproteobacteria bacterium | reverse complement strand
GCGGCGATCATCGGCTTCGGCGGCGTGGTGATCCAGACCGGGGGCTTCGCGCAGTTCAGCACCTTCCTGGTGGACACCGGCCTGCCACCGCTGCTCTCGGCCTTCCTGTCGATCAGCACCGTCTCGGCCATCACGGGCTCGGCCTCGGGCGGGCTGCAGATCTTCATGGCCTCGCTCGCGCCGCGCTACCTCGAGATGGGCGTGGAGCCCGAGGTGCTGCACCGTATCGCCACGCTGGCCTCGGGCGGCTTCGATTCGCTGCCGCACTGCGGGGCGGTGGTGGTGATGATGGCGATCATGAGCCTGTCCTACCGCAACGCCTACCGAGATATCGCGGTGCTCACGATCGGCGTGCCGGTGATCGCCACGCTGATCGTGCTGGGCCTCGCGTCGTTCAGCGGCGGAGCAGCATGAGCGGCGGCAGGAGGATCAGCGCGGCGGCCACGCCGACCGCCAGCGACGCCCCGAGCAGTGCCGCCCAGTCCAGCACGCCGTAGAGATCGCCGAAGCCCGCCTGGGTCATGCCGGGCAGTACCAGCGCCGCGACGATCAGCGCCGCGAGACCTGCAATCAGCGCTGGTGTGCGGGCCGCGCGAAAACGCGCGCCCACCTCTCCGCCACGCAGCGCCAGAGCGAGTACCACCAGGTCGGCCAGCGCCACCAGGGCGATCAGCCAGAGGAAGGGCCGGAAAAACTCCAGCACGACGGCCAGGATGCCTGCAAACGAAAATGCCATGGTGTGATGCCTCCCCGTCTCAGACCCGGCCGCGCAGCATGGCGTTGTAGGCCGCCTGCAGGAACCTGTCCTTCATCACCCAGGGCACCCAGTGTTCGGTGTAGGGATCGATGAAGGGGAATGAGGGCACCATCTTGCCCTCATAGTCGAACTCGACCAGGATCGCGCGGCCCACTTCGGTGATCAGCGGGCAGGATGTGTAGCCGTCGTAGGCCATGGTCATTTCCCGGTCGGCAATCATCGCCGCCAGGTTGGCCGTGGCCACAGGCACCTGTGCCTTCACGCTTGCCGCGGTCTTGCCCATCGGCACGCCGTTGATGTCGCCAGCGCCGAAGATGTTCGGGTAGCGGCGGTGCTGCAGCGTGTACATGTCCACTTCCAGCCAGTGGCCGACGGCATGTTCACCCTCCTGCCAGGGCAGGGGGCTGGCGACCAGTGAGGCCGGCGCGGACATGGTCGGCACCACGTGGATCACATCGTAGGCGATTGTGCGCTCACCCTCGGGGGTGGCGAAGGTCGCCTCCCTGCGAGGAGGGTCGATACGCAGCAGCCGGTGGTGCTGCTCGATCTCGATGCCGCGACGTGGGAATTCCGCTTTGAGGAACCGGTCAATGTCCGGCTGCGAGAACATGCCGGTGGCCGGGATCGTGTAATGCAGACGCGCACGATCACGTCCGCCGCGCTGGCGCAGTCGGTGCTCGTTCAGCAGCGCGACCTTGACCGGCGCGCCGGCGCACTTGATGGCGCCCGGTGGGCGGGTGAACACGCCGGTACCGCCACGCTCGGCAAACTCCCGGAACACCTGCCAGCTGAGCGATGTGGCCTGCGGGCTGGCATAGACACTGGCGATGCCGTGCTGGCCGATCAGGTCGGTGGACATGCCCTCGATGCGGTCGTAGTCCAGCGACAGACCGGGCGCGATCACAAGGTAGTCGTAGTCGATGACCTGTCCATCGGCGGTGACGACGCGGTTCGCGTCGGGATCGTACTCGGCCACCATCGAGCGGACCCAGTTGACCCCTGCGGGGATGTAGCGCGCGTTGTCGTCGACGAGCTTGTGCTGGGGCCAGACGCCCGTGGCGACCAGGGTGAAGCCCGGTTGATACCAGTGCTCGCGCCGGGCGTCGATGATGGTGATGCTCGCGCCGTCGAGCAGGCGGACCAGGCGGTTGGCAGCCGCGATACCGGCTGCGCCGGCCCCGACGATCACCACCCGTGCCCGGGTGCGGACCGCAGCGGCCTCGGCGGTGCGGACGTGGCCCGCCGCGGCGGCGACGGCGCCCAGGCCCGCCAGCCCTCCCAGGACCTGTCGACGGTTGAGTGCGCCCGGGCGGCGGTCTGCCGCGCGGCTGGTGAAGTGCTTCGTCTCCATACTGTTCCCCCTCCTTGCAATAGCAGCAGTATCGCCAGCCTTCGATTGCGGAAAACCGGGGGATGCCACTATCGGATTTCGGGTTCGCGAAGCTCGCCCGGGCGCCCTGTCGCCTGGCCGGCGCTCCTGTTAAAGTTGCAGGTGGTGGTCCGCGCCGGCTCCCCCGCGGCGATCAGCCGTGAACCCCGCCAGGCCCGGAAGGGAGCAACGGTAGCGGCGACATCGGGTGCCGGGGTGCAGCTGGCGTGGGCCTCCACTTGAACTTCGCGGCCGGCCGCGGACGGCGCAGACGCCGTGGCCGGCCCCGTTTCTTCCCCAGTGAGCGGATGATCCCTTGAGTTACACCGTACTCGCCCGCAAGTGGCGGCCCAGGCAGTTCGACGAGATGATCGGCCAGGAGCATGTGCTGCGGGCGTTGGTGAACTCGCTCGAACACGATCGCCTGCACCACGCCTACCTGTTCACCGGCACGCGCGGGGTTGGCAAGACCACCGTGGCCCGGGTGCTGGCCAAGGCCCTGAACTGCGAGACCGGCATCACGGCCCGGCCCTGCGGTGTATGCCGTGCCTGCACGGAGATCGACCAGGGGCGCTTCGTCGACCTGATCGAGGTCGATGCCGCCTCCCGCACCAAGGTCGATGACACCCGGGAGCTGCTGGACAATGTCCAGTACGCGCCAACTCACGGCCGCTACAAGGTGTACCTCATCGACGAGGTACACATGCTTTCGACGCACTCCTTCAACGCCCTGCTGAAGACGCTCGAGGAACCGCCACCGCATGTGAAGTTCCTGCTCGCCACCACCGATCCCCAGAAGCTGCCGGTGACGGTGCTTTCGCGTTGCCTGCAGTTCAATCTGAAACGCCTGTCCCCCGAACTGCTGGCCGCCCACCTCGCGCGGCTGTGCGAGGCCGAAGGCGTCCCGGCCGAGGTCGATGCGCTGGCGCTGATCGCCGCCGCCGCGCGCGGAAGTGTGCGCGACAGCCTGAGCCTGCTCGACCAGGCGATCGCCTACGGCGGCGGGCGGCTTTCCACCGCCGAAGTGGCGGATATGCTCGGCACCATCGATCGTGACCAGGTGCTGCGGGTGCTCGAGGCGCTGGCCCGGGGGGATGGCCGCGGCATGCTGGCCTGTGTGGCCGCCATGGACGAGCGGGCGCCGGATTACGATGCGGGCCTGCAGGCGCTGGCCGAACTGCTGCAGCGCATTGCCGTCATGCAGCTGGTCGATCCCGATCTGGAAGAAGGCGCGGAGCGTGCAGCCCTGCAGGCGCTGGCAGAGGCTCTGAGCCCCGAGGCGGTGCAGCTCTATCACCAGATTGCGCTGCTCGGGCGGCGCGAGCTCGCGCTCGCGGATGGGCAGCGGGGGGCCTTCGAGATGACGCTGCTGCGCATGCTCGCCATGCAGCCTGCCGGTGGCGTGGTCGGGGAGCCGATCGGGGCCGCAGCGCCGGCCTCCGGGGCGGCGCGGAGCCCGGTGGCACGGTCTGCGCAAACGTCGGGC
>SKYU01000068.1 GCA_007127715.1 Gammaproteobacteria bacterium | reverse complement strand
CGAGGCGCTGCGTGCCCTGCTGGGCGACCACAGGCTGCGGCTGGGGCCGTTCAGCCCGGCGCTGCTCGAGCGGATGGACCGGGTGATCGTCTCGCCCGGGCTGTTGCCCACCCTCGGGCTGCTGGACGAGGCACGCACCCGTGGCCTGCCGGTGCTTGGCGAGCTCGACCTGTTCGTCGCCGAGGCGGCCGCGCCGCTCGTGGCCATCACCGGCACCAACGGCAAGAGCACGGTCACGACCCTGGTGGCGGCCATGCTGCATGCCGGGGGCATGACCGCCAAGGCCGGGGGCAATCTCGGGCCCGCGGCCCTCGAGCTGCTCTCCGGCGAGGTGCCGCAGTTCTACGTGCTGGAAGTGTCGAGCTTCCAGCTCGAGCAGACCGCACGTCTGCCCGCGCGGGCCGCGGTCGTGCTCAATGTCAGCCCCGACCATCTCGATCGACACGGCAGCCTGGAGCACTACGCCGGCCTGAAGGCGCGCATCTACGACCATGCCGAGGTCTGTGTGGTCAACCTCGACGACCCGTTGGTTGTCGAGATGGTCCCGGCGGCGCGGGATCGTATCGAGTTCACCCTCGGTAAGCCGGGCCCGGGGCAGTACGGCCTGCGCAGCCTCGAGGGCGCGCCCTGGCTCTGCCGGGGCGAGACGCCGCTGCTCGCCGCCTCGGCGCTGCGTATTGGCGGGCGGCACAACGTCGGCAATGCCCTCGCGGCACTCGCGCTGGCGGAGGCCGCGGGTACGGCCGTCGAGGATGCGGTGCAGGCGCTGGCGGCGTTCCGTGGTCTGCCTCACCGCTGCGAGACCGTGCCCTCGGTGGATGGACTCACCTGGATCAACGATTCCAAGGGGACCAACCTCGGCGCGACCCTGGCTGCGGTGGAGGGGCTGGATGGCCCGCTGGTCCTGATCGCGGGCGGGGTCGCCAAGGACCGCGATTTCACCCCGCTGGCGCGCACGCTGACGGGACGGGCCCGCGGCATCGTGCTGCTCGGCCGCGATGCGGGTCTGCTGGCTGAGGCCCTCGAGGGGGTAGCGCCGCTGCACCGGGTGGCCGATATGGCCGAGGCCGTGGCCACGGCACGCGCGCTGGCGCAGCCGGGCGACACCGTGCTGCTCTCGCCGGCCTGCGCCAGTCTCGACATGTACACCGATTACCGGGCCCGCGGCCTGGCGTTCGCCACCGCGGTGCTGGAGGCACGGCCATGACCGCGGTGGTGGCCAGTCCCCGCACGCTGCGCCTCGGGCACTGGCAGCTCGATGGCGTCGTGCTGTCGTTGACCCTGGTGATCCTGGGGATCGGTCTGGTGATGCTGGCTTCGGCCTCCGTCACCATTGCCGAGCGCGAGTTCCAGTCGCCCCTGGCGTATTTCTACCGCCAGCTGCTGGCGCTGGGCGCGGGGGTCGGCGTGGCGGTGGCGGCCGTGTTGATCCCGATGCGCCTTTGGCAGCGGTTCAGCTTCCTGGTGCTGGCCGCGGCACTGGTGATGCTGGTGGTGGTGCTGCTGCCCGGCGTGGGGGTGACGGTGAACGGCGCGACCCGCTGGTTGCGGCTGGGTGGGATCAACATCCAGGTCTCGGAGCCGGCGCGGCTGCTGATGATCATCTACCTCGCCGGGTACATGGTGCGCCGGCAGGAGGCACTGGCCAGCAGTTTCGCCGGGTTCGCCCGGCCGATGGTGTTCGTTGCCCTGGCCGCGGCCCTGCTGCTGATGCAGCCGGATTTCGGCGCGGCAACGGTGCTGGTGGTGACCGCGGTGGCGCTGCTGTTCGTCGGTGGTGCAAGGCTGCGCGATTTCCTGCTGGTGGCCGCCACTGCCACGGCCGCGCTGGTGACGCTGGCGGTGACCACGCCCTATCGACTCGCACGGCTGACCAGCTTCATGGACCCCTGGGCCGATCCGCTCGATGCCGGTTTCCAGTTGACCCAGTCGCTGATCGCGATCGGCCGCGGGGAGTGGTTCGGCGTGGGCCTGGGCAGCAGCGTGCAGAAGCTGTTCTACCTGCCCGAGGCACACACCGATTTCGTCTTCGCCGTGCTGGCCGAGGAGCTCGGGCTGGTGGGTGCCGTGATCACCATCGGCCTGTTCGCCGCACTGGTCATCCGCTGTTTCCTGCTGAGCCACGCCTGCGCGCGCGCCGAGCGGCCGTTCGCCGCCTATGTGGCCCTGGGAATCGGCGTGTGGCTCGGGCTGCAGGCCTTCATCAACATAGGGGTCAACATGGGCCTGCTGCCCACCAAGGGGCTGACCCTGCCGCTGGTCAGCTACGGCCGCAGCAGCATGATCGTCACGCTCGCGGCGATCGGGCTGCTGTTGCGGATCGGCCATGAGCTGGCGGTTGGCGAGCCCGAACCGGCGCCACCCGCGCGCACCCGGCGGCGCGCCGGGAGGGCGGCATGAGCGCGCCGGTGCTGGTGATGGCCGGCGGCACGGGTGGTCACGTGTTCCCGGCGCTTGCAGTGGCGGTAGAACTCGAGCGTCGCGGTGTGCCCGTGGTGTGGCTGGGCACGCGCCGGGGCATCGAGGCGCGTCTGGTGCCCGAGGCCGGCCTGCCGATCGAGTGGCTGGATGTGGGTGGAGTGCGGGGCAAGGGTCTGCTGACCCTGCTGCGCGCGCCGCTGACCCTGCTGCGCGCCCTCTGGCAGGCGCGCCAGGTGCTGCGCCGTGTGCGCCCGCGCGCGGTGCTCGGAATGGGCGGTTATGCGGCTGGCCCGGGTGGGATCGCCGCCTGGCTCGCACGGATTCCCCTGGTCATCCACGAGCAGAACTCGGTGGCCGGACTCACCAATCGCTGGCTCGCCCGCGTGGCCGACACCGTGCTGTGTGCCTTTGCCTCGGCCTTTGACGGCCGGGTCGATGCCCGCGTGGTCGGCAACCCCGTGCGCGCCGCGCTGTTCGACCAGCCGAGCCCCGCACAGCGCTATGCGCGCAATGGGGCGCTGCGCCTGCTGGTGCTCGGCGGCAGCCAGGGCGCCCGCGCCCTGAACGAGACCGTGCCTCAGGCCCTGGCGAGCCTGGACGCGCCCTGCGAGGTGCGCCACCAGGCCGGCCAGGCGACCCTCGAGACCGCGCAGGCTGCCTATCGGGTGGCCGGCGTCGAGGCGCGCATCGTGCCGTTCATCGAGGACATGGCCGAGGCCTACGGCTGGGCGGAGCTTGCGGTCTGCCGCGCCGGTGCGCTGACGGTCGCCGAACTCGCCGCCGTCGGGCTGCCCGCGGTGCTGGTGCCGTTTCCGCACGCCGTCGACGACCACCAGACCGGCAACGCCAGGGCGCTGGTCGAGGCGGGGGCCGCGGTGCTGCTGCCCGAGTCCAGCCTGGACGCCGGCACGCTCGCCGATGCGCTGGCGCGACTCATGGAAGACCGCCAGCGGCTGCGCGCCATGGCTGAGGCGGCGCGGCGCTTCGCCCGCCCCGAGGCGGCAGCCGCGGTCGCCGACGCGCTGCTCGCACGGGAGGCCGCCCCATGAGCGAGCGCATGCGCCGGGTCGATCGCATCCACTTTGTCGGTATCGGCGGGGCCGGGATGGGAGGCATCGCGGAGGTACTGCTCAATCTCGGTTACCGCGTGCAGGGGAGTGACCTGCGCGAGGGCGAGGTGACCCGTCGCCTGCGCGGGCTCGGTGCCGAGATCCATATCGGTCACAGGGCAGACCAGCTGGGCGAGGCCGATGTGGTGGTGGTCTCGAGCGCGGTGGCCGCAGACAACCCCGAGGTCGTCGAGGCCACTCGCCAGCGCATCCCGGTGGTCAAGCGGGCCGAGATGCTGGCCGAACTCATGCGCTTCCGCTTCGGCATTGCCGTGGCCGGGACCCATGGCAAGACCACGACCACCAGCCTGGTGGCCAGCGTGCTGGCCGAGGGCGGGCTGGATCCGACCTTCGTGATCGGTGGCCGGCTGGCAAGCGCGTCGAGTCATGCGCGACTGGGTGAGGGGCGTTACCTGGTCGCCGAGGCCGACGAGAGCGATGCCTCGTTCATGCACCTGCAACCGATGCTGGCGATCGTCACCAATATCGACGCCGACCATCTCGCCACCTACGGCGACGACTTCGGCCGGCTGCGCCAGGCCTTCATCGACTTCCTGCACAACCTGCCGTTTCATGGGGCCGCCCTGCTGTGCGTCGACGATCCACCCACCCGCGCCATCCTCCCCGAGGTGGGTCGCCAGGTGATCACCTACGGGCTGGCCGAGGACGCTGATCTGCGCGCCGTCGACATCCGCCCCGACGGATTGAGCACGCATTTCACGGTGCTGGCCGACGGCCTGCGCGGCGGACTTGCCGTCACGCTGAACCTGGTGGGGCTGCACAACGTGCGAAACGCCCTGGCAGCGATCGGCGTCGGGCTGGACCTGGGAGTCGAGCCTGAGGCCATCGGCCGTGCGCTGGCGGGCTTCCAGGGCATCGACCGGCGTTTCCAGCAACTCGGCGACCTCCAGCTGCCGGGTGGTGCGGTGACGTTCGTCGACGACTACGGTCACCACCCCACCGAGATTGCCGCCACCGTGGCTGCGGCCCGCGCGGCCTGGCCGGGGCGGGCTCTGGTGGTGGTGTTCCAGCCGCATCGCTACACCCGCACGCGTGACCTGCTCGATGACTTCGCCACGGTCCTGGTGGACGTGGACACCCTGCTGGTCACCGAGGTCTATGCCGCCGGCGAGCCGCCGATTCCACGCGCTGACGGCCGCGCGATCTGCCGTGCCGTGCGCGGTCACGGACGGGTGGAGCCGCTGTTCGTGGACAGCCTCGACGCCGTGCCCGGCCATCTTGCGCCGCTGCTGCAGGGGGGCGAGGTGGTGCTCACGCTGGGCGCCGGGAGCATCGGTACGCTTGCGCCCGAGCTGCCGGGACGGGTTGCAGCGCTGACGGAGGCCCAGGCATGAGTCCGGCGATCGACTTTCGTCCGCAGGGCGAACTGCGCCGCGAGGAGCCCATGTCGCGGCACACCTCTTGGCGCGTGGGCGGCCCCGCCGAATACTTCTTCCGCCCCGCCAGCATCGAGGATCTCGCTGCGATGCTGGCGGCGACGCCGCCCGAGGTGCCGGTGTTCTGGTGCGGACTGGGCAGCAACCTGCTGGTGCGTGACAGGGGTCTGCGCGGCCTGGTCGTGAACACCACCGGACTGCTGAACGAGGTCCGGCGGCTGGACGGTTGTCGGCTGCAGGCCGGCGCAGGCGTGCCCTGCACCGTGCTGGCCCGGCACTGCGTGCGCCATGGCCTGGGACCGGCGGAGTTCTTCGCCGGCATTCCCGGCAGTGTGGGCGGCGCGCTGGCGATGAATGCCGGTGCCTACGGCGGCGAGACCTGGTCGTTCGTGGAGTCCGTGACCACCATCGATCGTGGTGGACAGGTCCGCGAGCGCGGCCCGGAGGACTTCACGGTGGCGTATCGCAGTGTCGTCCGGCCGGCCGGCGAGTGGTTCCTCGCCGCGGTGTTCCGGTTTCGCGAGGACCCGGAGACCAGTCGCGCGCGGGTGCAGGCGCTGATGGAGCGGCGCAAGCAGACCCAGCCGCTCGGTCAGCCCTCCTGCGGCTCGGTGTTCCGCAATCCGCCGGGCGATCATGCCGCGCGCCTGATCGAGGCGGCCGGGCTGAAGGGGCATGTGATCGGTGGTGCACAGGTCTCGCCGAAACACGCGAACTTCATCATCAACACAGGTGGTGCGAGCGCTGCCGACATCGAGGCGCTGATCGACCATGTGCAGCGGCGCGTCGCCGAAGTCCATGGCGTGGCGCTCGTCCACGAGGTGCGCATCGTGGGAGAGCGCGCATGAGCGCCCCGCACCGTCACCGGATCGAGCGCGCCGAGGCATTCGGCCGCGTGGCCGTGCTGCTTGGCGGTGCATCCGCCGAGCGTGAGGTCTCGCTTGCGAGCGGGCGTGCGGTGCTGGCGGCGCTGCGTGCCCGTGGCATCGATGCCCACCCGGTCGACCCGCGTGACGACGGCCTGGAGAGCCTGCGCAGTGGTGGCTTCGCACGGGTCTGGAACGCCCTGCATGGCCGCGGCGGCGAGGACGGCACGATGCAGGGCTGGCTGGCCGCCGAAGGGATCGCCTGCACGGGCAGCGGTGTGCTCGGCTCCGCCATCGCCATGGACAAGCTGCGCACCAAGCAGCTCCTCGCCGGCGCCGGGCTGCCCACCGCGCCGTTTCTGGTGGTCGATGCCGGAATGCCGGCAGAGGCGGTGGTCGATCGGCTCGGTCTGCCGCTGTTCGTCAAGCCGGCCCGAGAGGGCAGCAGTGTGGGCATGAGTCGCGTGGACCGAATCGACGCGCTGCCGGCGGCGATTGCCGCCGCACGGGTCCACGACGAGACCGTGCTTGCCGAGACCTTTCTCTCTGGCGGCGAATACACCGTGGCCGTGCTGCAGGGCGAGCCGCTGCCGGCGATCCGCATCGAGACGCCCCGCGCCTTCTACGACTACGAGGCGAAGTACCACGCCGGGACGACGCGCTACCACTGCCCCTGCGGACTCGACGCGGCCGCCGAGGATGCACTCGCCGCACTGGCGCTTGCAGCCTTCGACGTGGTGGGTGCGCGTGGCTGGGGGCGTGTCGACCTCATGTTCGATGACCAGCGGCGCCCGCAGGTGCTGGAGGTCAACACGGTGCCCGGCATGACCGACCACTCGCTGGTGCCCATGGCGGCTGCCGCGGCCGGGCTCGACTTCTCCGAGCTGGTCTGGCGGGTGCTGGAGACCAGTTTCGATGGCGCCATGCGGCGCCCGGGAGGAAGCGATGCGCAGGAAAGCTAACCGGCGCCGCCGCGAGCCCCGGCCGTTGCCGCTGCCGCGCCTGCCGCGGCCGCGGATCACCTTCGACTGGCGGGTTCCGGCCTGGCTGCTCGGTGTGGCAGCCGCAGCCTGGCTGGTGTTCGAGGCGGCGCTGCTGACGCTCGACCAGCCGATCCGGGCGATCGAGATCGAGGGCAGTTTCCACCGCGTCAGTGCGCTGGATGTCGAGGCGGAACTGGCCGGGGACATCGGCCGCGGCTTTTTCTCGGCGGACCTTCGGGCGATGCAGGCGCGGCTGGAGACGGCGCCCTGGGTGGACAACGCCCAGGTGCGCCGGCGCTGGCCGGACACCCTGACCGTGCGCGTGGTCGAGCAGGTGCCTGCGGCGCGCTGGGGCGAGGCCGGGCTGCTCAATGTCCGCGGTGAGCTGTTCATCGAGCAGGCCCGCCACCTGCCTCCGGAGCTGCCGCGCCTGGCGGGTCCCGACGGGGCCGAGGCGGTGGTGGCCGAGCGCTATCTGCGGCTGCACGAGCAGCTGCTCGGGCTTGGCCTGCAGGTGGTCGAGGTCGAGATGGACGCGCGCGGCGCATGGCGGCTGGCGCTCGACACCGGTCTGGAGGTGCGTCTGGGGCGGCGTGATGTGGATGCCCGTATCGAGCGGTTCCTTGCGGCAGCCGGCGGGGTGCTGGCGCCACGGATGACGGACATCAGTTACGTCGACATGCGTTACAGCAACGGGTTTTCGGTCGGCTGGGCCAGCGGTGCGCTGGCCCGTGCACGCGACCAGGGAGAAGGCAATGGCTGACATCACGACCGGCCGGCGCAACGGCGCAGGAGCGCCCCGCGTGGCAGCGCCGGCACGGTGGATGGCGCCGGCACGGAGGCGCCATGCGTAACCGTCGCCAGGACCAGAAGCTTGTCGTCGGGCTGGATATCGGTACGTCCAAGGTCGTCGCCATCGTCGGTGAACTCGGCGATGACGGCAGCCTGGAGGTGATCGGCATCGGCTCGCATCCCTCGCGCGGCCTGAAGAAGGGCGTGGTGGTGAATATCGAGTCGACGGTGCAGTCGATCCAGCGGGCGGTCGAGGAGGCGGAGCTGATGGCCGGCTGCGAGATCGCCGCAGTGTACGCCGGCATCGCCGGCAGTCACGTGCGCAGCCTCAATTCCCACGGCATCGTCGCCATCCGCGACAAGGAGGTCGTGGCCGGGGACGTCGAGCGCGTGATCGATGCCGCCCGCGCTGTTGCCATTCCAGCCGACCAGAAGATCCTGCACATCCTGCCCCAGGAATTCATCATCGACAGCCAGGAAGGCATCCGCGAGCCCATCGGCATGTCGGGGGTGCGCCTGGAGGCCAAGGTGCACATGGTCACCGGCGCCGAGAGTGCCGCGCAGAACATCGTCAAGTGCGTCGAGCGCTGCGGCCTGCGGGTCGACGACATCGTGCTCGAGCAGCTGGCCTCGGCCTATGCGGTGCTGACCGAGGACGAGAAGGAACTCGGCGTGTGCCTGGTCGACATCGGCGGGGGCACGACCGACATGGCGGTGTTCTGCGGCGGCGCCATCCGCCATACGTCGGTGATTCCGATCGCGGGCGACCAGGTCACCAACGACATCGCCGTGTCCATGCGTACCCCGACGCAGTACGCCGAGGACATCAAGATCAAGTACGCCTGCGCGCTGTCCCAGCTCGCCAATCCCGACGAGACCATCGAGGTGCCGAGCGTCGGCGATCGCCCGCCGCGCAGGCTGGCGCGCCAGACGCTCGCCGAGATCGTCGAGCCGCGCTACGAGGAGCTGTTCTGCCTGGTGCGCGACGAGCTTCGCCGTTCCGGGTTCGAGGAGATGATCGCCGCCGGCATCGTGCTGACCGGGGGCAGCGCCAAGATGGAAGGCGCGGTCGAACTCGCCGAGGAGGTGTTCCACATGCCTGTGCGCCTCGGCGTGCCGCAGTGGGTGGTGGGCCTGTCCGACGTGGTCCGCAACCCCATCCATGCGACCGGCGTGGGCCTGCTGATCTACGGCAAGGCCAACCTCGACCGGCCGGTGGCCAGCAGTGAAACGGGATTGGGCCTGCGTGGCGTCTGGGCGCGCATGAAGGCCTGGTTCCAGGGCAATTTCTGAAGAGTCTCTACACGAGGAGGGCAACAACCATGTTCGAACTGATGGACGCATACAGCCAGAATGCCGTGATCAAGGTCATCGGCATCGGCGGCGGCGGCGGAAACGCGGTCGCACACATGATGCACTCGGGCATCGAGGGCGTGGATTTCATCTGCGCCAACACCGACGCGCAGGCGCTGCGCTCGGCCCAGGTGCGCACCGCGTTGCAGATCGGCTGCAACATCACCAAGGGGCTCGGCGCAGGTGCGAACCCCGACGTCGGCCGGCAGGCGGCCATGGAGGACCGTGATCGGATCCAGGAGGTGATCGAGGGCGCCGACATGCTGTTCATCACCGCCGGCATGGGTGGTGGCACCGGGACCGGGGCCGCTCCGGTGGTGGCGCAGCTGGCCAAGGAGATGGGCATCCTCACCGTGGCCGTGGTGACCAAACCGTTCGGCATGGAAGGCTCGAAGCGCTCCAACGTCGCCAATCAGGGCATCGCGGAGCTCGGCAAGTATGTCGATTCGCTGATCACCATCCCGAACGAGAAGCTGCTCAGCGTGCTCGGCAGCGACACCACGCTGCTCGATGCCTTCAAGTCGGCCAACCATGTGCTGCAGGGGGCCGTGCAGGGTATCGCCGAGCTGATCACCCGTCCGGGGCTGATCAACGTCGACTTCGCCGACGTGCGCACCGTCATGTCGGAGATGGGCATGGCCATGATGGGCTCGGGGGTGGCGAGCGGCGAGGGCCGTGCGCGCGAGGCCGCGGAGGCGGCGATTTCCAGTCCGCTGCTCGAGGACATCAACCTCGCCGGGGCCAATGGCATCCTGGTGAACGTCACCGCGGGCATGGACCTGTCGATCGGCGAGTTCCAGGAAGTGGGCGAGACCATCAAGGAGTTCGCCTCCGATGACGCCACCGTGGTCGTGGGCACGGTCATCGATCCCGAGATGGACAACTCCATCCGCGTGACCGTCGTGGCCACCGGGCTGGGCCAACCCGCCGCGCAGGCCCAGCCGCGCCCGGCCGCCGTGCAGCAGCCGGTCCGGATGGTGCGCCGTTCGGCCTCGGCCGAGCCCAACTACAAGACCCTCGAGCAGCCGACGTTCCAGCGCAAGCGGGCTGTGGGCGAGACGTTCCCGCCCGTCGAGGAAGGCGGCGACGAGCTGCTGGACATCCCGGCGTTCCTGCGCCGGCAGGCCGACTGAGCCACCGGGGCGCCCCGCCGCACCGCCCTCCGCGCCGGGGCGCCCCCTCAGTCTGGCCCGGCTGGTTGCCGGTTGCCGCCTTGTCGGCGGCTGTGCTACTTTGAAACGATGACGCGCCCTAGCTTATGTCAAATGAGAGGCGCGTCTTTGCAATAAATGCCCGGACAGCAGACACTGTGCTGACTGGACCGGGGCCCCGCAGCCCCTCGCTGCGGACTATCCACGGGAGTGCCCTCGGGGCCTTCCGGAGGGCTTTGAATGCTTGCACAGAGAACGCTGAAGACCGCGATCCGCGCCACCGGCGTCGGCCTGCATGGCGGTCAGAAGGTCTACATGACGCTTCGCCCGGCCCCGGCCAACACCGGGATCGTGTTCCGACGTGTCGATCTCGAGCCCCCGGTCGACATCCCCGCCGATGCGCGACTGGTCTCGGAGACCATGCTGGGGACCACCCTGGTGCACGAGAAGGCTCGCGTGGCGACGGTCGAGCATCTGATGTCCGCGCTCGCCGGGCTGCGGATCGACAACGTGTTTGTCGATCTCGGCGCGCCGGAAGTGCCGATCATGGACGGCAGCGCTGCGCCCTTCGTATTCCTCATCCAGTCCGCCGGCATCGAGGAGCAGACCGCGCCGCGGCGCTTCGTGCGCATCACCCGCGCGGTCGAGGTGCGCGACGGCGACAAGTGGGCACGGCTCCAGCCCTACGACGGGTTCCGCGTCAATTTTGAAATCGATTTCGACCACCCGGTGTTCCGCCGCCACCCGCAGCGCGCCAGCGTCGATTTCTCCACCACCAGTTTTCTGCGTGAAGTCAGCCGGGCACGCACATTCGGGTTCATGCGCGACATCGAGGCGCTGCGGGCCCGCAACCTGACGCTCGGCGGCAGCATGGACAATGCCATCGTGCTGGACGACTTCCGCATCCTCAATGAAGAGGGCCTGCGCTACGAAGACGAGTTCGTGCGCCACAAGATCCTCGACGCGATCGGCGATCTCTACCTGTTCGGCCGCAGCCTGCTCGGTGAGTACACCGGCCACAAGTCGGGCCATGAGCTGAACAACCAGCTGCTGCGGGTGCTGCATGCGCAGCCGGAGTGCTGGGAAGAGGTCGTGTTCGACGATCCACGGCGGGCACCACGCGGTTTCCAGCCGCAGGGCGTGCTGGCCGGCTGACCGGTTTCGGGGGAACAAACGGGCCACGGACTCCGCGGCGCGCGCCGTCGCGGGCTCACGGGCCGGGTCTGACCTTGACCCGCAGAGTGTGCGCCGCGACGCCGGCTTCGGCCAGCGCGTCGAGCACCCGCTCGGGGTCGTAGCGCAGCCGGCTGGCCCAGGCGGGACTGTCGAGTGTGACCGTAGCGGTCCCCTCGGCGGACACGTGCAGATGCCGGACATGCTCGCGCAGTTCGGCGGGCAGCACGGGCACCAGGCCATGGGTCTGCGCGCTTCGGCGGGCGGCCTCACGGGCCAGGTCGGCGAGGCGACCCTCGCCGTCCCGGATGAGGCGATTCAGGGAAGACAACTGCTTGCGGCGCATACCAGGGATCTCGCAGACCATGACCGAGCCACTGCAAACGAGAACAGCGTCTCGGCCCAGGCGACCATTCTTGGGCATAGTCGTCTCCGCGACAATGGCAAAACCGTCGAAAGGCGGTGACGCAAAGCTTCCGGTCTACGGGTGGTTTACCTACGACAGCGGGGTTACCGAACCCATGACATCCCTTTCCAGCGGGTATTCCGCCCCGGCGGTGGCAGCGTGATCCGCCTGCTGGTCTTCTCGCGGCGCGACCGGCGCCTCCACCAGTATGATCTCGGCGGGCGGCGCACCGTGGTGTTCTGTGCGCTGGGCGGGCTCATCCTGCTGGCCGGCCTGTTCTATGCCGGGCTCACGGCAGGGGTGCATATCGCCGAGACACGCCCCGGTTCGGCCCAGTCCGTGTGGCAGGCCCAGCTCGAGCAGCAAGCGCACGAACTCCAGGCGCTGCGCGAGCACACCCACGAGCACCTCGATGCCCTGGCCCATCGCCTGGGCCAGATGAACGCCCACGTCATCCGACTCGACGCCCTGGGCCAGCGTCTCACCGGCATGGCCGACCTGGAAGATGGCGAGTTCGATTTCACCCGCGGTCCCGGCCTGGGCGGTCCTGAGGACTGGCTGACCGGCGAGTCCGGGCGCAACGAACTGGCCGATGTGCTGCGCATGATCGATGAGCTCGAGGCCCAGCTGCAGGATCGCCAGACCCAGCTCAGCGTGCTCGAGGACCTGCTGCTCGACCGCAACCTGCGCGCCCGGGTACAGCCCGAAGGACGCCCGGTGGCGTCGGGCTGGATCTCCTCACGCTTCGGGCGACGGACCGACCCCTTCACCGGGCGTCCGGCGATGCACCGGGGAATCGACTTCGCCGGTCGGCCCGGCACCGAGATCTTCAGCGCGGGCGATGGCGTGGTCATTTTCGCGGGCAGCCGCTACGGCTTCGGCCGGATGATCGAGATCAATCACGGTAACGGTTACGTCACGCGCTACGCGCACAACAAGGAGAACCTCGTCGAAGTCGGTGACACTGTCCGCAAGGGCGAGGTCATCGGCCTGATGGGCTCCACCGGCCGTGCCACCGGAACCCACCTGCACTTCGAGGTGCTGCTGAACGGCCGCCAGGTCGACCCGCTGCCCTACATCCAGGGGCGGCGCTGACCCCTCCACGGCCCGCCATGGCGGAACCCCGGTTCCCCGCCCGGGTCGTTGTCAATACAATAGAGTGTTCCATGCGCGCAGGTCCTTGCGGCAGACGCCGGGCGTCGCGCGCGAGCCAATCGGGATAAGCATCTTGGCCAACTTTCTCAGCAGTCTCTTCGGCAGCCGCAACGACCGGCTGATCCGCAACTATCGCAAGACCGTCGCCCGGATCAACGCGATGGAGACCGACCTCCAGGCGCTCTCGGACGAGGCGCTGGCGGCGAAGACGGCGGAATTCCGTGAGCGCCATGCCAAGGACGGTACGCTCGATGCGCTGCTGCCGGAGGCCTTCGCCGTCTGCCGCGAGG
>SKYU01000003.1 GCA_007127715.1 Gammaproteobacteria bacterium | reverse complement strand
CAGCAGCCTGAGCAGTGTGCTCTTGCCAACCCCGTTGTTGCCGACCAGTCCAATCCGTTCGCCGCGCAATACCGTGCACGAGAACCCGCGGATCACCTGCTGGTCACCATAGGCGTGGCTGATGTCCGTAGCTTCGATCACCTTGCGGCCCGATACCTCGCCGCTCTGTTCGATGCGCAGGGCCGGTCCGCTTTCGGGTCGGAAGCGCTGGCGTTCGGCAAATTCCCGTCGCATCGCCTCCAGGGCGCGAACCCGGCCCTCGTTGCGCGTGCGCCGCGCCTTGATACCCTGGCGGATCCAGGCCTCCTCGCCGGCCAGGCGCCGTTCGAAATGCGCCTGCTCCACGGCCTCGGCATCGAGCGCCTCTTCGCGACGGCGGAGGAAGTTGCGATAGTCGCCGGGCCAGCTGGTCAGGCTGGCGCGGTCGAGCTCCACGATCCTCGTCGCCAGCCGCTGCAGAAACGCCCGGTCATGGGTGATGAACAGCACCGTTCCCGGCCAGTTCCGCAAGCGCTCTTCCAGCCACTCGATCGAGGCGAGGTCAAGGTGATTGGTCGGCTCGTCGAGCAGCAGCAGGTCAGGCTGCGCGACCAGCGCGCGGGCCAGCCCCACCCGTCGCTGCCAGCCACCGGAGAGGCTGTCCAGCGGCGCATCGCCCGGCAGTTCGAGCTCGCTCAGCACGGTGGCGACCCGCTGGTCGAGCTGCCAGCCGCCCTCGGCTTCGATTTCCCGTTCGAGGTCGGCCAGCGCCCGGAGGCCCTCGTCGTCGAGCGTGCCGCTGCTGCGCCTCGCGTAGTCCTCCAGCAGCGTGCGCAGACGGGCCAGACCGCCCGCGACGAACTGGCGCACCGACAGGCCCGGGGCGTCCGGCAGGGCCTGTGCGAGCTGGGCGATGCGCAGCCCCTGGCGGCGCCGGATTTCGCCGGCATCCGGCTGCATGTGGCCGCTGATCAGTTTCAGCAGGGTGGACTTGCCCGCGCCGTTCCGGCCCACCAGGCACACCCGTTCGCCATCCTCCAGGGTCAGCGACGCATCGCGCAGGATCGGTCGGTCGCCGAAATCGAGCGACAGCGCATCGAGGGAGAGCAGCGTCATGGTTGGTCCATTATAGCGCCGGTCTTCCGGGTACCCCGGGAATCCGGCATGGTGAGACCCGTGCGCGCCCGGGCGCACGGCCGGGCAGCTCCGCCGATGGAGTGTTACCAGGAAGGGATGGGCACGAATGAACGAGACGACGCTGATCTGGCTGGGCATTGTGCTGTGCGTCACGCAGTCCGCGACGCTCTCGGGGCTGAACCTTGCGGTTTTCTCGATCAGTCGGCTGCGCCTGGAAGTCGGCGCCCACCAGGGTGATCCACGTGCGTGCCGGGTGCTGGCGTTGCGGCAGAATGCCAACTTCACGCTGGTGACCATCCTCTGGGGCAACGTCGCGGTCAACGTGCTGCTGACCTTGCTGGCGGAGTCGGTACTGGCTGGCGTGGCGGCGTTTCTTTTCTCCACCGTGGTGATCACCTTTGTCGGCGAAATCATTCCGCAGGCCTATTTCACCCGTCATGCCTTGCGGGTGGCCTCGCTGCTCTCGCCGGTGCTTCGGGTCTACCAGGTGCTGCTGTGGCCGGTGGCCTGGCCGATCTCGCGCGTCCTGGACCGGCTGGTCGGGCCGGAGGGGATTCCCTGGCTGCGTGAACGCGAACTGCGCGATCTGTTGCGTCAGCATGCCGAGGCCAACACGGAGGTCGGCGCCGTCGAGGCTCGCGGTGCCATCAACTTTCTGGCGCTCGATGATATTCCAGCCGCCCGCGAGGGCGAGCCGCTGCATCCCGACAGCGTCATCGAGCTGCCGTTCGAGGAGGGACGGCCCGTGTTTCCGGCGTTCGCCCGCGACCCGGATGACGCCTTCCTCAAACGTCTGGCTGCCTCCGGCAAGAAATGGGTGGTGCTGGTGGACCGGTCGGGGCGGCCGCGTTATGTGCTGAACAGCCACCGGGCGCTGCGCGAGGCGCTGCTGGGGACCTCGCCCCCGGATCTCGGTGCCCTGGTGCACCGGGCGCTGGTGGTGGAGAATCCCGCCGAGCCGTTGGGCCGCGCGCTCACCCGGCTTGGCGTGCGCCCGGAACACCCCGAGGACAACGTCATCGACGAGGACCTGATCCTGCTGTGGGGTGAGGAGGAACGTCGGATCATCACCGGCTCCGACATCCTCGGGCGCCTGCTGCACGGCATCGTACGCCAGACCGCGCCCGCGCCGGCTCAGGTATAGCGCGAGGGCGGCGGATCGGCTGGCCGCGGCGAGCTGCGCGGGGCGTAGATGTCCGGCCCGCGATGCTCGACCCAGGACCGTGGTTGGTAGGGGAGCACCTCCGGCATGTCCCCAGCCAGCAGACTGGCCTTCAGCGTGCGCCAGTAGGCTGCTGTCAGCAAGTCACCATGATGCTCCATGAAGGCGTCGCGGTGGCTGTCCCGGAAACCCAGAAACTCGACGAACTGCTCCGGGAACACGTCATTCGGCCCGACGTAGAACCACGCCTCCGAGCGCATCTCGTCCTCCAGGGAACTGGCCACCGGCAAGTCGCGGAAGTTGCATTCGGTGACCAGGCAGAGCTCGTCATAGTCGTAGAAGATCACCCGCCCGTGCCGGGTCACGCCGAAGTTCTTCAGCAGCAGATCGCCGGCGAAGATGTTCGTACGCGAGAGATCGCGGATCGCCTGTCCGTAGTCGATGGCCGCCAGCCGGCCCTCGGCTTCGCCCACCTCCTGCAGGTACAGATTCAGCGGCCGCAGCTGACGCTCGATGTAGAGATGATCGATCACCAGGGTGTCGCCTTCGAGCCGACAGGTCTGGGCGGCGTTCTCGAGGAGATCCTCCAGCAGTTCCGGCGCGAAGCGCTCCCGCGAGAATTCCAGTCGCCGGAATTCCTGCGCGTCGACCAGACGCCCGGCGCGGTCATGGCGGAAGACCAGCTGGTATTTCTCCTTGACCTCCTGTCGGGTCATGGACTTCGGGTAGGCGAAGCGGTCGCGAATCACCTTGAACACCACGTCATACGAGGGCAGGGTGAACACGATCATGACCATGCCGACATCGCCCGCCGCGTGCACGTAGCAGTCCGAGGAGGACTGCACATGGCGGACCAGTGAGCGGTAGCGCTCCGTCTTGCCCTGCTTGGCCCTTCCGAGTGCGGTGTAGATTTCGTCGATCGGCTTGCGGGGAAGCAGACGCTTGAGAAAGACCACGGCCGCGCCGACGGTCTTGAGATCCACGTGGAAATAGGAGCGCGTGAACGAAAACAGCATGCTGACGTCGTTCTCGGACATGATCACCGAGTCGACCACAATGCCCTCATCGCCGTTTTTCAGTGCGAGCACCAGCGGATACAGGAACCCCTGACCGGTCATGCAGCCGACCAGGTAGGCACGGGTCGGCTGGTAGAACACCGGCTTCAGCAGTTCGATGCTCTCGATTCTTCGCGTCTCGCCCATCGCGGCCAGGAACGCCTCGATCTCCGCGCTGATGTAGCGGATGCTGCGATCGGTGTTGCGGTAGGGCACGCGAAACCGGAAGTCGCTCAGCACCTCGTCGAACAGGTGCTGGAGCGAGCCGCGGTTGAGATAGACATGCTTCGCCACAGGCGTGCGTGCACTGCGTGTGGGCTCGACCTCGAGCGCGACGAACTCGATTTCCGGGTCCACCCCGATGGTGTCAAACAGCCTGCGGGTGATCGAGTTGAAGAACGTCTTGAAGAACTCGCTGTCCGGGTAGTTCGCGATCGCGACCGCATAGAGCTCCCTGATCCGGGACCAGAGCTGTCGATCACGTGCATGTTCCCCCAGCATGCCGAGCAACGCTGCCCGCGCGCGCTTGACACAGACGTCGTAGAGCTCGATGCGCTCGACGTTGTCGCGCTGCTGGCTGATGGGGTCGCGCTGCTCGAAGCGTCCGGCAGCGCGGCGGGTGATGGTGCTGAATCGCTGGTCGTAGTCGATGAAGGCCTCCATGGCGGAGCGGGCACAGCGTTGTGCCAGCCGCTCCGTGGAGGCCTCCATCGTCATCGGCGTCGATGGCTGCGCGGCGTCAGAGCCGTCCGATCAGCTGATCGGCGAACTCCGAGCACTTGACCTCGGTCGCGCCCTCCATCAGGCGTGCAAAATCGTAGGTCACGAGCTTGCTGCCGATGGTGGCGTCCATGGCCGAGATGATGCGATCGGCAGCCTCGTCCCAGCCCAGGTGCCGGAGCATCATCTCGCCGGAGAGGATGAGTGAGCCCGGGTTGACCTTGTCGAGATTCGCGTACTTGGGGGCCGTGCCATGGGTGGCCTCGAATACCGCATGACCGGTCATGTAGTTGGCATTGCCGCCCGGCGCGATGCCGATGCCGCCGACCTGCGCGGCCAGGGCGTCGGAGAGGTAATCGCCGTTGAGGTTCATGGTCGCGATAACGTCGAATTCCTCGGGGCGGGTCAGCACCTGCTGCAGGGTGATGTCGGCGATCGCATCCTTGATGAGGATACGGCCGGCATCCAGGGCCGCCTGCTGCTCCTCGTTGGCCGCCTGTCCGCCCTTCTCGGCACGCGTGCGCTCCCACTGGTCCCAGGTGTAGGTGTGCTCCGCAAACTCCGTCTCGGCGAGGTGGTAGCCCCAGTTGCGGAACGCGCCCTCCGTGAACTTCATGATGTTGCCCTTGTGCACGAAGGTCACGCTCTTGCGCTTGTTGGCGATGGCGTACTCGATCGCCGCCCGTACCAGCCGCTCCGTGCCTTCGCGCGACACGGGCTTGAGGCCGATGCCTGAGGTCTCCGGAAAGCGGATCTTCCCGTACTCCCTGGGGAAGTGCTCCTTGAACAGTTCCAGGAAGCGCTTGTTGTCGGCGCTGCCTTCCTCGAACTCGATCCCGGCGTAGATGTCCTCGGTGTTTTCACGGAAGATCACCATGTCCACGCCGCCGGGATTGCGTACCGGCGAGGGCACACCCTTGAACCAGCGCACCGGCCGCAGGCACACATAGAGGTCCAGGAGCTGGCGCAGTGCCACGTTGAGCGAGCGGATGCCACCGCCGATCGGCGTGGTGAGCGGACCCTTGATGGAGACGAGGTACTCGCGACAGGCCGCGACGGTTTCGTCGGGCAGCCAGGTGTTGAAGTGATCGTAGGCCTTCTGGCCGGCATAGATTTCCATCCAGTGGATGCGCCGCTTGCCGCCGTAGGCCTTGTCGACCGCGGCATCGAGGACCCGTACGGTCGCCCGCCAGATGTCAGGCCCGGTACCGTCGCCTTCGATGAAGGGGATGATGGGGTTGTCCGGCACCTTGAGGACGCCGTCCTCGATGGTGATCCTGGCACCGCCCTCGGGTACCTGCAGCCGGGGAGTGTCTGCCATGGCATGCTCCTGCTTGGTCATTGTTCTCGGTGAATGTCCCTCTCCGCCGCGTGCGCGAAGGGGGTAAACCCTGCATTATCCGCTGTGCCGAAGGTCGCGACAACGTGCGGGGGGATCGCCCGCGCGGCGGTTCAGGCCGCGGCTGTGCCTTCCCGTTCGATCTTTTCGAATACCACCGTCGGGTGATCGCCGCGACGCGAGTAATCATGGCGCCGCTGCATGTCGGCCAGCGCACGGTCGCGCTCGGCTTCGGTGAAGAACCAGTGCAGCCGCTCCCAGTCGGTACCCAGTACGCGGGCGAAGCTGTCCTCGGCAGGCAGCGTGACACGGATGCCGTAGCGGCGCTCGGCGTCGTAGGGGCGGTTGAGATTGTGCGGGTGACAGATGTCCATGTCTGTTCCTTGATGAGCTCGGCAGGCGCTGTGCCTGATGGCGCAGCCGACAATCATACCAGCAGCCTGCGGTCCTCCGCCGGGCTGGTCGCGGGCCTTGTCACCACCCAGAATAGGCGACCCGGACCCCGAGCTGCATGGAGAACAGGTTGAGCCGAGACCCGCCCCCGGAGGACTATTTCGTCGCCGGTGCACCGCTCGGTCCCGAACGGCGGGGCTACGTGGTGCGGCCCGCGGATCGGCACCTGATCCAGGCACTGCGCGAGGGCCGCTCCTGCCACCTGTTCGCGCCGCGGCTGATGGGCAAGACCAGCCTGATGCTCCGCGCGCTCCCGCAGCTGCGAGAGAGCGGTCGCGCGGCGATCGTGGTGGAGTTGGCTCAGCTCGGAGGCCGAGAGGGTGGCGGTGATGCCGGACGCTGGTTCTATACCTTTGCCCACCGGGTGCTGCGCGAGCTTCGGTTGAAGCTGCCGCTCCAGCGGTGGTGGCAGGAACGGGTCGGCCTGACGGCCACCCAGCGGTTGGTCGAGTTCTTTCGCGAGCTGGTGCTTGCCGAGGTGGCCGGTCAGCTGGTCATCTTCATCGACGATCTGGAAGTGCTGGAGGGACTCGGCTTTGCCGGTGATTTTCTCCAGGGCCTGCGCAGCTGCCTGGCGGCCGCCGGCAGCGACGCGGAATTCCGGCGTCTGGGCTTCGTACTGCTCGGTGTGACCACACCGTCGCGACTGGCACCGGACCCCGGTCTCGGGCCGTTCGAGCTCAGCGAACCGATCCCGCTCGAGGATTTCACCCTGGCCGAGACCCTGGCGCTGGCGCCAGGCCTGCCGGTCGGCGAGGCGCAGGCAAAAACCCTGCTGGAGCGGGTGCACTACTGGACGGGGGGGCAGCCGTATCTGACCCAGAAACTCTGCCGCGCCCTGGCCCGCAGCGATCTGCTGGGCAGCGGCGCAGAGGAAGTCGATCGGCTGGTGGAGGGCCGTCTGCTCGGTCCTGCAGTGCTTCGCAGCGAACCGTTGCTGGGTCATGTGGCAGCCCGCCTCCAGGACCGCGGGCGTCGCCGTGCCCAGCTGCTGTCCCTGTACGGCCGGATCCGCAAGGGTCTGCGGGTGCCTGTGGATCCGGCCTCCCCATTGCAGGACCGCCTGTGGCTGCTCGGCCTGGTCGTCGATGATGGCCGCGGGCGGCTGAGGCTGCGGAACCGCGTCTTTGCCGCCGCCTTCACCACACGCTGGGTGAACCAGCAGCTGCCCCTGGAATTCCGGGGTATCGCAGCGGCGGCTGCCGTGCTCGCCCTGCTGGTGGGGGGGCCGTTGTGGTACACGCAGGTGCTGCCGCGTCCCCATGTCACGGCCCTCTCGGAGGTCGACGCGGACAAGCCCACGCTGCTGCACCATCATCGCCGGCTGCGCGCATGGCCGGGGTACACCGCGACCGCGGATCGTCTGCTCGCCGCTGGGCTCGAGCGAGTCGCCGAGGCGAGCGACGATCTCCCTGTCGTGCTCGCTGCCCGGGATACCCTGCTCGGGCTGCCCGGGTACACCGCCCTGGCCGACGCGATGCCGGTGCGGCACTGGCAGCGTCGGCTGGCGCGTCACCTGGTGTCCGAGGATCGCGACCGCGCACTGATGACGGCCCTGCAGGCCATGCTCTGGGGCGATGTCGAGGCGACCGCGACCGCGGCTCGGCTGCTCGGCGAGGACTATCCGCTGCTGCAGGCGACCCTGCGTCCTACCGGCGGTGTCACGCAGGTGGCGTTTGGCGGCGACCGGACCCTGGTGGTGACCGGTCGTGACGGCCGGGAGGTGGAAGTGTTCCACCTCGAGCCGGGCGACGCGGTGAGTATGGCGACCCTGCGTCCGACCGGCCTGTTGCACGAGTGGCTGGAGGAGCGTGTCCGCATCGATCGGCAGGCACCGGCCGGGGAGATCCGGGTGACGCTCGAGGGCGTGCGCGGAGATGCCGGGCGCTGGCAGGGTTGGCTTGTTGCGCCGACCGGCGAGGCGCTGCCGCTGTCGTTCGTGCCCGAGTCCGCGGGAATGCGCTGGGAGGCGCGCGCCGATGCCGGCGCGCTCGACCGGCGCGGCGAGTGGCGGCTGAGGCTTGCGGCAGCGACCCCCGGCGAGGAGGCTGTCTTCACCGGCTGGCGGCTGGCGTTCGGTGATGGACGGGCCGTGACGCGAGGCGTCCCGGCGCCTGGGGACACGGACCAGGCGGTGCCGTCTCCGGGCTTCGTCCTGCCCGGGGTGCGTGCCACGGCGGAGGTGACCCTGCTGGTGGCGTCGGGCCAGGTGATCGCCGTGCCCGACGGCCCCGGGGCTCGGGGCAGTGTACTGGTGTGGTCGCTGGCGACCGGCGAGGTGGTGCATCGTTTCGAGCTGCCCGCAGAGGTGTTGCAGAGCGGACTCGGTGCGGAAGGTCGCCGGCTGCTGTTGCGCACGTCCACGGAGCTTCTGGTATTCGACCTCGAACGTGGCCTGCGGCTGGCGCGGTTGCCGATGGCAGCCGACCGTCTGCTGGCGGAACCCGTCCTCGGGCCGACGCATCGGCATCTGGCCTGGCTGAGCCTGGACGAGGAGCGCATGGTGCTCAGCCTGCTGTCGCTCGAGGATGGCGAGCCGTTGATCGAGGCCCTGCCGCTCGGTCGCCGTGGTAGCGGGGCACTTCAGCTGGCTCTGGGCCCCGGCGGGGGCTCGGTGGCCCTGGCCGAGGGGCGCGGTCTGCGCGTCTGGCAGCTCCCGGACGGGGCGTTGCGCGGCGAACTGGAACTGCCCCGTGCCCCCTCGACGCTGAGCATCGATCCGCGCGGGGACTGGCTGGCCATGGCGGCGGCCGATGGTAGCGCCGCCTGGTACCGGCTGCCGGAACTGGGTTCAGCCCGCCAGCAGGTGCGTATCGCCCCGGTGTCCCAATGGCGCACCGCCCCGCTGCTTCCGGACGCTGCGGGACGGGTGGCTTTACTGACCGGCTCCGGAAGCGCGCGCCTGCTGCGCCTGGCCGATGGCGCAGCGCTCACGCCGCCGCTGTATCACGGCGGTCATGCCCTGGGCTTGACGCTGTCTCCGGACGGTCGTCTGCTCGTGACCCATGACGGCGAGCGCGTGCGCCTGTGGCAGACCGAGACGGTGGCGCCCGCGGTCCGCGATACCCGCTGGGCCGTGGCCGATCTGGACCGCGAGGGTCGCGATGCGCTGCTTGGGGACTGGACCGGTGGCCTGCGAATCCTGCCGGCTGCGGAACTGCGGGATGCCGCGCCGGCAACCACAGGCGGGGTCGACTATCTCGGTCACACGGCGCCTGTCAGCGCCGTGGTCATGAGCCCCGACCGCACGCGCGTCGCCAGCGGTGGTGCCGATGGAGTCATCCGGCTCTGGGATACGCTGACCGGGGCACCGCTGCCGGGGTTCCTGCGTCACGGCGATGGCGCGGTCAGTGGGCTGTACTTCAGTCCCGACGGCGGGACGCTGCTGTCACTCGGCCAGGGCGGAGTCGAGCGCTGGCGGGTGGCGGACGGTCAGCGCCTGGGTGGCTGGCCCTCCGCGGGCCGTCCGACCGCGGCGCTGTTCCTGCCGACGCCCGAGCCCCGGGTGCTGATCGGCGATGCCGGCGGCAATCTTGCCCTGTGGCCCCTGGAAGGCGACTCGCCCCTGGCGCTGTGGCGCGCGGACGGGGCGGTCACCGCGCTGGCATGGCTCCCCGGCGCAGGCTGGGTGGTCAGCGGTGATCTCGGCGGACGGGTGCAGCTCTGGGCCCCGGACACGGGGGAGCGCATTGGCGGTCCGCTGCAGCTCGCCTCGGCCATCGGGGGGCTCGCGGTCGGCGCCGGCGAGGAGCCGCTGCTGGTGGCAACAGCGCGCTGGGTCCATCGCTTCAGCGTCCGCCCCGATGGGCTGGAGGCGCAGGGTGGGGTGTTTCCGGCACGGCCTGTCGATCCGGGCACCGTGCGCAGCCGCGGCCCTGGGGGGGAACCCGTGGGGCTCGGTGGTCCGCTGGACGTGGAACTGCGGCCCGTGGCGGCGCCTGGTGTCCGACCGCCGGTGCTGGCCGAGCCATGGGCTACGCGGCTCGGGTTGACGCTGCAGCCGGACGGCGCGTTCGGGATCTGGCTGCCACAGGCGCGGCCCGGCGGCGGCCTGACGCAGCCGGAGTGACCAGGTCCCTTGGGTGAAGGCCGCTCCGGGCAGTCGTGACGCAGGTCCGCTGCGCCGGCGGCAAGTGGGCTAGGATATGTCGCATGAACACGATGATTCGAGCCCTGGCCTGGAGCTGTCTCGCTTCCGCGATGGCGATCGCGGGCTGCAGCGAGCCGCCGCCACGGACCGTGCAGGAGTTCATGGACGATCCGGTGCTGCTGGAGGCGATGCTGCTGCGCTGCCGCCAGGAAGGCGAGGCTGCCCGGGGCGATCCCAACTGCGAGCACGCCCGGCGTGCGGCGGCCCGGGTGGCGGCCGAGCTCGAGGCGACGCGGCGCGCGGAACGCGAGGCGGCTTCTGCGCGGTTGCGCGAGGAGCGCCGGCGTAGGGAAGAGGCCGAGGCGCTGGCCAGGCAACAGGCCGAGGAGGCAGCGCGGCGGGCCGAGGAGGAGGCCTATGAGGCCAGCTGGATCCTCCCGACGCCGGAATCCGATCGGCCAGACGCCGCCATTCCACGCCCTGCTGAAGATGCTTCACCGCTGGAGGGTGCCGTGCCGCAGGAGCGGCGCCGGACGCCGGTCGACGAGGCGTCCGACAAGGCACCGGAGGCGCCGCCGCCCGACCCCGATATCGCCCTCTGAGCGGGTGCTGCCTCAGAAATCGTCGATCGCGAAGGTTCGGGCCTCCTCCTCGGGCGCGATCTCCTCGGCGTCGGTCTGTTCGTCATTGCGGGGCGTGCGTGATGCTCTGGGCCGCGGCGCCATGGCGGTCAGTTTATCCAGGAACCCCTGTGCCGCGGGCGGCGTGCGCAGGGCGGGATCCCCGAGTACGTCCTCGGCGGTGATTGCGTCGTTGCGGTAGAAATCGCGTGCAGCCGCGTTGTCGACCTGGATGGCCGCGCCATCGAGCGAGACCCCCAGGAACAGGCCGCGGCTGCGTGAGTACGAGTAGACCTCGGCCCCGAAAGTGATGTCGGTCGCGGCCGCCGTCTGCCGGCCGACCGGACCGGCGGCCGCCGCGGCATCCACCCCAAGCGTGAACTTGCCGCTGGTGATGCCCTCGACGCTGCGGCTGCTCTTGAACACCAGGATCACATCGGTGGACTGCCCCCCGATCTGCCAGCCGAGGCTGCCGCCGGTCAGCGTGATGAACGCAGGGTTGCTCCAGCTGCCGTCTTCGTGGCGTACCACCAGCACCCCCCGGCCGCGCCGGGCGCCGACCACGAAACCCACCTTGATGACCGCGGGGATGACGGCCACTCCGTAGGCGCGTTCCAGCAGCGCCGGTGGAATGGCGTTTTCCGGAATGGCGGAGAAGGCCTCGAGGACCTCGGTCGCCTGGCCCAGCCGCCGTGATTGCGGGTCGTCCTCGGCGTGGGTCATGTGTGCGGGCAGGACGCTCAGGCCGAGCGCACACAAGATGAGAATTGCGGGTCGGAAGTGCACGGTGGAAACTCCTGTGGCGAGGTGACGCCCTTGCGCCGGGGCCGCCTGACTGGCCGAGCGCCTTATGTTACCTGCTGTCGGAGTGTTGCGGCAGGATTGGCGGCAGCGGGCTGTCCAGAGCAGCACAGACCACGCGCAGGAGTTCGAGTTCCGCATCGCCAGCGTGGCCGTCGTGAGCGATCACCCCCGCGAGCCCGGCCACGGTCGCGCGACGACGGTCGCCGGGCAGGGCGCCGGTGATGGACAGTGCCTGGTCGAGTCGGGCTTGCCAGTCGTCGATGGGCCGATAGTCGGGCAGGGTGACGGCCCGGGCACCCAGGGCCTGCGCGAACGCCTCGCGGCCGGCGTCGTAGGCCTGCACGGGGTCGCCCCGGCCCTGGGCGGCGACAATGGCCAGCAGTTCGGCGATGGCCGTCGGGCCACCCGCGCCCCGGTGACGCACGCCGGCGGCCTGCGCCGGACGCTGCGCCTGGTCCAGGTAGATCTCCACCAGCTTGAGCAGCGCGTACTCGAACAGCTCGATGTCGCCGCTGGCCTCGGCGAGGCGCTCGGCCAGCTCGATGAAAAACGCCAGCTCCGCGGCGGGACGTTCCTTCAGGGCCGGAAAGGCGATTTCCAGCAGGGGCAGGCGATCGCTGCGCCGGCCGGAGGCGAGTGTCCCGGCCAGGTCGGCCACCCGCCGTTCACGGGCCTCCCCGAGCCGGCCGCCGAGCAGCTGGAGCTGGCGCTCGCGTACGCGGCCGTCTTCGTGCAGCAGCAGGGCCAGCAGCAGCAGTGGCGCAGCCTCGCGCGAGTGCGCAGCGTCCATCAGGTCGGGCGCAAGACCCTCGCGCAGCCTGCCGGCATGGGCCACGCCAGAGGCATCCAGCTGGCCCACTGAAGCCGTGATCTGCGCTGCGGAAAACCCCGCGGTCAGTCCTGTCTCGGCGCTGGGGCCGCGGCCACCGGACGGGGAGGCCGGGGCTCCGGCCGCTGCCGCAGCGCCCGCTCCGCGCGGATCGCCGAGGGCGGCGAGGCGTGCCGCCAGCGGCGGGTGGGTGGCGAACATCGAGCGGAAGGCGGTGCTGCCGCGTGCGAATAGCATGTGCCCGACCTCCTCGGCATCGGTCGCAGCAAAATGCGAACCGGCGTCCAGGCCTCCGATCTTGCGCAGGGCGCCGGCAATGCCGCGGTTGTTGCGGGTGAACTGCACGGCTGAGGCGTCGGCCAGAAACTCCCTCTGCCGGGACAGTCCCGCACGGATCAGCCGGCCGAAGAACACGCCGATGCTGCCGATCAGCATCAGCGCGACCCCGGCAGCGAGGATGACCAGCACCGCCGCACCGCCACCGCCGGAACGGCTGCCGCCACCCACCCGCACCCGCATGGCGCCGCCCCGCGTGCCATGCAGCAGCATGCGCCCGAGCATGCCGATGACGAGAATGCCGAACAGCACTCCCATGAGCCGGATATTCAGTCGCATGTCGCCGTTGAGGATATGGCTGAACTCGTGCGCCACCACGCCCTGCAGTTCTTCACGGTCGAGCTGTTCGAGACAGCCACGGGTCACGGCGATCGCGGCGTCGCCCGGGGAATAGCCGGCGGCGAAGGCATTGATGCCGGGTTCGTTTTCGAGCACGTAGATTTCCGGGACAGGTACGCCCGAGGCAATGGCCATTTCCTCGACGACGTTTCTGAGCCGCACTCGCAGCGGGTCCTGGGTATCCGGCGGGATCTCGGTCGCCCCGAGTGCGCGCGCGATGTCGCCGCCGCCACTGGAGAGTCTTGCCATGCGCCAGGCACTGGCAAGGACGATGAGCCCCAGCGTGAACACGGTCGTCGTGACCAGCAGGCCCGGGCGGGCCTGCAGCCACCGGCCCGGCGAGGTGAACAGCACCTCGGCCGTACCGTCCAGGAAGGCCGCCACCATGGCGATGACCAGGACCACCGCTGCGGTGATCAGCAGGCAGGCGAGCGCGAAGATCATCAGCAGGCGGCGGCTGCGGCGGAGCGACGCCTCCTGCGCGGCGAAGAAATCCATCGCCTGGAACGCCTCAGCTGAACGAGACCTTCGGGACCTCGCGCTTCTCGGGCGCCTCGATCTCGAGGAACGCTGCCTCGCTGAAGCCGAACGTATTGGCCACGATGTTGCTCGGGAACTGTTGGGTGGCGACGTTGTAGCGCATGACCGAGTCGTTGAACGCCTGGCGTGAGAACGCGACACGGTTTTCGGTGGTGGCGAGTTCTTCCTGCAGGCTCTGCATGTTCTGGCTGGCTTTCAGGTCGGGATAGGCCTCGACCAGCGCGAACAGTCGGCCCAGCGCGCCGCCCAGCGCGGCCTCGGCCCCTACCAGGTCACGCATCGCGGCGGCATTGGCCGGGTCGGCCTCCACACCCTTGAGCCCGGCCACCGCCTGGTTGCGTGCCTGGACGACCGCCTCCAGCGTCTCGCGCTCGTGCTTCATGTAACCCTTCACGGCCTCCACCAGGTTGGGGATGAGGTCGTAGCGACGGGTCAGCTGTACATCGATCTGGGCAAAGGCATTGCGGACGCCGTTACGCAGGCTGACCAGTCGGTTGTAGATCGTGACTGCGTACAGCACCAGCGCGACGAGGACACCGATGATGATCCAGGTTTCCATCTTGCTTGCTCCCCGGGATGCGAGCGGACCCGCGACCAGGCGGAGAATACGCCGCACGGCCCGGGCCGGCCAGTACATCCGCGGATTTCTGCGACCTGCGTCAGAGGCACCATGCGACAGAGCCGGCAGGATTCACTTTCTTGCAGGGCACCATCACTGCGGTGGAACCCGGGAGGTTGCAGACATGGGAACGACGGCGGCTCGCGCCATGCTGGCTGCGCTGGCGAGCGCCTGCGCCATGGTGGCGCCCGCGATGGCGGAATGGCATCGGCTCGAGGCCCCGCTGATGGGCACCTCGGTCTCGGTGGAACTCTGGCACGAGGATGCCGAAGCAGGTCAGGCGGCAGCGCGCGCGGTGATGGCCGAATACGAGCGTATCAACGCCCGTATGAGCACCTATCGAGAGGACAGCGAACTGTCTCATGTGAACCGTCACGCGCATGCCGGGCCCGTGCAGGTCAGCGACGAGCTGTTCGGGCTGCTGACCCGCGCGCTCGAGGTGTCCCGCCTGAGCGACGGCGCCTTCGACATCACTTTCGACAGTGTTGGTCAGCACTACGACTTCCGGGCGGGCGAGCGTCCGGACGAGGCCACCCGCGCCGGCGCCCTGGAGACCTTCAACCACCAGCTCGTGGCGCTCGACGAGGCGACCCGCAGCGTGCGTTTCCTCGCCGAGGGGGTACGACTGAATCTCGGGGGTATCGGCAAGGGCTACGCGGTCGAGCGGGGCGCGGAGATTCTGCAGGCGCGCGGCGTCGCCCACGCCCTGCTCAACGCCGGTGGTGACAGCCGGGTGATCGGTGATCGGCGGGGGCAGCCCTGGTGGACCGGCATCCGTGACCCCCGCGATCCGGGGCGGGTGGTGGTACGCCTGCCTCTCCAGGACGAAGCGGTCTCGACGTCCGGTGACTACGAGCGCTATTTCGAGGAGGACGGCGTGCGGTTTCACCATATCCTCGATCCGGACAGTGGCTTGCCGGCCGGTGCGCTGCGCAGCGCCACCGTCATCGGACCGGACGCCACCCTGACCGACGCGCTGTCGACCACCCTGTTCGTGCTCGGGGTCGAACGGGGCATGGCGCTGATCGCGCGCCTGCCCGACTACGAGGCGGTACTGATCGACCACCAGGGCCGGATGGCCGTGTCCGGTGGCCTGGCCGCGCCTCGCTGACCCTTCCCGGATCGACCGCTTCGAACGGGGGGCGGGAAACTTGTGACGAGGGTCACTGCCGCCACGGCGGCCGGGCCGCACCATGTCAACCTCTGACAAAGGCAAACCCGTCGAAAGGCGGGGACGCAAAACCACCGGTCTAAGGGCCAGCGCCTAGGACAGCGGGGATGCCAGTCGCCGGATCGCCGGCACGGGGGCAGTCTGCCCCGGCGTTTCCGTGTCGTCCGCAGGTGGCCGTCCCGGGCCATGACGGCGGACGAGGTATGGCGACGCAGCGAAACAGATGGGGTGCGACGGTCCTCGCGCTGATGGCGCTGGGTGCCCTGGCGGTTGGAGCGTCGCCTGCCGGCGCTGCGGACGCGCCGGCCGGCCAGGCAGCCCCCGACTTCGCACTCAAGGCGTTCGATGGGCGTAACCACCGTCTCTCCGAGCTGCGCGGCCAGGTGGTGTTGATCAATTTCTGGACCAGTCGCTGCGGTCCGTGTCGTGCCCAGATGAGTGCGCTGGATGCGCTGCACGAAGAGCTGGGCGGAAACGGACTGGCCCTGCTCAGCGTCAACTTCGACAGCGACCCCGAGCGGGCTCGCGAGTTCATCGCCAGCCATGGTATCGGGTTTCCCGTGCTGCGCGACGATGGTCGTCATGTGTCCCGCCGCTATGGCGTCCGCGGCATTCCCCGCCTGGTGATGATCGACCGCGAAGGTGTCATCCGCCACGTCTACAACGATCACCGCGCCGGGCGGGACGGTGAATACCGTGCCCTCGTGCGCGATCTGCTGGAGGAGTAGCCCATGATCCCCGTGTTCTTTTCCAGGCGTAGTCGCGACGAGCCGACGGTAACCCGCGGTTGTCGCACTGCCGGCGGCTTGGCCATCGTGGCCTGCTGGGTCATGACCAGCCTGGCGGTCGCCGAGGAGTTTGCGGCCATCGACCGCGACGTCGAGTCGCTCAAGCAGGAAGTGCTGGCGCTCAACCGTGATCTCTTCCTCCTCGAGGAGGAGCTGCTCTTCCCGGCCAACACCCAGGTAGCGGTGTTCGTGTCGATGGACGTCGGTGAGTTCTTCGCTCTGGATGCAGTCAGCCTGCGGCTGAATGGCCGCGAGGTTGCGAACTATCTGTACACGGAACGTGAGGTCGAGGCGCTGCTGCGTGGCGGGGTTCACCGCCTCTACATGGGCAACGTCCGCTCCGGCGACCATGAGCTGGTGGCGGTGTTCACCGGCATCGGCCCTCACGGACGCGAGTATCGTCGCGGCGCCGAGCTGACGTTCTCCAAGGGTATCGGTCCGAAGTACGTCGAATTGCGCATCAGCGATGTAGAGCGGCGACTGCAGCCGGAGTTCGTCGTGCGCAAGTGGGAGTGAGCGCTTGAGACCCGTCGCACGCATCGCCGTGCTGCTGCTCGCCGCGGTTTCCGGCACGCTGCGGGCGGACACGACCGTGGTGCAGGAGCCGCACTATGGCGAGGTGCTGTTCCATTTCTACCTCGGCCAGCCCTTCGAGGCGATCACGCGCATCGAGGCCGGGCGCATGGCGGGGCATATCGAGATTCACGACGAGGAATCCGAACTGCTGCTGGGTGGCATGCTGCTCGACTGGGGACAGCACCGCGAGGCCGCACGTATTTTCGCAACGTTGCTCGAGCGGACCCGTAGCCCGGAGGTGCGCGATCGTGCGTGGCTTGAGCTGGCGCGGCTGTCCTGGCAGCGTGGTGCACTGGCCCAGGCGCAGACGGCGCTGGCGCGCATCGGTGACGCTCTGCCCCGGGGGCGCGAGGCCGAGCGGCAGATGCTCGAGGCACAGCTGCTGATGGCGCTCGGGCAGTACGGTCAGGCCTCCGAGCGTCTCGCCCGTTGGGACGGTCCGGCCGACTGGCGCGCGTACGCGCACTACAACCAGGGCGTGGCGCTCATCCGTCAGGGTCGCTTCGATGAAGGCGTGCAGACGCTGGATCGACTGGGTGGGCGGACTGGTCGCACGCCGGAGTTGCGTGCGCTGGCCGATCGCGCCAACGTGGCACTCGGTTTCAGCCTGCTGGAGTACGGCCGACCCGCGGAGGCCCGCGCTGCACTCGAGCGCGTGCGCCTGCATGGTCCGCATGCCAGCGAGGCACTGCTGGGTTTCGGCTGGGCCGAGTCGGCGATGGGGCGGCACCGCGAATCGCTCACGCCCTGGCTGACCCTGCGTGAGCGCGACCTGCTAGATCCCGCCGTGCAGGAATCACTGCTCGCGGTCCCGCACGCCTTCGCCAGCCTGTCCGCGTACGGTCAGGCGGCTGAAGCCTATATCGATGCGATTGACACTCTCGAGACTGAACTGGGGCGGATCGAGACCGCGATCACCGCGATCCGCGACGGGGCGATGGTGCCCGCGCTGCTCGCCATGGATGATCGCGATCAGCTGGGGTGGCACTGGCAACTCGATGCGCTGCCCGACCGGCTCGAGACCCGCTACCTGGCCGAGGTGATCGCGACACACGAATTCCAGGAAGGCCTCAAGAACGCCCGCGATCTCGCCTTCGTGCGCGGTGTGCTCCAGGACTGGGCCGGAAGCCTCGGCGCTTTCGCCGACATGGTCACCACCCAGCAGCTGGCCTGGCAGTCGCGCGCGCCGAGGGCCGAGGCGCTGATGGCCCGCAGCGACGTTGCTGGCCTGCAGGATCGCAGCGAAAAGCTCTCCGCCGCGCTGATCCGGGCCGCAGCGGAACGCGACACCCTCGCCCTGGCCCGACGCGACGAACTCCAGCAGCTCGCGGAACTGGATGAGGTGGCCCTGCGCCTTCGGCCTCTCGATCCTGCCGATCCCGAGGTCGCCGAGCTGGCGGTGCGGGAGCGGGTACTGCGCGGAGTCCTGCTGTGGCAGCTCAATGCCGAGTTTCCTGCGCGGCACTGGCAGCACACCCGCGAGCTGCGTGATCTGCAGCCGGTGCTCGCCGAGATGGCTGCCCGCGAGGCGCGTATCGAGGCCCTGCGAGAGGGCGCCGAGGCACGCTTCGAAGACCAGGCCCGGCGGATCGCCGCGCTCGGTCCTCGGGTGGCCGGTCTGCTGATGCAGGTGGATGCCGCCAGCGTTCGCCAGCGCACACATCTCGAGAATCTCGCGGTCGACAGTCTGGAGCGTCAGGCCTCGCGCCTGCGCAGCCACCAGGTACAGGCACGCTTCGCGCTGGCCCGGATCTATGATCGCGCGGCCGCAGGCGAGGTGGCCGCGACCGGCTCGGGGGCCTCACCATGAGCGCGCCCGCCCTCGCCGTGGTGGTGATCGCCGCGTCGCTGTGGCCGTTCGGGCGCGGTGGCGAGGAACGCCGGGCCGAGCCGACGCTGCGATCGCTCGAGGCGCCGGCGGTGGAGATTCGTGAGGATCAGCCGCTGCCTGAGGCGGGCGAGGCGGCTCGCGAGCAGTACAGGCGGTTCCTGGCGCTGGGTGAGGGTGATGAGGCGATGACTGCCGAGGCCCTGCGTCGGCTCGGCGACCTCGCACTCGAGCTCGAGGAGGAGGCGGCGCTCGGCCTGCTGAGCGAAGCACTCGATGGCGAAGGCCACGCCGAGGCGATCGCCCTGTACGAGGAGCGGCTCGCGCGCTTCCCCTCGCATCCGGACAACGATCTGGTCCGCTACCAGCTGGCCCGCGCGCAGGAGCTGGGTGGCGATCGCATGGCGGCGCTGGCAACGCTGGACGACCTGATCGCCCGGCATCCCGACTCGGCGTTGGCCGACGAGGTGCAGTTCCGTCGGGGTGAACTGCTGTTCTCGCGCGGACGCTACCGCGAGGCGGAGCAGGCTTACGCGGCCGTGCTCGATACCCGCCCGGCCAGTGACTTCGTGGTACAGGCGGCCTACAAACACGGCTGGGCCCTGTTCAAGCAGGGCCTGCTGCCCGAGACCCTCCAGGCCTTCTTCGACCTGCTGGTGTCGCGCAGCCATGCCGGGATCGACGGACTCGATGCCCTGGGGCGTCAACAGCGCGAGTTGCTGGAGGACGTGCTGCGCGTCATGGCCCTGTCGCTGGCAGGTCTGGAAGGCATCGATACGCTTCATGCCCTGCTCGCGGAGCAGCCGGCGCGCGCAGCCTGGGCCGCAGAGACCCATCGGTCGCTGGGGGCGCTGTATCTCGAGCAGGAGCGCTACACCGACACGGCGGCAGTGATGAGCGCCTTCGTGACCTGGGACCCTGTGCATGCGGAGGCGCCGGCGCTAGCGCTCGAGGGCATGGCGGCCCTGCGCCGCGGCGGGTTTGCGGGCCTCCTGCTGACGGCCAAGGAGGATTTCGTCGAGCGCTTCGGGCTGGCGACGGAGTACTGGCGGGATCATCGACCAGTCGACCAGCCCGAGACGGTGGCCGCGCTTGGCAGCGCGTTGACCACGCTTGCCCAGCATGCCCATGCGCAGTCCCAGCTGCCCGAGCCGCCGCCCGGCGCGCTCGGGGAGGCCATCCACTGGTATGGACTGCTGCTGGAATATTTCCCGGACGACGAGGCCGCGCCGACACACCACTTCCTGTTTGCAGAGCTGCTGCTCGAGGCGGGGGATGTCGATGGCGCGATCCGCGCGTTCGATGCCACTGCCTACGGCTATCCGGTCCATCCGCGCAGCGCGGAGGCGGCCTACGCCGGGCTGCTGGCGCGCGACAGGATGACCGCAGCGCTGGCCGAGCCGCCACGTCCCGTGGCGCTCGAACGCATCGCGGCGGCCGAGCGCTTCAGCCGCAACTTCTCCGAACATCCCGAAGCACTGGACGTTCTGACCGACGCAGCCGAGCGGGCCTTTGCGCTCGATGATCCGCCGCTGGCATTGCGTCTCGCCCGAGAGGTGACGGCCAGCGTTCCATCGCCGCCTGCGGCGCTGGCCCGGGTGGCCTGGCGCATCCAGGGCCATGTCCTGTTCGACCTGATGGCCCATGCCGAGGCGGAGTCTGCGTACTGGGCGGTCCACGGGCTCCTCGATACTGCCGACGCTGCGGGCCGCATGGAAGTGGAGGAGCGGCTCGCCGCCAGCATTTACCGCCAGGGCGAGGCGGCACGCGAGCGGGGTGAGTATGTCGTCGCAGCGGGCCACTTTCTGCGGGTTGGCGCGCGACTCCCCGAGGCGGGGATCCGACCGGTGGCGGAGTTCGATGCGGGTATCGCCTATCTTTCCGCCGGTGACTGGAACGCGGCCGTCGATGTGCTTGTTGGCTTCCGCGATCGCTATCCGGACCATGCGCTGGCCTCGCAGGTGGAGATCAATCTCGCGAGCGCCTACGAGGCCCTGGACAACCCGGGTGCAGCAGCGGCGGAGTACCGTCGCATGGCTGCGCGCCTGCCGAACAATGAGGAGCAGCGGGGCCTGCTGTGGCGTGCGGCGGAGCTGCTGGAGCAGGCGGGCCAGACCGCTGCCACCGAGGCTGTGCTGGTCCAGATCACCCGCGATCATGCCCAGGCTTTCGACGAGGCGGTCGAAGCCCATCAACAGCTGATCGACCTCGCCGACGCTCGCGGCGACGAGGCCGGTGCGCTGGAGCGCTCGCGCCGGCTGGTGAGCTTCGAGTCGGCTGGGCCGGTCACGCCGCGTACCCGCACTCTGGCCGCGCGTGCAGCCCTGCGCCTTGCCGACGTGGATGCCGCGGCCTTCCACGCCACGATGCTGGTCGTGCCGCTCACCGACAGCCTGCGGCTCAAGCGTCGGCGCATGGAAACCGCGCTCGAGGGCTACGCCATGGCTGCAGCCTATGCCGTGGACGAGGTGGTGACCGCGGCCACCTTCGCCACCGCGGAGCTCTATCACGGCCTGGCCCGTGCGCTGATGGCCTCGCCCCGTCCGGCCGAGCTCGACGCGCTGGCGCTGGATCAGTACGAGATGCTGCTCGAGGAGCAGGCCTTCCCGTTCGAGGAGCAGGCCATCGCGATTCATGAACGCAACGCGCAACGCACCGTCGACGGGCTCTACGACCGCTGGATCGCGGCCAGCTTCTCGCAGCTCGCTGAACTGATGCCCGGACGATACGCCAAGGCCGAACAGGGAGAGACCCATGTTGCACGTCTGTACTGACCGCCGCGGCAGCGCTCGCGCCGGCATCACCGCAGCGGCACTGGCGCTGTTGCTGACCGGCTGCGCCTCGGTGAGTGAACGGTCTGTCGACGAGAGTGTCGAGGTCAGCGATGCGGCGAGACAGGAATTCGCCGCCGCCCTCGCCGACATGCAGGCCGGGCACTGGATGTCTGCAGAACGCCGTCTGCGGGCCCTCGAGGCGCGGCAGCCGGCCCTGCCTGGTCCGCGCGTGAACCTTGCGATTGTCCTGCGCGAGCTCGGTGAGGCCGACAGTTCGCAGGAGCTGCTGGAGGAGACGGTGCGCGAGCATCCGGATTTTGCTCCGGCGCATCATCAGCTTGCGTTGCTGTTGCGCGAGCAGGGCCGGTTCGAGGCGGCTGATGCGGCCTACGCCGCCGCCCTGGCGGCCGACCCTGAATATGCACTGGCGCACTTCAATCGCGCGGTACTGAACGACCTGTACCTCGCACGGCCCTCGGTCGCACTGCTGCACTTTGAACGCTACCAGGACATGCACGGAGACGAGCCCGATGCCGAGGTCGCGCGCTGGATCGTGGAGCTGCGACGCCGCGTGGAGGCCGACGCCTCCTTGCGGGTGGCGGACAGCGGGGGTGGGGCATGAGCGGATGCGGTCGATCCCCTGCGTTATCGGCGATTGCTGCGCTCATGCTGGGTTTTTTCTGCACCGGCCTCGTTGAGGCCCAGGCGCAGGCGCCCGGTCCGGACGAGGCCCGTGCAGGTGTCACGGAGAAAGATCCCGCGAGCGATGTCCTCGTCGCGCGACAGCCCGACGGCGACGAGACGCCCTCGGAGTCCTCCGCGGCGGCGCCGGACCCGGCCCCGCGTGCTGCGCAGGACGGCGCGGTGGCCCGACGACTGGTCGATGAGCTCGAGTTGGACGCGATCGCCATCACCGGCAACGACGAGTTACCCCGAATCATGCACATCGTGCCCTGGAAATCCGCCCAGCCGGGTGAAGTTCCGGGCCGACCTGCCGATTCCCTGATCAACGACATCATTTCGCCGGTCGACCGGCGTGAGTACCGCCGCCAGCTGCGCTACCGGGAGGCGCTGGCCGAGACCCCGACAGACCGCTAGCCGAACCCCCTGGAGGAGACCCGAGATGGACATGTATGCAAGCGTGGTGCGCTTCTTCCAGGACGGCGGGGTATTCATGTACCCCATCGTCCTGGTCCTTGCGCTGGGAGTCGCCATCGCCATCGAGCGCTGGCTGTATCTGCAGTCGACCGAAAGCCGCAATCGCGCCCTGTGGAAGCGCATTGCGCCGCAGCTGCAGGCCGGCAATTTCCAGGCCGCCGCCCAGGAGGCGGGCAAGTCCAAGGCTGCCGTCGGCAACGTGCTGACGTATGGCTTCGCGCGTATCCGCTCGGCCGGCCGTCGCGACGATATCGAGAAGGCGATGGAGGAGAGCCTGATGGAGGTGATGCCGCGCCTGGAGAAGCGTACGCATTACCTGGCCACCTTCGCCAACGTCGCCACGCTGCTCGGCCTGCTCGGCACCATCATCGGCCTGATCCGGGCGTTCACCGCGGTGGCGGGCGCCAACCCGGCCGACAAGGCCGACCTGCTGTCGGCGAGCATCTCGGTGGCGATGAACACCACTGCGTTCGGTCTGATGGTGGCGATTCCGATGCTGCTGATGCACACGCTGCTGCAGACCAAGACCTCGGAAATCATCGACGGCCTGGAAATGGCCTCGGTGAAGTTCCTGAATGCCATTACCGAGCGACGTGATCCCGCTCCCCAGCCTGGCAAGTCCCAGGTGAAGGCGCAGGCGGCTGCGGCATGAAATCCCGCCGCCTGCGGGCGCGGCGGTCCAAGGATCCCGCCGAGCTCAACATCACCGCCTTCATGAACCTGATGGTGGTGCTGGTGCCGTTCCTGCTGATCACGGCAGTGTTCTCGCGTATGGCGGTGCTCGAGCTCAACCTGCCGGCGCCGGGCGAGGGTGGAGAGGACGACGACCAGCCGGCGCTCGCTCTCGAGGTGACGGTGCGCGACGACCGTCTGGAACTCGGCGATCGCAACCGCGGCTCGCTGGCGGTGATCGCGCGCGAAGGCGATGACGGCGTGGCCCTGGTCGAGCTCTCTGAGCGTCTGCAGGACCTGAAGGCGCAGCATCCGGACATCCTCGCCGCGACCCTGCTGCTCGAGCCCGATATCCAGTACGACCTGCTGGTGCAGGTGATGGATACCGTGCGCGTGGTCGAGCATGCCGGGAATGGGGACGTCGAACAGATGGAGCTTTTTCCGGACATCTCGATCGGGGACGCACCAGTGCTCGCAGCAGCCGAGGGGACGGGACGATGAGTGACCGCGCCGCACGCATGCAGCGACACCATGAGCGCCACCGCAAGGGTGGTGGCCTCAACCTGGTGTCGCTGATGGACATCTTCACCATCCTGGTGTTCTTCCTGCTGGTGAACTCGACCGAGGTGGAGACGCTGCCGAGCGACCGCGACCTGACCCTGCCGGAATCCGTGTCGCGCGAGTTGCCACGCGAGACCGTGGTCGTGGCCGTGACGCTCGACGATATCCTGGTCCAGGGCCGGCGTGTCGCCTCCGTGGCCGATGTGCTGGCCGAGGAGGGCGGAACGGTCATCGAACCTCTGGCCGAGGCGCTGCGCGCGCAGCATGCACGGGCATTGCGGGAGAGCGCGGACGGGGCCGAGGTGACGATCATGGGTGACCGCGAGCTGCCCTACCGGCTGCTTCGGCGAATCATGGCGACCTGCACCGAGGCCGACTACACACGCCTGTCGCTCGCGGTGAATCAGCGGGTGATCGAACCGCAGGTGGCGCAGCTGCGCTGACGGAGGACGAGCATGACGGCCGTAGCTGCAAGCAATCCCTACTACCGCAGTTTCGAGCTGCCAGGCACGACTGGTGGCGCGCAGGAGCATCGTTTCCGACGGCTGACCTGGAAGGTGCTGCTGGTGGTGCTGGTGTTCTCGCTGATCATGCCGCTGCTGCCGGTGCCCGAGCGGGCGGCTGACCGTGTCGAGGACATCCCGCCGCGGCTGGCGCGCTTCGTGCTCGAGCGCGAGCCGCCGCCCCCGCCACCCGTGGTGCGCGAGGAGCCCCGACCTGTCGAGCCGGAAGTGGCCGTGGTCGAACCCCCGCGCGAGGTGGTCCCGCCGGAGCCCCGTCCAGAGCCGCGCCCTGAGACCCGCGTAGAAGAGGCGCGGGAACGCGCATCGACCGCCGGCGTGATGCCCATGGTCGAAGAGCTGGCCGCCCTGCGGGAGAGCGCGGCACTGTCCAGCGTGCTGGATGCCAACACGGTCTCCAGCGCAGCCCAGGCCTCCCGCGCAGAGCGGGCGATGATCACCTCTCGCGCCGGAGAGGCTTCGAGCGGTATCACCACGGCCGAACTCAGCCGTGGTACGGGTGGGGGCGGGCTGGCCGAGCGCACGGCCACCACCGTCGAATCCCCTGTGGCCGGACTGGTGGCCGAGGAGACCGAGCGCCGGGGTGGGGCGAGCGATGGCGTCGGCTCGCGCAGCCGCGAAGAAATCGAGATGGTCTTCGATCAGCACAAGGGTGCGATCTATGCGCTCTACAGCCGTGCGCTGCGTGCAGACCCGACACTGCAGGGCAAGGTGGTGCTGCGCCTGACCATTGCGCCGAACGGCACGGTGACGGAGTGCGAGGTCGTCTCGAGCGAGCTGGGGGATGCGGAGCTGGAGCGCCGGCTGGTGCAGCGGGTGATGATGTTCCGCTTCGAGGACCGGGATGTCGCGCCGGTGACCACCACCAAGCCGATCGAGTTCTTCCCGGCGTAGGCGACGCAGTCCTGTCCCTGCGAACGCATTCTGCGGGTTGACCTACGCCTGCGTGAGCTGATCGTGTACATTTCGAGTGACCAGCATCGATGGCAGGTCACTCAGAAATTACCTTTTGCGGTCGGGATCGGACATGAACAGGGCACGAACCCTCAAGCTTCTTCGAGAGCACAAGGCGCACCTTGCGAGTCAGTTTGGGGTAACGCGGCTCGCGCTGTTCGGATCGGCGGCACGCGACCAATTGGAACCTGGAAGTGACGTCGACATTCTCGTGGCGTTTGATGGGCCTGCCACGTCCGAGCGTTACTTCGGTGTCCAGTTCTACCTCGAAGATCTTCTCGGTTACCCTGTCGTACACGAGTGGGCTGACGGCAACAGAGTTCATCGCCGACAGGCGTACCTACGATGCGACACTGCGCAACCTCGAGCTCATCGGCGAAGCTGCTCGCAATATCCCGGAGCAGATTCGGGCCGCGCATCCGCAGATTCCATGGCGCATGATCATCGTGACGCGGAACAGGCTGATCCACGCGTATCTGGGGATCGATGACGACACCGTCTGGAGCATCGTTCAGGATGAACTGCCTGTCCTGTTGCGGACGCTTGAGGCGATTGTGAGTGAGACAGGCTCCGCGCCAGAGCCCTAGCCACCTATCGGACCGCCGGAGTCTCGTCGGCCCAGGTTCCCCCTTGAACTCAACGAGCCTTCTTCTTGGCTCCCGGCTTGCGCCCGCCCGGCATTACCGGCTTGCCCGCCGAGGCCCGCTTCGGTCGTCCCATGGGCTTGACCGCCATCGCCGCCTCGTCGGCACTCATCGCCCGCAGCCCCAGCGGGCGTTGACGCACGCGCGTGCGCCGCAGCACCTCGAGTATTTCCGCCGGGAGTTGCGGGGGCAGCTCCACCGTGGAGTAGTCATCGAACAGGTCGATGCGCCCGATGCTGCGGCCCGACAGACCGGTCTCGTTGGCGATCGCACCGACGATGTCCTTGGGGCTCACCTGGTGATGACGGCCCACCTCGATCCGGTAGCGTTGCAGTTCGCCGCCAGGCGCTGGCGAAGGGCCGACTGGACGTGACGGCGCGCGTGACGGCGGCGTGCGCTGGCTGCGTGCGAGATCGGCAACGTCGGGCCCCTGGGCAGGCGGCAGCTGCAGCGGGCGCTCGCGCTGGGCGAGGAAGGCGAGCGCCGCGGCAATCTCCTCGAGATCGGCCCCCTCGCGATCGGCGAGGCTTCGCACCACCTCACGGAAGAAGCCGAGATCCTCGCTGGTGATTGCCTGCTCCACCTGCTCCCGGAACAGTGCGACCCGACGGTCGGCGACCGCGGCGCGCGAGGGCAGGGCCATCGGTTCGATCTTCTGGCGCGTGGCGCGCTCGATCATGCCGAGCAGGCGCCGCTCGCGCGGGGTGACGAACAGGATGGCCGTGCCGCTGCGCCCGGCCCGACCGGTGCGCCCGATGCGGTGCACGTAGGCCTCGGTGTCGTAGGGCACGTCGAAGTTGATCACATGGCTGATACGCGGCACGTCGAGACCGCGTGCAGCGACATCGGTGGCGACGATCAGGTCGAGCTTGCCCTGCTTCAGCTGGTCGATGACGCGCTCGCGCAGCGTCTGGGTGAGATCCCCGCTGAGCGCGGCGACTGCGTAGCCGCGTGCCTCGAGCTTGTCGGCGATCTCCACCGTCGCCGTCTTGGTGCGCACGAAGATGATCGCGGCATCCAGCGACGCCTCGGTCTCGAGCACGCGGGTGAGCGCGTCGAGCTTGTGCGGCGCGGCCACCTGGCAGTACTTCTGCACGGTGGCGGCCACGGTCGTGGTGCGCGCCTGGATGCGGATTTCCTGCGGCTCGCGCATGTGGCGTCGCGCAATCCGGCGGATCGGCTCGGCCATGGTCGCGGAGAACAGCACCACCTGGCGACCGGCCGGGGTGTGCTCGAGGATCCAGTCGACATCCTCGACGAAGCCCATGCGCAGCATCTCGTCGGCCTCGTCCAGCACCAGCGTGCGCAGGCCCTCCAGGCGCAGCGTCTTGCGGTTGATGTGGTCCATCACCCGCCCGGGGGTGCCGACCACCACGTGGGTGCCGCGCTGCAGCTGGCGGAGCTGCGCGACCATGCCCTGGCCGCCATACACCGGCAGCACGTGGAAGCCCGGCAGCTGGCGTGCATAGCGCTGGAAGGCCTCTGCCACCTGGATGGCGAGTTCGCGGGTGGGCGTGAGCACCAGCACCTGTGGGTCGCGTTGGGCCAGGTCAAGGCGCTGCAGCACAGGCAATGCGAAGGCTGCGGTCTTGCCGGTACCCGTCTGGGCCTCGCCCAGCAGGTCATGTCCCTCCAGCAGGGGCGGGATACAGGCGGCCTGGATGGCCGAGGGGCGTTCGTAGCCGACGTCGGCCAGTGCGGCCAGCAGGGCGTCGGACAGCCCCAGTGCGCGGAAGCTGTCGGTGGATGCGGTCATGGTTCTTGATTCTCTAGAGTTCGCTGCAGGAGGCGCCGTAGGCGAAGCAGGTGTAGCAGCGGTGATGGCCGAGCATCACGCGCACGTTTATGGCCTCGGCGAGGCTGCCCCCCTGGTCGTAGGTCTCGTCATCATCCACCAGCGTACAGGCATATACGCGCATCTGCCCGGCTTTCTTGATCACCATCTTGCTGAAGGCGCACATGAACTCGCGCCGGCTGGCCTCGTCCTGGTAGCGGGTCATGCAGGTTTCGGTGATTTCGGGGACGCCACGCGTCTCGCCAGGGCTGCCGAAGTCCGGGAAGGAGACGATGGTGAGGCCTTCCGGCAGTCCGTGTTCCCTGCACAGCGTGCGAAACGGCGCATCGGCGGTGGCGCGGTCCTCGCCCGCCTCGGCCTGACGGGCCAGTGAGACCGCGAAGCCGGCCTCGTGGAGTTCGCGCAGCCCCTGCCAGGCCGAGGCCCAGGTGCCAGGCCCGCGGCCGGCCTCGTGACGGTGGCGGTCGGGCCAGTCGATGCTCACGCGGAAGCTCACCGGATGCCGTCCGTCGCGCAGTGCGCGGATCTGGTGCATGCGCTTGAGCACGGGTTCGGTGCCGTTGGTCAGCACCAGGCAGGGTCGCAGCGACTGCGCGTAGGCGAGGACGCGCACGAAATCCTTGACGATGAACGGCTCGCCGCCGGTGAAGGAGAACTTCTCGACGCCCAAAGTGGCGGCTTCGTCCATGAACGGCCGAACGTCCTCCAGGGTGATGCGCTGCAGGCGGTCATCCCCCGGTTTCGAGCCTTCGAGGCAGAACGGGCAGGCCAGGTTGCAGGCCGTGCCCGTGTGGAACCACAGCTCACGCAGCGCATGGGGCTGGATGTAGCCACGGGCCTCGCCGGTCGAGGTGAACAGTCGCGGGTCGCGGGTGGGCATATCCATGCAATCACTCCTTGATCGGTTGTTGTCGCGGCGGGCGGCGATACCAGCGGGCCAGTGTTGGCCCTGGCACGCCGAGCAGGTGTGCCAGGGCGAGCGAGCGGTTGCGCAGGACGCCACGCCACCAGCCGTCGCTCTGCCAGCGCCGCGGCGAAACACCGATGGGCAGGGGCAGCAGGATGAAGCCCCGGCGCCGCAGTGCCCGCACCAGCGGCACTTCCTCGAACAGCCCGCTGTCGGCGAAACCGCCGCTGGCCATGAACGCGTCGCGCCGCGCGAACAGGCCCTGGTCGCCGTAGACCATCCCACCAAGCGCCGCGCGCAGCCTCGCGCCGCGCTCGATCAGCCGCGGCATCAGGCCCCGTGCCGCCGGCAGGCTGAAGAGAAACGCGCCACCGGCCGCGCCATCCTCAATGGCAGCCTGCAGCGCCGCAATGGCCCCGGAAGACGGCTGTGCGTCGGCATGCACGAACCATAGTATGTCACCGCGGGCCTGCGCGGCGCCTGTATTGAGCTGGGTGCCCCGGCAGGGGTGCGCATCGAGCCAGCGCGCGCCGTAGCGGCTGCACAGCGCCCGGCAGCTGGGGTCGGCGCCGGCATCGACGACCACGATCTCGCACGCCAAGGTCTCCTGCTCGAGCCAGCCCAGCAACGTGCCCAGCGCCTCGGTGTCGCGGTACACCGGGATGATCACGCTTACGCGCGGGGGAGACTCTGGGGCTGACATCCGGTCGATCGGTCCTGGCACGTCATGATGCTGTGAAGGCGCCTGCATGGTGAGGCAGACCCTGCGGACAGGCAAATGGTTGCAGCGGCGTCCGGTGGGGTGCTTCCATGCCGGCCGGACTCCGAACATCGCCGGTGCGCGTACCCGATAGCCATGCATCACGCTTCCACCGTTCCTGACGCCGTCGCCCGACTGACCCTGGTGCTGGTGTTCAAGCGGCCCCGGCCGGGCTACGGCAAGCAGCGTCTCGCCGCCGAAATCGGCGCAGAGGCTGCCTGTGCCTTTGCCTCGCGGTTTCTCGACTGCGCGATGGAGGACCTTGAAGGCTGGCCCGGGCCGGTGGTGCTGGCGCCGGAAGCGGGCAACGATGCGGCCTGGGCGACGCAGCGCCTGCCGCGGGCAACGGTACGGGTGCAGTCGTCGGGGAATCTCGGTGAGCGTCTCGCAGCGCTGGATGCAGCGCTGCGTGGCGCGGGCCATGCGAGACTGGCGTTCATCGGCAGCGACGCCCCGGCGCTGGGCGCCGCGCAGCTCGAGGGCGCCGCCAGCGCACTGGAGACACACGACGTGGCGCTGGCGCCGGCTGCCGACGGTGGCGTGGTGCTGATGGCCGCCAGGCAATCATGGCCGCCCCTGGCGGGTCTGCCCTGGAGTACGGCTGCGCTGGGTGCGACCCTGACGGCGTGCTGCGTGGCCGCAGGCCTGTCGGTCAGTCGGCTTCCCGGTGCAGCCGATGTCGATACTGCCGCCGATCTTCGGGCGCTGGCCCGGGATATTGTCGGTGACCCGCGACCTGCACGGCGCACACTGCTACAGGCATTGGAGACGATGGGGCTGGGCCCCGGAGAGATGGCATGATGAACCGTCGATTGCTGGTGTTTGCGGTGGCGCTCGCGGGCCTGTTCGGACTGGCGCTGCTGCTGCCGGTGGCCGAGTGGTTGACCACAGGGCTTGCCTGGATCCAGGCGCACCGGGACGTGGCCTGGGCGGTCTTCATCGCACTGTACATCGTCGCGACGGTCTTCATGCTGCCGGGGCTCATCCTCACCATCACGGCAGGTTTCATCTTCGGGCTGGTCCAGGGGGTGGTGCTGGTATCGGTTGGTAGCGTGCTGGGCGCCACGGCTGCCTTCCTGCTCGGGCGCTCCATCGCACGCGAGTCGATTGCCTCGCGTATCGCGGCCTGGCCGAGGTTCCATGCGCTGGACCGCGCTATTGGCCGCCGCGGTTTTCTGATCGTGCTGCTGGTGCGGCTGTCCCCGGCATTTCCGTTCAATCTGCTGAACTACGCGCTTGGACTGACGGCCGTGCCGGTGCGTCACTACGTGCTCGCGTCGTGGATCGGCATGTTCCCCGCGACCGTGCTCTACGTCTGGGCGGGCACCTTTGCCCAGTCGCTCGCCACCGCTGCGGGGGGTGAGGTGGAGACCGGGCTGGCCGGCCAGCTGCTGCTGGCGCTCGGTCTGGTGGCGACGCTGGTCGTCACCGTGGTGGTCACCCGGCTTGCGCGCCGCGAGCTTGACCGCCAGCTCGAGGCCGCGGCAGCGCAGGAGATCGCGCATGGATAACGGCCTCCCCACGTCGACCCCTGCCGGCGACTATCCCGGAGCCGCGCATGATCGGGCATGGCGGGCCATGGTGGCGCCACGCGATTACGCCAATCCGGTACCCGAGGGCCGCTATCACCTGGTGGTGGTCGGGGCTGGGCCGGGCGGCCTGGTGACGGCGATCGCGGCGGCTGGTCTTGGCGCGAAAGTGGCGCTGATCGAGCGGCACGCCATGGGCGGGGACTGCCTCAACGTGGGTTGTGTACCCTCCAAGGCTCTGCTGGAGATCACGGCGCGCCCAGGCATGGCGTTCGACCGCGCCTTCGCCTGGCTGCGTGAAGTCCGTGCCGGCATTGCAGGGCATGATTCGGTCGAGCGTTACACCGCGGCGGGGGTCGATGTGTACCTGGGTGAGGCGCGTTTTGTCGGCCCGGCCGCTGTGGAGGTCGCCGGTCAGCGGCTTGAGGCGCGACGGTTCGTGATCGCCACCGGGGCGCGTGCCGCCGTACCGCCCATCCCGGGACTTGCCGAGGCCGACCCGCTCACCAACGAGACGCTGTTCGATCTGCGCGAGCAGCCGAAACGCCTGGCGATCCTGGGCGCGGGCGCGATCGGTTGCGAGATGGCCCAGGTCTTCGCCCGCTTGGGCAGTGAGGTGCACCTGCTTGAACGCGCGCCGCAGGTGCTGCCGCTGGAGAATGCTGAGGCGGGCGCGCTGCTGGGTGAAGCGCTTGCCCGCGAGGGGGTGAGTCTGCACCTCGGTCAGGCCGTGCATGCAGTCCACCGGGAAGAGGCGGGTTGGAGGATCGAGGCTGGTGAGGGGGGCGTGACGGTCGACCGAGTGCTCGTCGCCCTTGGCCGCCGGCCGAATATCGAGGCGCTGGATCTTCCGACGGCCGGGATCCGTGTGCTGCAGGATGGACGCATCGAGGTGGATCGGCGGCTGCGTACCAGCAACCGCCGGGTCTACGCCGTGGGCGATGTCTGTTCTGCCCTGCAGTTCACTCACAATGCCGACCTCCAGGCCCGCGTCGTGGTGCAGAACGCGCTGTTCCTGCCGACTGCCCGGGTCGATGGTGCAGTGATTCCGCACTGCACCTACACCTCACCGGAGGTTGCCTCGGTCGGCCGCAGCGAGGCCGAACTGGCGGCGGCGGGGGTGGCCTTCGATCGCTACCGGGTCGACTTCGCAGATCTCGATCGCGGCCGCGCGGCGGGCGAACGCGAAGGTTTTGTCGAGGTGCTGACCGCCGAGGGCAGTGACCGGATCCTCGGTGCGACGCTGGTCGGCCACGACGCCGGTGAGCAGATCGCGGCGCTGGTGCTGATGATGAGTCGCGGGTTGGGCCTTGGCAGCGCCGCATCGCTGGTATTGCCCTATCCGACCCGGGCGGAGTACCTGAAACGGCTCGGAGATGCGGTCAATCGCAAGCGGCTGACCCCGCGGGTGGCGGCTCTGCTCCGCGGATGGCTGAGGCTCGTGCGCTGAGCCGGCGTGCAGCCGATCGCGGAGGCGGCATGTCCGGGTGAGTCGATCTCGTCGTTGTCGTGCCGTCCATGGGTGCCACGCCGTCCGGGAGTATCCTTGGCATACTTGTAACTGGTCGCGCGCCATCGTCGGTCCACCAGTCGCGCCAGGGAGAGGCTATTCGTCATGTCGAACGTCGCGCAGTACGCCGCGTCCGGCGGCTCGGGCCGTGCCCCGCGCCCCTCGGCCACCCTGGTCGTGTTGCGGGGCGGGCTGGATGGCATCGAGGTCCTCATGCTGCGACGGCCGGCCGCCCAGGACTTCGGCAACGCCTTCGTCTTTCCAGGCGGTTGTCTCGAACCGGCCGATGCGGCGCTGGCCGAGCTGTGCAGCGGTCTCGATGACGCGCAGGCCAGCCGTGACCTGGGCATGGAAAAAGGGGGGCTCGCCTATTGGGCGGCCGCCATCCGGGAATGTTTCGAGGAGAGTGGTGTATTGCTGGCGCGCGACCGCTTCGGCGGGCTGCTCACTCCCGGCAGTGCACTGGAGGCCTCGCGGTTCGCCGACTACCGCAGACTGTTGCTGGCAGGCAGCATGAGTCTTGCGGAGCTGTGCCGTGAGGAAGGCCTGACGCTGGCCGCCGATCAGCTCACGTATTTCAGCTACTGGATTACCCCGGTCGCCGCACCGCGTCGGTATGCGACCCGGTTTTTCGTCGCCGCCGCGCCGCCCAGACAGGCGGCCAGCCATGACGGACGCGAGTCGCTGGAGGCTCGCTGGCTCAGTCCGCGGGCGGCGCTGGCCGACGAGACGCTGCTGCTCCCGCCGCCGACCCGCCATACGCTGCGCCAGTTTGCCGTGGCCGGCGACGTGGTCGAGGCGCTGGCGCACGCCCGAGGCCTGCTGGATGCCGGGGTGTCTCCGGTATTGCCGGTGATGCCCGATGGATGACTTCACCGTCGGGCGGAGTGTCTGGCTGGCGCCCGGCGTGCGGCGCGTGGTGGCCCCCAATGGCGGACCGCTGACCGGCCCGGGCACGAACAGCTACGTGCTTGGCGAGTCCGCTCGTGTCGTACTCGATCCTGGTCCCGCCGAGCCGGCGCATCTCGAGCGCCTCGCAGCGCTTTGCGAAGGGCGCTGCGCATTCATCGCGGTCAGCCATACCCATCCTGATCACTCGCCAGGCGCCGCGCCGCTGGCTGCCGCACTGGGCGTGCCACTGGTGGGTCTGCCACCACCCGAGGCCGGACCGCAGGACCGCTCGTTTCGCCCGGATCGGGTGCCAGGCGATGGCGAGGCCTTCGATTTTGACGACTGCGAACTCGTGGCCGTGCACACCCCCGGGCACGCATCCAATCATGTCTGCTGGCTGCTGAAGCCATTGAACTGGCTGTTCACGGGCGATCACCTGATGGGTGGATCAACCGTGGTGATCGCGCCACCCGATGGCAACATGAACGCCTATCTCGCCTCGCTGCGACGGCTCAAGTCACTGCCGATCTCGCGGCTGGCACCCGGGCACGGCGGTATCCTGGCGGAGCCTGCGGCGGTGGTCGATCATGTGATAGCCCACCGCCTGCGCCGCGAAGCCCGCGTGATCGATGCACTGGCGGCGGCTCAACCGGCCAACGCCGATGAGCTGGTCGCGACGGTCTATGCGGACACCCCGGTACAGCTGCACCCACTGGCGCGTCTCTCGCTGCAGGCCCACCTGGACAAGCTGGTCGAGGATGGCCGTGCCTTTGCTGCAGCCGACGGCCGCTATGGTCTGCACGAGGCAGGTTGACCCCACGGGCGCGGTCTGCACCGCGGGATACAGCGCCTGTTCGCCCGAGGGAGCCCGGTTGGATTACATGCCGGGCAGCGGCTGGCGCGCGATCACATATTCCGCGACTGGCACGCCACCGATGAGGTGTTCCTGGAGGATGCGCTCGAGCACCTCCGGGGTGCAGCTGCGATACCAGACGCCGTCCGGGTAGACCACCGCGATCGGACCTTCGAGACACACCTGCAGACAGTTCGCCTTGGTCCGGAACACCCCTCCCTGGCGCACCAGCCCCAGCTGGATGAGCCGTTTCTTCAGGTAGTCCCAACTCCTGATGCTTGTCTCGCGGTCGCAGCACTTGGGCTTCGTCTGGTCGGCGCATAGCAGGATGTGGCGACGGATGCTGCGGATCTGCAGCTTCTCCACCGCCTGCTCCAGACGCTCACGATCATCCACGGTGCGCCGCTGTCGGCTGTCGGCCATTCAGAGCACCCTGCAGACCTGATCGAAGTCGAAGCGCGGCAGCCGCGGGTGCAGCTTCTCCGTGATTCCGTAGCCGAGGTTGCACAGGAAATTGCTGCGAAAACGACCGTCCGGAAAGAATTCGCGATCGACCGCGGCCTTGTCGAAACCGGACATCGGGCCGCAGTCCAGGCCGAGCGCCCGAGCTGCCATGATCAGGTAACCGGCCTGCAATGTGGAGTTGCGAAAAGCGGTTTCATTGCCGCTTTTTTCCTCGCCGCGCCACCAGCCTTTCACTTCCTCGGGCGCTGGCGGGTAGAGCTGGTCCATGTGCTCGTAGAACAGCGTATCGAAGGCGAGAATCGCCGTGACCGGTGCGGTCATGGTTTTGTCGACATTACCGTCCATAAGACAGGGCCGGAGTCTTGCCTTGGCCGCCTCGCTCTTGATGAACTCGATACGCAGCGGAGAACAGTTCGCGCTGGTGGGGCCCATCCGCACCAGCTCGAACAATTCCTGCAGCAGGGCATCAGACACCTCGCGTGGCTGCCAGGCGAAGTGGGTCCGGGCCTCTCGGAACAGCCGGTCAAGCGCGGTCTCATCGATACGGGACATGGTCAACCTCCGCTGTTGGTCCAGCGGCAAAGGATACCGCAGCCGGCATCGCCTGTCGGCGCCTGGCGCGGCCGCGCAGGCGCTCGGCCCGCGCTGGCCGGTGGTCCGGAGCGTTCCCAGGCGGCCATCGATGGCAAAAAAACCTGGCGACGATCCACTCGCCGCCAGGTCTCTGGAGGTGCTGTCCTGGATGCCCGTGTCGATCGACGACTGGGTCGATCAGCTCCAGGTCGACACCAGGGAGGTCATTTCTCGCCGTTGATGTAGCGGTCCAGTTCCTTGTGGAAGTGACGGATACGGACTTCCTGTTCACCCCACAGCGGACCGCGGAAGCCCCGCGAGCGCATGCCCTTCTGCACCACAGGCAGCAGTTCGGAATCCTGGTCGAGGACCAGCCCAAGCCCCGCGGGCTCGCCGATGCCGACGTGCTCGGTGTCGGGGCGGGTCTCGCCGCTGGTGTCCATTCCTTCCGGCAGGCCCATCCAGGCCGGTACGGTGTAGCTCGGGTCGTCGGCCGGGCGGAACAGCGTGATGGTGTCGTAGTAGAAGCGGTTGGGGTCGGATTCGTGCGGCAGGAAGCGCATCAGGAAGGCACCTTCCGGATGCAGGCCAATCTGCACGTTGGGGAAGATGCCTGTGGCCCAGCTGTCGGTCAGCTGGGCGTCGCTGAGCTCGCTGTAATCCAGTCCAAGCTTCTCGGCGCGCACCCGCTTGGAGCGCTGGATGAACTCGCGCACGCCGATGGCCGAGCCCTCGTACTGCGTCGGGTCGGCGCCGGCATCACGGATCATGAACTCGAGCCCTGCATCGACCGACTCCTGGTCCGGTACCCGCGGGCTTTTCTTGCAGATCGGTACGATCATGCGTGAGGCACCGTTCGGGTAGAGGTCGTACTGCACACCAAGATCGTCCATGACCGTCGAGGTCTGCGGGTGGACGGCGTGCAGATGATAGCTCTCGTAGAAGGCATCGATGCCGTTCTTCCAGTTTGCCGCCCACTCGCTGGAGACATGGCGAACCGCGAACATGTCCTCGATCCGGTAGCTCTCCAGGTAGCCTTCGGGCAGCCCGATATACTCCTTCAGCGGCGGCGCCTTGCCATCCATGTTGATCCAGATCAGCCCGGCATGCTCCTCGCAGCGGACGCTCGAGAGCTGGGGGCGGGGGCAGAGCACTTCGGGGCGGAAGCTGTCCTCATCGGTGATCGAGTTCAGCTGCCCGTCGAGTTCGAAGCTCCACGAGTGGAACGAGCAGGTGAAGCGGGGCACGCTGCCGCGCTCGTTCAGCACCAGCTGGTTTCCGCGGTGGGGACAGACGTTGTAGTGCGCGCGGACCACATGGTTGTCGTCCAGCGTGATCACGAAGGACTCGGGGCCGACGTTGAACACGAAGTAGTCGCCGGGCTCGCGAAGATCGGTGCGTGGGCCGGCAATCAGCCAGACGCGCGGCCACATGCGCTCCCATTCCTTCGCCATGAACTCGGGACTGTAATAGCGGTCTGGCGAGACCACGTCGGTACCGTTATCGACGTAGGGGCGCTTGGCCTCGAGCGAGTCTTCCGGGGCATTCGGATTCACGACGGGGCCATGCTCGTAGTTGTAGGCCATGAGGGCTCTGCTCCTGTGACGGTGACTCGGCGCGGGCGAAACACCCGTTTGCCGCTTAGGGTAACAGCGTCAAGGATAGGGCGGGCGCGGCAAAAAACAAGCGTGACTGTTTATTTTGCAGTGCAGTATGGGCATGTCCCCCTGTCGGCTTGTCGACGGCGACCGACGCAGCCTCTGTAAGCTTCTGATCTTTCTTCGGTTCATGTGTCGCGAATACCACAAACAGTCGTGCTTGCTTTTTTTTGAACAGGCCGCTGTAATGGCGTCTCTGTCGCGGCATCCGCCCGTCAGCAGACGAGCGGATGCTGTGGTGTCCGTCCAACTGGGGGAGAAGTCATGCAAGCATCTGCCATTGTCGGCCGGTCGCGTCGTGCGGCTGTGGTTTCACTGACCGGGACCGCGCTGCTCGCCGCCAGCGTCACCGCCGCCCTGGCGCAGCAGCCCGAGGGCGAGCGCGCACGCGCGCTGGACGAGATCATGGTGACGGCCACCCGGCGCGTCGAGACGGCACTCCAGGATACGCCTGTCTCCGTCTCGGCGTTCAGCCCCGACGACATCGACCGCATGGTGGCCCGTGACATCTCCGGGCTGGCCGCCGCAGTCCCCGGGTTCTCCGCCGCGCGCATCACCGCCTTCAACGCCGCCTCCTTCGCGATGCGCGGCGTCGGCCTGACCGACATCATCGTCTACCAGGACGCGCCGGTGAGCGTCCAGATCGATGATTTCGTCATCCCCAGCGTGCAGACCCAGCTGCTCGACACCTTCGACATCGAGAGCATCGAGTTCCTGCGTGGCCCGCAGGGGACGCTGTTCGGCAAGAACACCACCGGCGGCGCGGTCAACATCCGCAGCAAGCGCCCGAACATGAGCGAGCTCGGCGGCCAGGGCCGCGTGGCCTACGGCAGCTTCAATGAGCGTCGCGTCATGGGGGCGTTGGATGTTCCGATTGTCGAGGATGTGTTCGCCCTGCGTTTCGTCGGCGGCTACGTGAAGTCCGATGGTTATTACCGGCTGGGTGCGCCCTACGGACCGATCAACACGCTGGGGCTGTTCGACGGCTCCTTCGAGCCTTTCGTGATCGAAGGGTTCACCGGAGAGTCCGGGCGCGGTAGTGGCGAGCGCAGCGGCGGTGAGGATGTGTTCAACGGGCGCGTCAAGGCTCAGTGGGACATCAACGAGGACATGACCCTGCTGCTGCAGTACGAGATCCTGCGCGACCGCTCCGACGCCGTGCCTGCGTTCAACGACACTCCGCCAGACGGGCCCTACCTCTGGAACGTGCTGGGCTTCACCCGTCCGGATGGGGACCCGGTCAAGAACATGGGCTCCACCCAGCGCAATGATGCCCTGCTGGGCATGGGTCGTGGGCAGCGGATCGATGTCGATGGCTTCTACCTGAACTTCGACTGGGCCTTCAGCCCCGACTACACCCTGATTGCGTCAGCGGGGCGTCGCGACCAGGACGAGATCCTGCCCAATACCTACACGGGTGCCGCGCCGGTCAACACGGTCACGGGAGAGGTGCTCTCGCTGTTCGACGCCAACCGCAGCACCACCCGCCAGACCACCCAGTTCGAGGCGCGTATCGCCTCCGATCTCTCCGGTCCGTTGAACTTCGTGGTCGGCGGGTTCTACCAGGAGAACGACGCTGCGTTCTGTGTGGTGCAGGTGCTGGGGTTCATCGACCTGGCGCTTGATTTTGCCGCACTCGGTCTGCCGGCGACCTTCAACAACAACACGCCTTCGGTGCTGTGCAACCGGCAGGATTCCGATTCGCTGGCCGGCTACGCCGATGTGACCTACGAGTTCAACGACCGATTCACGCTGGGTGCCGGTTTCCGCTACACCCGTGACAAGCGTAGCTGGGCTGGGCGCACACAGGTGCCGTTCTCGGAACTCGATCCCAATAACCCCGGCCTGACTGCAGACGACCTCAACGAGCCGCTGGATGCGGGCGATTTTATCCGCTTCCCCGGCGGCACGATCGTCGACTCGTCCACGCCCGGCTTCGAGAACCTCCGGCAGGCCTGGAATGAGCCGAGCTGGCGAGTGACCGGTGCCTATCGAATCACCGACGACCTGCTGTCCTACCTGACCGTGTCCCGTGGTTACAAGGCCGGCGGCTACAACGACCAGACCGGCACCAGTGGCCTGCTGGTGCCCGCCCTGACCAGGCCTGTGGATCCCGAGTTCGCCACCAACTACGAACTCGGCCTGAAGTTCGAGACGGCCGACGGCCGCCTGCGCTTCAACCCGACGGCCTTTCTTGTGCGCTACTCCGACGCCCAGCGTGCAGCCAACGTGATCACCGAGCGTGGTGGCGTGGAGTTCCAGGAGACCGTGTTCTACAACGCCGCCAAGGTCGAGGCCAAGGGTGTGGAGCTCGAGTTCCAGGCACTGTTGACCGACAATTTCCGGGTGCGCGCTCAGGCCGCCTGGCTGGATGCCAGCTACAAGAATTTCTTCCTCGAGCAGGAAGAGCTGGTAGATCCGCTCACCGGTGGCCGTATCCTGCCGATTTCGCAGGACCTCAGCGGCCTGCCGGTGCCGCGCTCGCCGAAGAAGAGCGGCGCGATCTCGGCGACCTACGAGATCGAGCTGGCGGGTGGTTACATCGATATCTCGGGCGAGGTGTATTACGAGGATCGCAACCTGTTCTACATCGCGGTGGCCGGGCGTGAGTTCGACGCCTTCCTGGATACCAAGACGTTGTTCAACGCCTCGGTGACCTACAACGATCGCGATGGCCGCTATTTCGTGCGGGCCTACGGCAAGAACCTTGGCGACAAGCGCTACCGGATCGCGAGCCAGTCCGTGGCGACCCTGTGGACCCATACCCAGTGGGGCATGCCGCGGAGCTTCGGCCTGGAACTGGGATTCAACTTCTAGTCTGCAGAACGTGCCCCGGGGGGCGGCTCGCGCCACCCCGGGGCACGTCAGGTTGACTCTCCGCGCGTTTGTCTGTTACCCATGTCCCCCGTCAATACGTGAGGCGGGGCAGGTCATGAGCGAAAGAGCACCGCCGGGCAAACCGCCGAGGGCGCGATCAGCGTCGGATGATCGAGTGGGAGACGCCGCCGCCAGCACGCGTTCTGTCCGTGACAGCGATGCCGGCAAGGTGACCTTCCGCCATGGGGGTGCGGTGTGGGAGTGGAACACCAGCACCGGCGCGTTCGATCTTGAGGAAACCACCCTGCTGCTTCGCCGGCTGGATAACCCGGCCCTCAGTCTCGATGAGCCGCTCGAGCAGCGCGACCTGACCGTCGTCAGTGGTGAGGTGGCTCGCCAGCAGCAGGCCAGGGAGGCTGCGAACGCTGCCGAGGCTGCTGACCATGGTCGGACTGCCCCGGAGCCTGTAGCGCAAAAGATGCCGGGCCCTGAAGACTGGGCCCTGCAGACCCTGTCTCTCGCGCAGCCTGCCGACGCCGGCACCAATCCCTACGACAGCCTCTCGGGTCATGGTCCACGTGGGCGGCGTCATGGAGAGGCCGAGGGGGACGTGTGGGCCTGGGCACTGCGCAGCGGGCCCAGCAAGGCGCGTCAAGGTGCCGGGAGCAGCGGGATCGATCCCCGGGAACGCCGGGAACGCGGTTACAACCCCTACGGCGACGAAGATCCTCCGCCATCACGGCGGCGGCGCTGACGGGTCGGTTCAACGCTCCGGGATACGGAAATAGTCCGGGATGCCGGCTGGCCAGACATCGCCCCACTGCTGACCGCCGCCGTCCACCGTCAGCACCTCGCCGGTGACAAACTTGCCCGAGGGTGCCAGCAGGTAGACGACCGCCTCGGCGATGTCGTAGGCGTCGCCCAGCCGATGCAGAGGGTTGGAGTAACGGAACGCCTCCGCCGCCGCAGGCGGGTAGACGTTGAATCCCTCGGTCTCCACCGACCCCGGCGCCACGCAGTTCACGCGGATATCCAGCGGCGCCCACTCCACCGCAACGGTCTTTGACAGATACACCACACCTGCACGGGCGGCGCAGGTGTGTGCCACCTGGGGCATTCCCCGGTGCACCAGTGCGACGATGTTGACGATGCTCCCCGGTCGCTGCTCATCTCGCCAGCGGCGGGCAGCCGACTGCATCATGTACCAGGTGCCGTTGAGGTTGGTGTCGATCACCGCATTCCAGCCCTTGACGCTGAAGTCGATCGCGGCCTGCGGAAACTGTCCACCCCCGTTGTTGACGATGCCATCGAGCCGTCCGAATTCATGCCAGGTCCGCTCGACCAGCGCGTCGACCTGCTCGGGATCACGAATGGTCATCGCGGTGGTGGCGACCTCGCTGCCGGGGATCAGTCGCGCCACCGCCTCGCGGCAGTCCTCCAGCTTCTCCTCGCGCCGTCCGCAGATCATCACCCGGGCGCCCAGGCGCGAGAGCAGGAAGGTCATGGCGCGACCCAGCCCGCTGCCGCCGCCGGAGACGATGAACACCTGGTCGGCGAGCAGATCGTCACGGTAGACGGTCGGCCGTGAGGCGAGCTCCTCGTCGGTGAAGCCCCAGCGACGTGTCGGCTCTTCTTTGATGGGCGTGGCCTTCATGGTGGTCATCGCGTGTGTCCCCTGGTCAAGCGTGCGGAGTCAGGCACCGTGCAGGCCGATCACGGAGATGGCTGCCACGTTGCGAATCGGGATGCCGCCGAGGTTGTGCGTCAGTCCCAGTTTTGGATTCGACAGCTGGCGGTCACCGGCGCGACCGAGCAGCTGCAGGTAGATTTCGTAGACCATGCGCAGCCCCGACGCGCCAATGGGATGGCCGAAGCACTTCAGGCCGCCGTCGATCTGGCAGGGCACCTCGCCGTCGGCGTCATAGACGCCGTCGAGCACGTCGCGAATGGCTCCGCCCGGTGGCGAGAGTCCGAGGTCCTCCATGATCACCAGTTCGGTGACCGAGAAGCAGTCATGTACCTCGATGAGGTCGAGATCCCGACGCGGATCGCGGATACCGGCCTCTTCATAGGCCCGCTTCGCGGCCAGCGGCGTGGTGATGGTGTGACTGCCGTCCCAGGCATCGTGACCCATCTCCACGCCGTTGGACGGCGCCAGCTGCAGGGCCTTGATGGTGACGAGGTCGTCGTGGCGCCCGAGGCTGCGGGCGATCTCCGGGGTCGTGACGATGGCACATGCCGCGCCGTCGCTCACGCCGCAGCAGTCATAGGTGCCGAGCGGGTAGGAGACCATCGGTGCGTTCAGGATGTCCTCGATCGACGGGGTGTTGCGCAGATGCGCCTTGGGGTTGGTTCGGGCGTTCTGGTGGCTTTTCCACGAGATGTGGGCCATGGCGCGCTTGAGGTCGTCCATGGGGACGCCGTGACGGTTGGCATAGGCGCTGGCAAGCTGGGCAAAGGCGCCGGGCGCGGTGCTGTTCGGCAGATAGAGATCCTCGAACGTCCCCTTGGTGCGCTCGGGCAGGCCCGAGTAGCCCGTATCCTTGAGTTTCTCCACGCCCATGGCGAGGGCGATGTCACAGGCACCGGCGGCCACGGCATAGGCGGCGCCGCGCAGGGCCTCGGTACCGGTAGCGCAGAGGTTCTCCACGCGTGTGACGGGGATGTTCGGCAGGCGCAGCGCCATCGACAGGGGCAGCGCCGACTTGCCGGTGTTCTGCTCGTCGAAGAACACGCCCAGCCACGCAGCGTCGAGATCGGCCTTGTCGATACCGGCATCGGCGATCGCCTCGGCATAGGCCTCGACCATCAGGTCCTCATGCCCGCAGTCCCAGCGCTCACCGAAGCGTGAGCAGCCCATGCCGATGATCGCCACCTTGTCGCGGATGCCGCGGGCCATGTCAGGCGCTCCGTGCCGGAGCCGGCTTCCAGAAATACCGGGTGAAGCCGCGCTTCTCATCGACGTCCTTGATGCGGAACACCATGCGCAGTGGCGTCCCGACGGCGATCTCCCCGGGAGCGAAGTCGGTGAACTCCATCATCAGGCTGCCTCCCTCGGCGAAGCTCACGCTGCCGTACATCAATGGCGGGGCGGGCGAGTGTGCCTGCCAGTCCTCGGTGTAGGACTTCACTTTCGCACGGCTGTCGGCGAAACGATGTTCTTCCTGGGTGTCGATCGCGCCGCAGTGGACGCAGGCACGGGTCCGCGGAAACTGCGCGGTACCGCAGGCGCTGCAGCGGCCGCCCACGAAAGCGGTCACCGCGCGGCGTTTGCGGAACGCGGTCGACTGGGCGGTCCGCTTGTCGTGCTCGGCGCGCGCGCCCCAGTCGATCCCGATCTGGCCGGTGAACGACAGGTAACGCAGGTAGTGGGTTTCCTCCCGGCGCAGCGCGAGGTGGCCATGGACCCCGAGTGCCGGTCGTCGGGCCGCGATGGCCTCGGTGACGCGGAACAGCAGGGCGTCTGCCCCCTGGCCGAAGCCGAGCACCAGGATCACCTGCTCCGGGCGAGCCTGTTCCAGTACGTGGGCCAGCATCAGCAGCGGGTGGGCACTGCCCGCGTGGCCACAGCGGCCAGCAAGATCGTCAGCCAGCGCGTCGGCCTCGATGCCCAGGCGCCTGCACAGTGCCTGGCCGACCCGCACGGGCCCGGGGAAGACCAGCGTGTCCACGTCGGCGGCCTCCAGTCCCGCGTCGGCCAGGGCCTGCGTACAGACCTCCGGGACAAGCTTGAAGTAGCCTTCGTCCCGAATCCAGCGCTCCTCGAGTGCATAGTCGTAGCGGCTGTCGCTCGCGCGGTAGTGATCGACCAGGTCCCGGGCCATGGTGGCGCCGCCCAGGAAACGGGCCACCACATCATCGCCGTCGCCGAGGTGCAGTGCGGTGGCGGCATCACCGTAACGCAGCTCGCCGCCGCTGCCCGGACGCGCCAGCCTGTGCTCGGAGGCCACGACGAGGCATTCGCCGGCGCCGGCGCCGGCACGAAGGCGGCTGAGCAGGCTGGAGGTGGCGCAGCGCAGGCTGCCGCCGCTCTCGAGCGTGGCCACCGATTCGTCGAGATCGAGTGCCGCAGCGAGCATGCCGGCGTTGCTGCGATCGGCGAAGGGCAGGGTGGTGGAGGCGAGCTGGAGCTCCGCCAGAGTCGGGCGCCTGCCCTGCAGGCAGTCGCGTGCGGCCTCCACGGCCATGGTCAGGGCATCCTCGTCCCAGTTGCAGATCGCCCGCTCACCCCGCCCCTGGGCACGCAGCCCCGGGTTCAGCCAGGCGGTGTGCTCGACAATGCGCTCGCGCGGCAGCCGCAGCAGCGGGATATAGGCGCCCCATCCGAGAATGCCGGCGCCCAAGCCTCAGCCCTCGATGAAATCGTGCAGCACGGGTTCGACCCGCAGCGACGCGGGCACGCGGTCGCGGCCAATACGTCGATCGAGCTCCTCATGCCAGTGGTAGATCCGCCGCTCCTGGTAATTCAGCGGCATGCCCTTGAACCCTGGGGACTCGACCGAGTTCTGGATCTGTGGCGCGAACTGCGTGTCCTCTTCGAGGATGCGGTCGAAGTTGCTGATGCGGGTCTCCCACAGGGCAGGCGGCTCGCCATCGCCCCAGTCGGGCGCGAACCAGTGGACCTCGATGTGCATGGATCGCGGTCCGGTCGGCCAGAACAGCAGAAACGGCATGCCGGAGTCGGCCATCGGGGTGACCAGGTTCGGATAGAGGTTGAACGACGGGTTGTTCTTCGCGAACAGCTCGTCGACCGAGGGGATCTGCTGCATGCCCACGGTGCCCGGATCGACCCAGTCCGGCCGGCGGTTGGGCGTGAGCATCAGCGAGTGGCCGTTCTTCCACAGCACGATCTTCGAGCCACGATGGTCGAGGAAACGGTCCACGGTGTTCTGATGGATGGACTTGAGGTGGTAGACCTCGAGAAATGCGTCCATCAGCACCTTGACGTTGCACTCGACGTCAAAGCCGTGTTTCTCGACGAAACGGATGTTGTCGATGTCATACTGCTGGAAATATGCCGGGATGGGCCCGAGGTGCTCGAGCAGGGGCTCGGCTTCGGGGTCCTCGTTGATGAAGATCCAGTTGCCCAGCTGCTCGCAGCGTACTTCCACCAGCGAGCGCTGGCTCGCATCCAGGCCGACGAAGTCGCGCTTGTCGCGCAGGTTCACGAGTCGACCCTCGAAATCGTAGGTCCAGCCATGGTAGCCGCAGACCAGTCCGCGGGTATGGCCGCAGGCCTCCTTCACCAGCGGGCCGCCACGGTGGCGGCAGGTGTTGTAGAACGCGCGCACCTTGCTGTCTTTCCCGCGGATGAGGAAGATCGGGCTGCCCGTGCGCGTGAACAGCAGAAAGCTGCCAGGCTCCGGGAGCTCGTCGCTGTGGGCAGCGTACAGCCAGGCGCGCTTCCACAGCCCCGCCTGCTCCAGGGCCAGGAATTCGGGGTCGACATAGCGGCCGCCGGGAATGTCCGGCAGCTGCGGGAAATGATCCGGCGGGCCCGAGCGGCTGCGCTCGTACGCCATGCCCTCGCGGAGATAGTCGGTAATCGCTGCTTCCATGGTGGTCTGCGTCCCGGTTTCAGGCTGATCACGAATGGCCGCACGTGGCGGAGTCGGGACGTCCCTGTCCCCATCGTCCCGACATCGAGGATGCGGAAACGAAGTGCTGTCATCGGCGGCGACGTGCTCGCACGGCAATGACTTGTCTCGATTATAGGGACAGGGCGCTCCAAAAGAAACAAGCCTGACTGTTTTTTTGGGGGGCGCCGTGCGATACTCGCGCGGCATCGGCGGCCCGCCGATCATCACGGCGATATGGACCCGGGGGGAGCCTGCATGCCGACGCCGATTCTGCACCATTTCGACCTCTCGCCTTTCGCGGAGAAAGCCCGGCTGGCATTGGGCCTCAAGGGGCTCGCCTGGCGTTCGGTGGAGATCCCCATGATCATGCCGAAGCCGATGTTGACCGGCCTGACCGGGGGCTACCGCAAGACCCCGGTGATGCAGCTCGGGGCGGATATCTTCTGCGACACCCGGCGGATCGTCCAGGCGCTCGAGCAGTGGCAGCCGGTGCCCACGCTGTTCCCGACCGGCGACACGGGTCTGGGGCTGGCCCTGTCACACTGGAGCGATACCGCGTTTTTCGAACCGGGTGCCGGGCTGTCAATGGGAATGAACGACGAGCTGCCCGAGCCACTGCTCGCGGACCGGAAGGCGTTTTTCGAATTCATGGATTTCGATCGGCTGGACCAGGAGATCCCGCATCTGCTGACCCAGCTTCGCGCCCAGGCCAGCCTGGTCGATCGGCAGCTGGCCGATGGCCGGGATTTCGTTACCGGGGCCGCCCCGGGCTGGGCCGACATCTGCGCCTACTTTCCGTTGTGGATGGCGCGCGGGTTTCTGGCGAACGCGGGCGAGATCCTCGCGCCGTTCGCGCGTCTGCCCGACTGGGAGGCCCGGGTTGCGGTGCTTGGCCATGGCGAGCGCGAGACCATCACGGCCGAGCAGGCCTGGGCCGAGGCACGCGAGGCCGAGCCGCTGGGCGAGCCGCGGGTGGATCCGGACGATCCGCTCGGCCTGAGTGCGGGTCAGCGGGTCAGCATCGCCGCCGATGACTACGGGCGTGATCCCGTCGAGGGCGAGCTGCTGGTGCTGGATGTCGATGAGGTCGTGGTGCTGCGGGAGACGCCTGAGCTCGGACGGCTTGCCGTGCATTTCCCGCGCATGGGCTATCGCGTCAGCGCCGTCTGAATCCAGTGACGACCCCTGGGGCGACGATGCACCGGATGCTAGACGACGCGTGCGGCCCGCAGCGCAGCGATCTCGTCCTCGCCGTAGCCGAGCTCGGCGAGGATCGCCTCGGTGTGTTCGCCAAGGCGTGGTGGCGCCTGGCGGATGCCAGCGGGCAGCGAGGAGAACTTCACCGGGAGGTCGGCGACCGGCGCCGGCCGAGGCAGTCCGGGAAACGACACGCCCTGCAGCCAGCCCATTGCCGCCACCTGGGGATTGTCCAGCGCCTGCTGCAGGTCCATCACCGGTCCGCAGGGGATGCCTGCGCGCCCGAGCGCTTCGAGCGCCTCGGCGGTGCTGCGTCCGGCGCACCACTCGGCCATGCGTGCGCAGATGAGGTCGCGGTGATCGCCGCGCCCCTGGTCGGTGGCAAAGCGCGGATCGGTGATCCATCCGGGCTCGCCCACCAGTTCGCACCAGCGCCGGAACAGGCCGTTGCCGACGGTGTGGGTGAGGACATGGCCGTCGCGGGTGGAGAACACATCCGAGGGCGCCGAGGTCTGTACCCGGTTGCCGGTGGGCCGGCGGTCCGGTGCGGCCACGCCCTGCTCGATGAGATGGGAGTTGAACACCGCCAGGGCCGTGCCGAGCAGCGAGGCCTCGACGTGCTGACCTTCGCCGGTGCGCTCGCGGTGGACCAGCGCGGCGAGCGTGCCGAAGGCCGAGAGGACCGCGGTGGCGTAATCCACGTAGGGCGCGGCCGCCTTGGCCGGTTGACCGGGTGTGCCGGTCATGTACATCGCGCCCGACATGGCCTGGCCGACGCCATCGAATCCGCCACGCTCGGCATCGGGCCCTTCGGCGCCGAAGGCGGTCTGCGTGGTGAGGATGATATCCGGCCGGATGGCCCGCAGGCTGTCATGGTCCAGACCCATCCGTACCAGGCCGGCGGGCGTGAGGTTGGCCACGACCACGTCGGCCGTGGCCACCAGCCGCGCGAGAATTTCCCGGCCCTGTGGCTTCAGCGGGTTCAGGGTCATGCCGCGCTTGTTGCATCCGGTCTGCAGGAACACCCCGCCCTCGCCGGTCTCGGCCAGTGGGGCGATGTAACGGTCCTCGCCCCCGTCAAGTTTCTCGATCCGGATGACCTCGGCGCCAAGGTAGCCGAGCAGCGTGGCGCAGTAGGGGCCCGCGACATAACGGCCGAAGTCGAGCACCCGCAGGCGCGAGAAATCGAGGCTCATGCGCGTCTCCCCCGATCAGTGCTTCGCCAGCCAGGGGAGCAGGATCTCGCAGAACGCGATTTTCTCTTCCTTGCCGGCGACGACGTGCGCGACGTCTTCCATCATCACGCCCTCGGCGCCGGGGATGAGTTCCTCGATCGGCAGTGTGGTGCGTGGACTGGTGACCAGGTCCTGGCCGGCGTGGATCACCAGCGTCGGGCACTTCACCTGGCCGAGGCGATCGCGTACGTCGTGTTCGATACAGGCGCGGACGAAGCGCTCGTGCGCCTCCAGCCGCCCGTTGAGCTCCTTCCAGCCGCCATTCGGACCAAGCAGCCGGTCCTTGTGCGCGTTGTAGTATTCCGGCTTGAAGGACATCACGGTGACGAAGCGCTGGAAGGCCTCGAAGCCCGAGTCGCGATGCACCATGGCGAACAGCTCGAGCTGGTCACGGAGAAAGTCGTCGCAGTATGTCCAGGCGCCCATGTTGATCATCGAGCGCACGAGGTCGGGTCGCTGGATGGCGACTTCCTGCGAGATGCATGCGCCCATGCCGACCAGCCCGATGAAGTGCACGTGGCTCCAGCCGAGATGGTCGAGCAGGCCGATGACGTCCTGGGCATGGAGATTCATGCTCGGTGGCACCGACAGGTCGTCGGTGGATTCGCCAATGCCACGGTAGTCGATCAGCAGCACCGTGTACCGGTCCGTCAGTCCACGGGCAAGGTGTCGGTCGCCGCCGTGACAGAACGTTCCCCAGCCGCCCATGCAGATGGCCGGGTCGCCGCTGCCGTGGAGTTCGTAATACATGTCGTGGCCGTTGATGTGTGCGATGGGCATGATGAACAGGGCTCCGCAAATGTCCGGTCAGGGAGCAGGCAAGCTACACACCCCGCGGGGGCCTTGCAATAACGAAAGGAGAAGCAGATGGATTTCCAGTTGACCGAGGAGCAGAAGGAACTGCAGCAGGCCGCCCGCAAGTACGCGCGTGAACGGCTGCCGAAAATCGCCGAAGAAATCGAACGCACGGGCGAGCCGCCCTCGCATGAGCTGGTGCGTGAGTTTGCCGAGCTGGGGTTTCTGGGCATCAACGTCCCCGAGCAGTACGGAGGCATGGGCCTGGGTAATCTCGAGGCCCTGATCATCCTCGAGGAGTTCGCGCAGATTTCCTCGGCCGTGGCCTTTCCTGTCTTCGAGTCCTGCGTGGGTCCGGTACGCGCCATCGAGCGTTTCGGCAGCGAGGCGCTTCGCCAGCGCGTGGTGCCGGAGGTCTGCCGCGGCAACCTGATCGTGGCCGTCTCGATGTCGGAACCGCAGGCCGGCTCGGCACTGACCGATCTGAAGACCACCGCCGAGGTCCGTGGCGATACGGTCATCGTCAGTGGCACCAAGCGCTGGTGCTCAGGCGGCGGTCACGCCGATGGCTACGTCGTGTACTGCCGGATGTCCGATGACCCCGGGGCTCGCGGAATCGGCGCGGTGTATGTCGAGAAGGATCGCGCCGGGCTGAGCTTCGGCGCGCAGGAAGAACTGATGGGTTTCCGTGGTGTGCCGTCCTCCGACATCTACCTCGATAATGTAGAGCTGCCGCTGGAGAACGTGATCGTACCTGCCGGTGGCTTCCGCAAACTCATGGAGGCGTTCGACCTCGAACGCTGCGGCAACGCCACCATGGCGCTCGGCCAGGCATCGGGGGCGCTCGAGGATGTGCTCGACTACGTCCAGGAGCGTGAGCAGTTCGGCAAGCCGATCGTCGAGTTCCAGGCGGTGCAGCTTAAACTTGCCGAAATGAAGATGCGGGTGGACGCGGCGCGGCTTCTGATCTGGCGTGCGGCGAGCAACGCCCAGGACGGACTGCCCAGCGTGCTCGAGTCCTCGGTGGCCAAGTGCTTTGCCAACGAGATTGCCCGCGAGGTGGCTGGCCACGCGGTACAGCTCATGGGCGGCTACGGTTATTCCAAGGACTACCCGATGGAGCGGCGCCTGCGCGATGCCTGGGGTTGGGGGATCGCCGGGGGCGCGGTCGACATCCAGAAAACGAACATTGCCGCGGCCCTGGTGGGGCGACGGTTCGACCAGCGCCGCTAGGCGGCGGGCAGGCCAGGGCCGTCAGTCGAGGGCTACCTCGACGCGGCCCTCGGTCACGCGCACGGGGTAGCTGCGGATGCCCTCGTAGGCAGGGGGGCCCTTGACGCTGCCATCGCGCACATCGAAGGAGGCTCCGTGGAGCGGGCAGATGACCCGCGTCCCCCGCAGCCGGCCCTCGTCCAGCCGTGCATAGGCGTGGGAGCAGATGTTGTGCACCGCGAAGAACCCCTCCTTCGTGTGGCACAGCAGGACCTGGTGTTCGCCGATCTCGAAGCAGCGCGATTTGCCGACAGGCAGTTCGTCGGCCTGGATCAGTGGGTGGTACTGAAGCTCGCTCATGATGCTGTCATCCCTGTCGGTCCGGCCGGCACGCATCCTGCGCCGCCTGCAGCCGGCGGCGATGATAGCATAGCGCTCCGGGATCTCCGGTCTTGGATGCGAGGGTGCGGGTGGACAAGAAAGTCTGTGCGATCGCCGGGGTCGGGCCCGGCATGGGACTTGCGCTGTGCCGGCGCTTCGGGCGCGAGGGTTTTCACGTGGCCATGCTCGGGCGGACCGAGGCGCGCCTCGCCGAGATCCACGAGCAGTTGCGCGAAGAGGGCATCGAGTGTTCGATGCACGTGGCCGACGTCACCGACCGCAAGGCCGTGGCTGCCGCGTTCCAGCGGATCGGCCAGGCGCACGGCGCACCCGAGGTGCTGATCTTCAACGCCTTCCTGCGCCGCACCAGCGCACCGAGCCTGCTCACCGAGCTCGACGTGATCGACAGCGTCCGCGTGAACGTGGTCGGCGCCCTGCACTGCGTGCGCCAGGTCGTGGCCGACATGCGCTACAAGCGCCGTGGGACGATCCTGTTCACCGGAGGCGGTTCGGCGGTGGATCCGCCCGTGCAGGTGGCCGCGCTCGGGATAGGCAAGGCGGGGCTGCGCAACCTCTGTTTCAGCCTGGCGCGGGAGCTGGCCTATCACGATGTCCACGTGGCCACCGTGACCATCTTCGATCACATCAATCCGGGAACCCGCTTCGATCCGGACACCATCGCCGAGGAGTACTGGAAGCTCCACGCGCAGCCGCGTGACCAGTGGCAGGTGGAGGTCGAATACCGCTGAGCACGCCAGAGCAGTGGCTGGCGAGAAAATAAACAGTCATGACTGTTTCTTCGCTCGGGGGCCGATGCTATGATCCGGGCTCTCTTTGGGGGAGGGTGTGACGACGGCCGGCCGGCCGGGTCACGGTCGCTGCACGCACTCCGCATTCCGACACATCGTTGACCGAGGAGCAGGCCGTGAGCGAGAAGACCGCGCGCATGTCTTTCATTTCCCGCATGACCGTCAAGCCCGAGAAGGAAGCGGAGTTCATCCGCCTGGCGCAAGCCCTCACGGAAAAGGTGCATGCGCACGAGCCCGAAACGCTGATCTACCAGTTCTATCGCCTGCGCGAGCCCAACCGCTTTGCCGTGGTCGAGTCCTTCACCAGCGAGCAGGCCGAGCAGGATCACCAGAACACCGAGCATTTCAAGGCGCTGGCGCCGGGCCTGGTCGAGTGCCTCGACGGGCCCTATGTTCGCGAGTACCTCGACCCGCTCGAGCAGTGACGGAGCCGGTCGTGATGTCCAAGACGCCCTGGATCAACGTCACCACACTGGGAGACCTGCTGCTGCAGGCCGCGGAGCGTCACCCCGGGACCGATGCGATCGTCTTTCCCGAGGAGCGAGTCAGCTACCGGGAGCTGGCTGCGCGCGCCATCGACCATGCCCGCTCGCTGCATGCACTTGGTGTCCGGCCCGGAGATCACGTCGGGCTGCTGATGCCGACCTGCATGGACTTCCCCGAGCTGTTTTTCGGCGTGGCGCTGTGCGGCGCGGTGGCGGTGCCGATCAATGCGCGTTATCAGTCGGCCGAGCTGGCCTATGTGGTCGAGAATGCCGACCTGGTCGCGGTCATCACCACCTCACGCATCAACGATCACGTCAATTTCGTGGAAAGGCTGACCGGTGCGTTCCCGGCACTGGCCGAGGGTCCCGACCCCACGGCTCTGGCGCTGGAGGCCGCGCCGCGGCTGCGGCGTCTGGTGCTGATGGGCCCGGGCGAGGCCCCCGGTTTCCTGCCGGAACAGGCCTTTCGCGCCCGCGGGGCCGAGGTCGCGGTCGAGACCATCATGGAGATCCGCTCGCGTGTGCGCCTTCGCGACCCCGCACTGATGCTCTACACCTCGGGGACTACGGCCAACCCGAAAGGCTGTCCCATCACCCATGAGGCGATGGTGCGCAATTCCATCGCACTGGGTCGGCATCGCTACCAGCTGACGGCCGAGGATCGGTTCTGGTCGCCGCTGCCGGTCTTCCATATTGCGGCCATCCTGCCGATGGTGTCGATCTTCGATGTGGGCGGTACCTACCTGACCATGGCGCATTTCGATGCCGGCGTGGCGCTGGCCATGCTCGAGCGCGAGCAGGTGACGGCGACCTATCCCTGTTTCGTGACGATCATGGCCGACCTCATCAAGCACCCGGACTTCGAGAAGACGGACCTGTCGCGGATCCGGCTGATGAACTCGAATTTCGCCGTACAGCCCGACTGGATTCGGGAGGCGATGCTGAAAGCGATGCCCAACACGGTCTACGTCGGGACCTTCGGCATGACCGAGACGGCCGGCACCGTGTGTACCAGCCGCCTGGACGACCCGCTCGAGGCGCGGACCCGGCGGCTTGGCGTGCCGCTGCCCGGGCTGGAGGTGCGCATCGTCGATCCGGCGACCGGCGAGGATGCACCGACCGGCGAGCGTGGCGAGATCCTGGTGCGTGGCTACAGCCTCTTCGAAGGCTACTACAAGGATCCGGCCAAGACCGCCGAGGCGCTGGACGCCGAGGGCTGGTACCACACCGGCGATATCGGCTCGCTCGATGCCGAGGGACAGATCATGTTCTACGGCCGGCTGAAGGACATGTTGAAGGTTGGCGGCGAGAATGTGGCTGCGGCGGAAATCGAGGCGTTCCTGGCCGGTCACCCGGCGGTGAAGCTGGCCCAGGTGGTCGGTGTTCCGGACGAGCGCCTCCAGGAGGTCGCCGCAGCCTTCGTCGAGCTCGAGGCGGGGCAGACGGTCGACGCGCAGGAGCTCATCGAGTACTGCAGGGGCAGGATCGCCGGGTTCAAGGTGCCGCGCCATGTGCGCTTCGTCGAGACCTGGCCCATGTCGACCAGCAAGATCCAGAAATTCCGGCTTCGCGACGGGCTCATCGATGAGCTCGGTCTGAAGAACGCCGGCTGATACCCCGAGGAGACACGCTCATGATGGCATTCATCGCGAAACTGGTGGTCAAGCCGGAGAAGGCGGCCGAGTTCGAGGCACTGCAGATCAAGCTCAAGGCGCTGACCCATGAGCACGAGCCAGACACTCTCGTCTATGACCTGATCCGTCACCGGGACGAGCCCAACACCTATGTGGTGTATTCCAGCTTCAAGGATCAGGCGGCGTTCGATGCCCACATGGCCTCGTCGTTCCACGACGAGCTGGTGCCGCCGATCCTGGACTGCCTGGCCGAGGAGATGGATCTGCAGTTCTTCGACGTCCTGGGCGCCTGAGCGCTCGCCCTGGCTGTGCGCGGCCCGCCCGGGGGAGATGAGCCTCCGGGCGGCGTTCAGGCCAGCAGATTCACAGCGAACACCAGGATCACCACGCTGGGCACGACCCAGCGCACCAGCAGCCGCCAGCCACGATAGGCCAGTTCACGGCGCATGCCGAGTTCTTCTGCCGAGCTGCGCCTGGCGATGATCCAGCCCGCCAGCACGGCGAGAAGAATGCCGCCCGCAGGCATCAGCACGTTGGCCACCGCCAGACCCTTCAGATCGTAGAGCGTGCGGCCGTCCAGCGCTGCGATGAACCCGAGCGGATGGAAGTCCGCCCAGAGGTTGAACGAGAACACCGTGCCCAGACCGACCAGCCACAGCGCGAGCCCGGTGATCAGGGCCAGCGGAATCCGCGTCAGCCCGGTGTAGTCCTCCAGGGTCGCGATGATGCTCTCCAGCAGTGTGATCGAAGAGGACAAGGCGGCGAACGCCATGAGCAGGAAGAACATCGGCCCGAGGATCGCACCGCCGTTCATCTGGCCGAAGGCCACCGGCAGTGTCGCGAAGATCAGGCCGGGCCCCTGGGCGGGTGAGAGCCCGTGGGCGAAGACGATCGGAAACATCACCATGGCGGCGATCAGTGCGACGGCGCCGTCCGCCGCCGCGATGACGATCCCGGAGGGCACGATGGGGATATTGCGATCCATGTAGGCCCCGATGGTCATGATCACGCCGACGCCTACGCCAAGAGAGAAAAACGCCTGTCCCACGGCGAACAGCACCACCGCCGGGGTCAGCTCGGCCCAGTTCGGCCGGAACAGGAAGGTCAGCCCCGCCGCGGCATCGCCGGCGATCATGGCGTAACCGAGCATGATGAGCAGGATGAGGAACAGCCCGGGCGTCAGCAGCTTGAGGGCGCGCTCCAGCCCGGCATGGATACCGGCGGCGACGATCCAGACGGTCAGGCCGATGAACAGCGTCTGGAAGACGATCATGCGCATCGGGCTGGCATGCATCGCCGCCAGCGCTGCCCCGGAACTCGTCGCATCCATGCCGCGAAACGCCCCGGAGACGGCGACGCGGAAATAGTCGATGGTCCAGCCGGCGACCACGCAGTAGAACGACAGTGCGATGAACACTGTGGTCACGGCCATCACCCCGTAGGCTTTCCAGCCCCGCCCGATACCCTCGCGTTCGCGCAGTGCCGCCATGGTGCCGACCACGCTGCGCCCGCCTCGCCGCCCGATCATCAGTTCGGCGACCAGCGCGGGCAGGGCGACGCAGAACAGCGCGATCACATAGATCAGCACGAAGGCGCCGCCGCCGTTGCCGCCGGCGACATAGGTGAACTTCCAGATGTTGGCGATGCCCACCGCGCTGCCGATGGCTGCCGCGAGGAACATCAGGCCCGAAGACCATTGCCTGTCGCCCTGTACCGTCACCTGTACGCCCCCACTGCCGCATCCGGACCGCGGCGCAGTGTAGAGGATGGCCGGGGCGGCGGCCAGTGACGGCCGCGGTCCGGACTCATCGCCTGGACGGGTGTTCGTTCAGCCATTGCACGATGGCGGCTTCGACGGCCCACAGGGGCACGTTGCCGTGCGCGAGGACCTGGTCATGGAACTCGCGGATGTCGAAGGCCTCGCCGAGCTCGTGCCGTGCCTGCTCGCGCAGCGCCAGCAGTTTCTGCATGCCGATCTTGAACGCCGTGGCCTGGCCCGGCACGGCGAGATAGCGATCGACTTCCCGGGCGTTGGCCTCGGCCGTCGCGGGCAGCGTCTCGGCCATGTACGCCAGCGCCTGTTCGCGGCTCCAGCCGAGGCTGTGCAGACCGCTGTCCACCACCAGGCGTACCGCCCGCCAGAGTTCGGCGGACAGGCGCCCGAACTCGGCGTAGTCGTCGCGGTACAGGCCCATCTCCGAGGCCAGCTGCTCGGCGTACAGGGCCCAGCCTTCGATGAAGGCCGTGTTGAGCCACCAGACGTAGACCTTGCGCAGCTGTGGAATCGTCGGGTCGGCGAGCATGGTTGCGATCTGCAGATGATGCCCCGGCGGGCCCTCATGGTAGATCAGGGCGTCGAGGGCATAGAGCGGGTTCGAGCCCATATTGGCCAGGTTGAGATAGATGGTGCCGGGGCGCGAGCCATCTTCGGCCGGCGCCTCGTAGAACCCCCCGGGCGCTCCGGCCTCCCGATAGGCCGGAAACCGTCGCACCGCCACCGCGCTCTCCGGCGGGCGGGTCACCACGTCGTCCAGTCGGGCCATGGCGCCGGCCACCAGGCCCCGGGCAATCTCGAGATAACGCTCGCGACCCTCGTCATCATCGGGCAGCAGGAAACGCTCATCCTCGCGCAGCCGGGTAAAAAACGCCTCGAGGTCGTCGTCATGGCCGAGCGCCTGCACGAGCGCGCGCATCTCGTCGCGGATTCTTGCGACCTCCGCGAGGCCGAGCGCGTGGACCTCCTCGGGGCTGATGTCGGTGGTGGTGAACAGCCGCAGCAGGAAGCGGTAGTACGCCTCACCGTCGGGCAGCTGTCCGACGCCGCCGTCGATCGGGGTGCGGGCCGCCTCGTCTTCCAGGCGTGCCAGCAGTGCAAGATAGCCTTCGCGGAACCCCCCGCGCAGGGCCGCCCGTGCCTCGGCCTCGAGCGCCCGTTCTCGGGCAGGTGGCAGCGCCAGCGCACCGAGCTTGCGCTGGAAGTCCGTCCACAACGGATGGGGTTCGCCCTCGTCGAGCGGTGCGCCGGAGAGCAGCGCGCGGGTGCCTTCGATCAGCCGCGGATAGACCGCCTGCGGCATCAGCACACCCGCCTCCTCGCGCAGCACCATGTCCTCGACGAACGCCTGCAGCAGCGGACCGACCCCCTCCAGGCGCTGGATGTAGGCCCGCGCGTCGGCCTCGTCGGCGATGGGGTGGTGGTTGATCAGCAGGTTTGGGATATCGACATGCAGGCCGACGATCTGGTTGAGCGGGTAGCTCTGCGCCCACCAGTCGAGCCGCTCGAGCCTGAGCGCCAGTTCGTCAAGCGCGACGTCGAACTGCAGGGCGGCACGAGGGGAGAGGCGGGTGCGGTCGATCTCCTGCTGCAGCCGGGCCTGCCAGTATTCCAGGCGCGCGCGTTCGCCCGCGCGGGCCTCGGCCGAGAAGCTGTCCCAGTCGCCGCGTGGCCGGCCCCGATCGAGACGTGCGGCGAGCATGGGGCTGGCGGCGAGCATGTCCTCGAACAGCGCATCGAGCAGCGCCAGCAGCCTGGCGTCGGCCGTGGGGCCGTCGGTCTCCGGTGGCGGACCCTCGATGGGCAGGTTGATGAAATCGATCAGCGCGATTCGCCCGTCACGGATCAGCGCGTAGCCCATCACCCGGGAATGGCGCAGCTCACCATCGACCCGCGCCCGGGTGTAGTGGTAGGTGAACGTGCGTGCGCCGTCATCGAAGCCCTCGCGGAAGGGCAGCAGGATCTCGACCTCGTCGACACTGGCCTGGATGGTGCGGAAGTGGCGGGCGATCGCCGCCGGTCCCGGTCCGCGGGCGTTGCCGTTGATCACCATCACGGCGTCATCGTCGAAATACTGCGCGAAGGCCTCCGCAGTGAAGCCCTCGGGATCCTGGTAGGCCTCGTTCCACCATTCGAACATGGCGGTCAGGACGTGTCCGGGCCGGGGTGTCTCAGGCCAGGCCGTCGCAGGCAGCAGCAGGGCTGCGCCAAGCAGCAGAATCAGTCGCCTCATGGCACCCTCCATGGCTGTTGGTGGGACGCCACGCCGGTCCGCCGGCGTGTTCCCCTGACGGTGATTCTCGCGATCCGCATTGCGTATTGCCAGCTTTTGTTGTTTCCTACCGCCCTGTTGGCAGGCCGCGACATCCCGCAGATGCGGAGCGCGGCGCGAATCCAGGACAAGGGAGTGGCTGTCATGGACGGACGACAGATGTGGCGGGCAGCGTGGGCCGTGCTGGCGCTGCTGGTGCTGATGAGCGGGAGCGCACGGGCCGAAGAGGACCCGGGCCGGGTGCTCGAAGCGATGTTCGAATGGTGGAACGAGGCCTACCAGGATCCCGAGGGCTTCACTCCCGAGGCCTTCGCACGCTACTACACCGAAGACGCGGTCATGCTGATCAACGGCAACCTGCGCGGTGTCGGCCCGGTCGCCCTGGCCCGTCATTTCCGCAACATCCAGGCGGCAACCGAAGAGGTCGAAATCATCCTGCCCTTCGACCAGGGGTTTTCGGACGGCGACCGGACCTTCACTTCGCATCTGGTGCGCTCGCGCCGGGAGGGTGAGGAGCGCTGGGAGCGGGTGGTGGGCTACGCGCTGATCACCGACGGGCGCATCGCCCTGATCAATTTCGTCGGCACGCCGGCACCCTGAAGTATCGCTGGCCGGCCCCGAGGGGGCGGTCGACAACAGGCTCAACATGACCCAGCTGGAGAGAAAGACCGTGAGCAGAATCCAGGAATCCACCCGTTCCGTCACCATTGACGGCCGTCGCCACCTCCGTCGTCAGGTTGCGCTGCTGTGCGGTGCCAGCCTGCTGGCCGCCGGCTGGACGGCCGCGGCCACGGCACAGGAGGGCGGCGCCCGGATGCTCGACGAGGTGGTGGTGACCGCGCAGCGCCGTGAAGACGTCGCGCAGGACGTGCCGATCAGCCTCACGGCCTTCACGGCCGAAGACATCACGCTCAGCAACATCCAGGGCGTGGACGATTTCTTCTTCCGCACGCCGAACGTCAGCTTCATCCAGGAGGGCTCGCGCGACCGTCGTGAGCTCAGCATCCGCGGCGTCACCAACCAGGTCTCGCGCGACATCGACGTGCGCCCGCAGTCCTTCGGCTTCTACGTCGACGAATTCAACGTCGTGCAGGCCACGGTCAACCCGCCGATCCTGGACATGGAACGCATCGAGGTGCTGCGCGGTCCGCAGGGCACCGGCTTCGGCCGCAATGCCGTCGGTGGCGCGATCAACCTGGTGACCCGCAAGCCCGACAACGAGCTGTTCATGGAAAACTCGGTCGGCTACGCGCGGTTCAATTCGATCGACGTCGAGTCGGTTCTCAACGTGCCGATCATCGAAGATACGCTCGCCGTGCGTTTTGCCGGCAAATTCGCCCAGACCGACGGACATATCCGCAACATCAACCCGATTGGTGGGGGCAACGACTCCAAATACCAGTACCTGCGCGGCACGGTGCGCTGGACGCCCACCGAGCGCTTCACCCTCGACGTCACCGGCACGTACGTCGACGAGGAGGTCGGCATGCGTGAGGGCGTACCCTCGGGCGTGATGTCCAGTTTTGGCGCGTTCCTGTTCGGCCCGGAGGCCAATCCCGACGGGGTCGGTTTCTTTCCGGAAAACCGCAACCGCGTGAACTTCAACCGCGGCCAGAGCGTCGGCAACAAGTTCTATTATCTGATGGCGCGGGCCCAGTACGACTGGGACAACCTGTCGCTGATCAGCATCACCGGCTATATCGACAAGGATGAATTCCTGCGGGGTGACATCGACGGCGGAAGTGTGGATGCGTTTTTCGAGACCAAGCCGCTGTTCCGCGACTCCTTCACCCAGGAGTTCCGGCTGGTTTCGGCGCTGGAAGGTCCGCTGAACTGGAGCGCGGGCGTCATCTATGCGCGCGATCGCGGCAGCCAGGATCAGTTCACCTTTGCCGGCAACGCCTTCGACCCCAATGATCCGGGCAACCAGTTTGTCAGCGGCCTGCCGTTCCAGCCCGGCCAGCAGGTGACCTCCTCGGGTTCCACCGGAGAGTTCGAGAGCTATGCGGTCTATGGCGAGCTCTTCTACGATCTCAGCGACCGGCTGTCGCTCAAGCTCGGCGCGCGCGTCACCCGCGACGAGATCGATTCGCTGACCTTCCGGACTTCGGGCGATCCCCCCGTGATCACCGCCTTCGCCGAGGGGTCGACCCGCTACACCGACTTCTCGCCCTCGGCAGCGCTGACCTGGGCCTTGACCGACGAGATCAACCTCTACGGCAGCGTGGCGCGTGGCTACAAGAGCGGCGGGATCCAGACGAACATCGCGCTGGCAGGTGAGGGTGAGCGCGAGGACTTCGACGAGGAGACCGTATGGAGCTACGAGGTCGGCGTGAAGTCCGAGCTCTTCGACCGGCGCCTGCGGTTGAACGCCGCGGCCTTCTACATGGATTGGAAGGACATGCAGGTGAACACCGCCGTCGGTGTCCAGCGCCCCGACGGCAACATCGCCTTCATTGCGGCGATTCTCAACGCCGCAGAAGCAGAGAACTATGGCGTCGAACTCGACGCACTGGCGCTGGTGACCGACAACCTGGTCGTCGGCCTGGGTGTCGGCTACCTGAACGCCAAGTTCGACAGCTTCGATGGCGCCTTCATCGACGGCCGTTTCGTCGATCTCACCGGGCGGCGGATTCCCAACGCACCCCGGCTGACGGCGAACGCCGATGCCCAGTACAACTTCGAACTGGGCAACGGGAACGAGGCTTTCGTCCGGGGTGAGTGGTTCGCGCGCTCGCGCAACGTGGCCAACATCAACTCGCTGGTACAGGAAGGCTTCCCCTGGGAGGTGCCGGGTTTCAACCAGGTCAACCTGCGGGCGGGGATCCGTACCGAGCGCTGGGACATGACGGCCTATGTGGAGAACGTGTTCGACAACAACTTCTTCACCAACTCCTATCAGAAGGCGTTTTTCGGCGGGCTGCATGTGGTGCCCTCGTTCCGCAACTACGGCGTACGCCTGACCGTTCGCCTGTAAGCGCAGGGAGGCCGGCATGAAGAGACTGCTGTTCGTCGCGGCCCTGCTGCTCTCACAGCCGCTGTTCGCGGCTGACACCCGCGCCATCGTCGGGGCGGCGCTGGTCGATGTGGTCGAGGGCCGGGTCATTCCCGACGCCGTAGTGGTGATCCGCGAAGGGCGGATCGCTGCTGCGGGGCCGGCGGCCGAGACCCCGGTGCCTGATGATGCCGAGCGGATCGACCTGGAGGGCAAATGGCTCGTCCCGGGGCTGATGAACATGCACGTGCACCTGGGGCTCATCCTGCCGGGGCTGATGGCTGCGGAACATGCCACGGAGAGCGATGCCCAGCTGGTGCTGCGCATGGCCGAGAATGCCCGCAAGAGCCTCTACAGCGGGGTGACGACCATCCGCCAGCCCGGTGACCGGCGCCACGCTGACATCGCTCTGGCCCGTGCCATCGATCGCGGTGTGCTCCCTGGCCCGCGCATCGTGTCCTCCGGCGAGATGATCAACATCACCGGCGGACACGGCGCGAGCATGGGGACACACTTCGACGGGCCCTACGAGATGCGCAAGGCGGCCCGGCTGCAGGTGCGTGCCGGCGCGCAGTGGCTGAAGATCGCCATCTCCGGCGGCATCGCGACGCCCGTCGGTGGGATCGGCCAGGGGCTGATGACCGCCGACGAGATCTCGGCGGTGGTGGATATCGCCGAGCGGCACGGCATCAAGGTCACGGCCCACTCCGGTTCCGATCACGCCACCCGCGAAGCGGTCGAACTCGGGGTGCATGGCGTGGAGCACGGTTACTTCCTGCAGCGCCCCACCCTGCGCCTGATGGCCGAGCGCGGCACCTGGTACGTCCCGACCATCGTGGTCAGCCAGCCCGCCAGCTTCGATTTCTTCGAACGCATCGGCTCACCGCCCTGGTACATGGCACGCGTCTACGAAGTGGGCCAGGACCACTGGCGTGCGCTGGAGATGGCGGTCGAGGAGGGCGTGAATATCGCGCTCGGCACCGACCAGTTCCCCTATGAGCCGAACGATGGCACGACGGCCACCGTGCGCGAGGCGGAGTACTACGTCGAGGCGGGCATGACGCCGCTGCAGGCGCTGCGTTCCGCCACGCTGGAATCGGCGCGCATGCTCGGCATGGATGACACGCTAGGTTCGCTCTCGGTGGGCAAGCATGCCGATATCGTGGCCATCGAGGGCAATCCCCTGGAGGACATCTCGGCGCTGCGCAGCCTCGGTTTCGTCATGAAGGGTGGCCAGGTGTTCCGCCACGACTGGCGCAGGATTCCACCAAAATGAGCTCTTCATGTAGCTGATCTTGCAGTCATCGTGCCCACCTTCGCTGTTAGAGTGCATTCTGGCAGGGATGGCAGCAAGCGGCCCGTTGATGGGCCATAGGTGAGCGCGATGAACATGACCCCCAATGCCCGGGCGTTCGACGACTGGATCCGCGAGCGTTTCGTGGCGATCAACACCGAGCTCGAGGAGCTTTATTTCAGCCAGCCCGACCGGCACGTCGTGCCGGAAGCGGGTGCGGCGCTGCGCCGCGAGCTGCTGGACAGCGGGCATCAGCATGTCTCCCGGCTGCTGGCCGAGGGCAACACCGACGAGGGGTTCGAGGCCGCGTTCGACCTGCTGGGCAACCTCGGCATGTTCATGGCCGCCTGTCGGCGGCATGGCCTGACCGATCCGGCCCGCGAGACACGCTCGCCGCTGCAGGACGCCTCGGCGCTGGCCCTGCACCTGGGGGCCTCGCTGGGCGTGACGCCGCGCTTCGCGACCAGCCATCTCACCACCCATAACCCGGCGCGCGACGGGGTCTACAAGCGGTTCACCCGGCTGGAGGCGGAGCGCATCTTCTTCGACTACAACACCCGTGGCATCCTGGCGTACAAGCGCGCGGCCGATGCCCTGGTGCGGACGCTGCCGATGGGCATTTCCCATCCTGCGGTGCCCTACCTGCTCGACGACGCCGCTGCGGCGCTGGACGACGTCCGGCGCGGTAACGAGGCACTGTTCGCGGCGCTCGATATCGAGCGCTTCTTCTATTGCGTACGGCCTTATCTCAAGCCCTACCGTGTCGGGCTGCACGTTTATCGCGGGGCCAATGCGGGCGATTTCGCCGGCATCAACGAGATCGACCTGCTGCTCGGGCTGTGCCGGGCCGATCATGCGGAGTACTCGCAGCTGCTGGTGGACAAGTTTCTCTACATGCTGCCCGAGGATCAGCAGCGGCTGCGGGACTGCATGCGTCGGCGCAGCCTGCTCGATGCCCTGATGGAGGCGGCGCCAGAGTCGGCCGACCAGCCCTGGTTCCAGACCGTGACGGAGCGTTTCCTGGCGGTCTGCGCCCTGCACGGCGAGACCGCCGGTCAGCACCACGATCAGCTGGTGCGCCGGTTCATCGAGTTGCCGGCCCGCGCATTGCCCGAGGAGGAGCAGGGCGACGTGACGGCCAGTGGTCCGCCCCTGTCGGTGCTGCTGCCGGGGCTGGAGCGGCTGCGTGACCTTCGTCAGGCGGCGCCCCGTGACGACATCCCCAGTCGTCACGCCGAGATTGCGCGATTGCGGGCGCTGCTCGCGCCGCGTGCACAGGCCGGTTGAGGTGGGCGATCAGGCGTCTCGCCCGCCCTGGGCGGCAGGCGACGTCCCCGCCGCAGGGGGGGAGGGCTGGCCGGGCGCCGGGGACTGGGCGGGCTGGCGGACGCAGTTTCCCATTCTTGCCCGCCGGACCTATCTCAACTCCGGTTCCTGTGGCGCCCTCGCGTTGTCGGTGCGTGCTGCGATGGAGGATTACCTCGACCTGCGGATGCAGGAGGGTGCCGACTGGGGCCTCTGGTTGGAGCGCTTCGAGGCCCTCCGGGCCTCGCTGGCCGGCCTGCTGGGTGTCGAGGCCGCCGAGCTCGCGCTCACGGCATCCGCCTCCGCCGGGCTCAACAGCCTGGCCAGCGCGCTGTCGTTCGACGGTCCGAGGCGCCGGGTCGTGGTCAGCGACTTCGAATTCCCGACCAGCGCCCAGATCTGGCATGCCCAGGCCCGGCGCGGTGCCGAGGTCGTCCATGTCCCAGCCAGTGCCGACGGAACGTCGGTGCCGTTGGCGCATTTCGAACGCCTGATCGACGAGCGCACGGCGCTGGTCGCCGTCACCCACATCTGCTATCGCAACGGCGCGCGGCTGGATATCCCCGCGATCGTCGAACTGGCCCATGCGCGCGGTGCCCGGGTGCTGCTGGACGCTTACCAGTCCGTTGGGGCAGGACCGCTGGATCTCCGGGCCCTGGGGGTGGATTTCGCGGTTGGCGGGATGATGAAGTACCTGCTGGGGACCTCGGGCAGCGGGTTTCTGTTTGTCCGGGGGGAACTCGTGCCCGCGCTGGAACCGCTCGCCACGGGTTGGCTCGCGCAGGCCGACGTGGCCGCGATGGATATCACCCGGCACGTCCCGGCACCTGATGCCCGGCGCTTCGAGGCCGGTACGCCGGGTGTGGCGAATGCCCAGGCCGCCGCCGCGGGCATCGCCATCCTCCGGCATGTCGGCATGGCTGCGGTTGGCGCACGGGTCGAGGGCCTGGTGACCCGGTGCCTGGAGGCGCTGGCGGACAGCGGGATCGCCGTGGCGACGCCCCTGGACCCGGATCGCCGCGGGGCGACCGTCGCCATTCGCGCGCGCGACCAGGCTGCGCTGGTCGAGCGGCTGGCCGCACACGGCATCGTCACTTCCTGCCGTGACGGTAATGTGCGCGCGTCCTTCCACTTCTACAACGACGAGCGCGATATCGCCCGGCTGATCACCGCGCTGGAGGCCGAGCGCGGGCTGCTCGCCTGAGGCGCAAAAGAAAAGCGGCCCGGAGGCCGCTTTTCGATGCGCAGGCGCTGGGCGGATCAGACCGCTGCCGGGCCCTTGCTGACCCTGGCCAGGCGGTCTGCGACGTCCTGCCAGTTGACGATGTTCCAGTAGCCCTTCACCCAGTCCGCCTTGACGTTGCGGTACTGCAGGTAGAAGGCGTGTTCCCACATGTCCAGTACCAGGATGGGCGTGGTGCCCTGGCCGAAGTTGGTCTGGTGGTCATAGACCTGGTGGACCAGCAGCTGGCCGGCGACCGGCTCCCAGGACAGCGCCGCCCAGCCGGAGCCCTGGATGCCCATGGCGGCGGCGGTGAACTGCTCGCGGAAGCCGTCGATGGAACCGAAATCCCGGTTGATCTGCTCGGCGAGCGCCCCGCCGGGATCGCCCCCGCCGTTCGGCCCGAGGTTTTTCCAGAACAGCGCGTGCAGCACATGCCCGGAGAGGTGGAATGCCAGATCCTTGGAGAGCTGGTTGATCTTGCCGAAATCCTTGCCCTGGCGGGCGTCGGCCAGTTTCTCGAGGGTGGTGTTGGCGCCGGCCACGTAGGCGGCGTGGTGCTTGCCGTGGTGCAGCTCGAGAATCTCGCTGGAAAGATGCGGTTCGAGCGCCTTGAGATCGTAATCAAGCGCGGGTAGCTGGTAGCTCATGATGTCTCCTGTTCGACCCCGGCATGGCCCGTGTCCGGGTGCATGCACTTCCGTGTCATTCGCCGATGCCGGAGAGGCCTGCCTATAATGCAGGCCCGACCGCCGTCGACCCCCAAAGAGGACTATGGTAGCGCAGCACGGCGGGCCACGTCAGTCCGCATCTCGGTCAGGGAAGCCCGCATGTCCAGAGCCTCGAGCGCACTGCTCACCCGCCTGTACGATCTTGCCACCGGTGACGAGGATGCCCGGGTCTGTCGCGACATCCCGGACGACGCCTGCCGTCACCAGCCGCGAAACTATTTTGTCCACATCGTCGCGCTGATCGCCACCAAGGCGGGTGATCTGCTGATGGACGTGAAGACGGTGCTGGCGTGGATGCTTGCCACCCTCGGCGCGCCGGCAGTGATGATCGCCATGCTGGTGCCGATCCGCGAGTCGCTGTCGCTGCTGCCACAACTGGCTGTGGCAGGGGTGATGCGCCGTTATCGGCTGCGCAAGTGGTTCTGGGTTGCCGGCAGCATCGGTCAGGGTCTGGCCGTGGTGGCGATGGTGCCGGTGGTGCTGGTGTTCGAGGGCGCCGTCGCCGGTGGGCTTGTGCTCTCGCTGCTGGTGGTGTTCGCGCTCGCCCGCGGCGTGTGTTCGGTTTCGCTGAAGGATGTCGAAGGCAAGACCGTGTCGAAGACCCGCCGCGGCTCGGTCAGCGGCTATGCCTCCTCGGCCGCCGGTGCCGTGTCGCTGCTGGTCGGCGGCTGGCTGCATTTCGTGGGTTCGGACAGCCCGTCGTTGGCGGTGTTTTCCTGGCTGCTGATCGGCGCCGGGCTGCTCTGGCTGTTCGCGGCCGCCGTCTACGCCCAGGTGCTGGAGCCGGAGGGCGCCACCGAGGGCGGTGCCAGCGCACTGGCCGAGGCGTGGCGCAGCCTGCGGCTGCTGCGCGAGGATGCCCGCCTGCGCCATTTCCTGTATGTGCGCACCCTGCTGCTGTCGACCGCGCTGGCCGCCCCGTTCTACGTGGTGCTGACCCGCGAGCTGACCGACAGCAGCATTGGCGCGCTGGGCCTGATGATCATAGCCACGGGGCTCGCCTCGCTGCTGTCTTCGGCGGTCTGGGGCCGCCTGGCCGACCGGTCGAGCCGCAGGGTGCTGGTGGCGGCCGCCCTGACTGCAGGACTCGGCGGGCTGTTTGCCTTCGGTTACGGTCGGCTGGACACCGCGCATTCGGCATGGGTGTTCGCAGCGCTGTTTTTCGTACTCGGCGTGGCGCACAGCGGCGTGCGCATCGGCCGCAAGACCTACCTCGTGGACATGGCCAGTGCCTCGACCCGCGCGTCCTATGTCGCGCTGAGCAACACCCTGATCGGGATCGCCCTGCTGTTGGCCAGCGGCGTTGGCCTGCTTGCCGGGGCGCTGGGGGCCGGCGGCCTCGTGCTGCTGCTCGCGATGTGCTCTCTGGCCGCGGCACTGGTTGCGATGCGACTGCCCGAGGTGCAGTAGACTGGGTCTGCCGCGCGGGGAATTCGCGGTTCTTGATATGGATGTGCCGACATGGGTTTACTGGTATGGATTTACTGACATGGGTTTGCTGAGACGGGGCGAGTGGCACACCGACTGGTACGACACCGAGACGACGGAAGGTGAGTTCCAGCGCGAGGATGCCGGATTTCGGGACTGGGTGGTCTCGCCCGACGGCGTTGGTCCGGCGGATGCGCAGACGTGGCCTGCGGCGTCCGGACGTTATCACCTGATCGTTTCGCTGGCCTGCCCCTGGGCCCACCGCACGCTGATTTTCCGCCGCCTGAAGGGGCTGGAGCCGCATGTCGGCGTGTCCGTGGTCGACGCGGAGATGCTCGAGAACGGCTGGACGTTTTCGGGCAGCTTCCCCGGCAATCTCGACCCCCTGCATGGCGTGAAACATCTCTACCAGCTATACCAGCGCGCCCGCGCCGACTACACCGGCCGGGTCACCGTGCCGGTACTCTGGGATCGTGAGCGCGACACCATCGTCAGCAACGAATCTGCCGACATCATCCGCATGTTCAACTCGTCGTTCGACGGTTTGACGGGCAACCGGCTCGATTTCTATCCCGAGCCGCTGCGCGCCCGGATCGACGAGATCAACGCCTTCGTGTACGAGAACATCAACAACGGGGTCTACCGCAGCGGTTTCGCCACTACGCAGTCGGCCTACGAGCGGGCTTTCGAGGCGCTGTTTGCCGCGCTTGACCGCATCGAGGCTCGGCTTGCCGTACAGCGCTACCTCGTGGGGGATATCCTCACCGAGGCCGACTGGCGCCTGTTCACCACCCTGGTCCGCTTCGATGCGGTGTACGTCGGCCACTTCAAGTGCAATCGCCAGCGCATCGAGGACTACCCTGCGCTGTCGAACTACCTGCGCGATCTCTATCAGCTTCCCGGGGTGGCCGACACGGTCAACATGGACCACATCAAGACCCACTACTACTACAGTCACGACATGATCAACCCGACGCGGGTCGTGCCCCGCGGACCGGTGCTCGCTCTCGACCGGCCGCACGATCGCGATCGCCTGGGGCCGGCGCCCGACTGGGCCCGCTGAATCCACGCTGCATCCGTCCGCGCCCCGCGCGCGTAGTGAAGGGAGACGCCAGCGGATGGCGTGCCCTGAACATCAACCCAATCCACATGGAGATGCGGCATATGAAGATCATGACGGCTGTAACGACCTTTGCGGCGCTGGTGATGCTGGCCGGCAGCCCGGTAGCGCAGGCCTACGGCACTGACGACCACGGCGCCGACCACGGTCCGGATATCGTCGAGACGGCGGTCGGCGCGGGTGTCTTCGAGACCCTGGTGGCTGCCGTACAGGCCGCCGGCCTGGTGGAGACCCTGCAGGGCGAAGGTCCGTTCACGGTGTTCGCACCGACCGACGAGGCCTTCGCGGCATTGCCGGAAGGCACGGTGGAGAGCCTGCTGCAGCCTGAGAACCGCGAGCAGCTGGTGGCAGTGCTCACCTACCACGTGGTGCCCGGCAAGGTGATGGCGGCGGACGTCGTCAACCTGACCTCGGCTGAGACGGTCAACGGCGCCAGCGTGACCATTGCGGTCGAGGATGGCGCGGTGAAGATCGACGGCGCAACGGTCATCCAGGCTGACGTCGAGGCCAGCAACGGCGTGATTCACGTGATCGACCAGGTGATCCTGCCGTAAACTTCAGAAGTGGACTGCCGCGGGTCGGTCCTGAAAGGCCGACCCGCGTGCATGTCTGCAGTGGCTTTCGTGCTCAGAGCACCCGGCGACGCTTGGGTCCGAACAGCAGCCACAGGATGACACCGAAAAATGGCAGCAGCAGGATCACGACGATCCACAGCACCTTCGCGCCCGTGCCTGCGCCACTGTCTATGGTCTTGACGATGGCGTAGATGACTAGAATCAGCCAGAGCAGGCCGAAGAAGCCGCCGATTTCGAGGCCCATGAAAACTCCCGGTCATCACTGAATGTCCGGACCATAACAGAACGACGCGTGCGTGGTCACGCGAGGGGAGCAACATGCAGGTGAGACGCGGGACGGGATTGGTGGCGGTCGGCATGCTGGCCCTGCTGTGCGGCGGGTTGGCCGGATGTGCCGGCCCTGGCGTCAGCAGCGCCGAGTTGATCGCCAGCTACGAGCAGGCCCTGGCGGCCACTGAGGGACGCGCGGTCGGCAACCTCGAGCAGGATCCGGAACGTCTGGCGGCGTGGATGAACCGCGCCGAAACCTACTTCAGCGACATCACCCAGACGTCGGTGCGCGAGCTCACCCGCGAGACCTATGCGCCGGACGGCTACCTCAATGACACCCTCAAGGTGATCACCGGTGTCGAGGCCATCGAGGAGTATTTCTACGCCACCGCCGGCAACACCGACGCGGTACGGGTGGAGTTCCTCTCCTACGCGGCGACCGACAAGGACGTCTACGTGCGCTGGCGCATGACCATCGAGGCACCGCGACTGTCCGACGCGCCTCTGGTGTCCTACGGCATGTCACAGTTCCGGTTCGACGAGCAGGGACGTCTGCTGATTCACAAGGACTTCTGGGACTCCGGCGGCAACTTCTTCGAACATCTTCCCTTTGTTGGCCGTGCCATCCGCAGCATCAGGGGTCGGCTGTAAGACCATGGCGGGATCCGGCGCCCGGGCCACGCTCGTCGGCACGCTGGCCGTCGTCACGGTGCTGGTGGCCGGCTGCAGCCCCACACGCCTGGTCTCCAGCCTGAGCCCGACCGCCCACCTCGAACGCGCCTCGGACATCGCCTACGGAGAAGATCCCCGCCAGCGGCTCGATGTCTATCGTCCCCAGGGGCGCACTGGCGCCGGTGCCGCGCCCGTGGTGGTGTTTTTCTACGGTGGCGCGTGGCAGCGTGGAGACCGCGACAAGTACGCCTTTGTCGGCAGTTATCTGGCCGATCTCGGCGTGGTGGCCGTGGTACCCGATTACCGCGTCTATCCTGAGGTGCGCTTTCCGGGTTTCGTCGAAGACGGGGCCGAGGTGCTGGCCTGGATCGAGCGGCACGTCGAGGCCTTCGGCGGTGATCCCACCCGCGTGATCGTCATGGGCCACTCCGCAGGAGCCCATATCGCCGCACTGCTCGCCCTGGATGAACGCTACCTGCAGTCACGGGGCGTTACCCGGGCGGTGCCGCGTGGCTTCATAGGGCTTGCCGGGCCCTACCGCTTCGACATCGACCGTGGCCGGCTGGCGGAGATCTTCGCGGGCGACCAGGCACAGGGCGACAGTCAACCGATGAATTTCGTCCGCGATGACGCCCCGCCCGCGCTGCTGCTGCACGGCGAGAGCGACCGCGTGGTGGAAGCCGCGAACAGCCTGGCGCTGCACGCCGGGCTGTGTGCGGCCGGCAGCTCGGCCGAAGTGATCGTCTATCCTGGCGTGGGGCACATGCGCATTGCCGCGGCGCTGGCACCGCCACTGTCGTTTGCCGGGCGAAGCGACGAGGATGTCGCGCGCTTCATTGCCAGGGTCACCGGTGCGACGCACGAAGGTCCGGCCTCCGACGCCCTCACCTGTGACGAGTCGCTCGGCGGTTCGCAAAGTGCAGCGGCTGGCCGCCCGTCGCCCGGGCCCTCAGCTCACATGGGGGTTGCCGTGCATGTGAAAACGCAGCGGCCTTAGTGCCCAGTCGCCCGCGTAGGCGATGCCGATTCTCGGACCGGTCACGATATTGCCGGCCGGCACCCGTCGCCCGCGCTCGATGAACAGGTGCTCGCCTTCGACGAGGTCCGTGCCGTCCAGGCGCCGGTCGAGGGCCAGGGCCTGGGCCAGCTTGGCCGGGCCGGAACACAGATCGGTGTCTCGCAGCCGTGCCTTCGGACGTCGTCCCGCGCGGTGCGCGCGCATGCGCTCGAGGCCTTCCAGCGGCTCCAGCGCGCGGATCAGCACCGCCGTGGGCTCGCCCGGTCCCTGGGCGACCACATTCACGCAGTGATGCATGCCGTAGAGGAAATAGATATAGGCATGCCCGGCAGGGCCCCACATGGATTCGGTGCGGGGTGTGCGCCTCCCGCCGTAGGTATGGGCGGCGCGGTCGATGACGCCCAGGTAGGCTTCGGTTTCGACGATGCGCCCGGCCAGGCGTTCGCCATCATCGAGCACACGCACCAGCACCTGCCCCAGCAGGGCACGGGCCAGGGTCACTGGATCACGGGCGTGAAACCGGCGTGTCAGGCGGGGCACGGTCGCTCCGGGTGCGGAACCAGGCTTTCAGGCGTGCGATATCTGCCGGGCTCCAGTCCGGCGGATCGGTGACTGCCAGCCAGGCGTCGATGTAGTGCTCAGGGGCGTAGATATGCCCGAAGCCCATTGGCGCCTCGTCGGCTGCCGCGACGTCGATCGCCAGCTGCAGCATCGTGACGACGGGATACCAGCGCAGACTGTCGGAGACATCCGGCCCGCGTGGCGGCGCCATCCATTCGGGTTGTCGGTAGAACGCCTGGGGCTCGAAGAAGGTCACCGGGTCGCTGGCGTACTGCAGGTAGACGATACGGATCGGCCCCCAGCGTGCGCCCGGCACCTCCAGGGTGTTGTACTGGTTCGTGAACCGAACGATCGAGCTGTCCCGGAATCGCGGCAGCCAGGCAGGCGAATCGGGCTCACGGCTGGCCGTGATGGTGCGCCAGGCCTGGCTGCGGAACGGCGGTCCACTCCACAGCGCGCCGTGGAACGGATCGGCGATCACGTCGAACAGGTCGGCCGAGCGCTCCGAGTTCAGTGCGCCGAGGCTCAGACCGTGCAGGTACAGCCGTGGTCGGGCGTCGCGAGGCAACTGTGTCCAGCGGCCATACACCGCCTCGAACAGTGCCCGCGCGCTCTCCGCGCCGTATTCCTCCTCCGACAGCAGCGACAGCCAGCTGGGCAGATAGGAGTACTGCAGGGCGACAGTGGCGACGTCACCGCGGTGAAGGAACTCCAGGGTGTCGATCGCCGAGGGGTCGAGCCAGCCAGTGCCGGTCGGCGTGGCGATCACCAGCACGGCGCGCTCGAAGGCGCCCGTCCGCTCGAGCTCGTCGACAGCCAGCCGCGCGCGCGCGCGGATGTCCTCGGCCGAGTTGAGGCCCACGTAGACGCGGATGGGTTTCAGGACGCCCTCGCCATGAAAGGCGCGGAGGGTGTCGAGACCCGGCCCCGAGGAGACGAAGTTCCGCCCGGTACGCCCGAGCGTGTTCCAGTCGACCAGCGAGGCCGCGCTGCCGGTGCGTGTCGGGTCGTCCGGTGCGGCGACCTCCGGTTCCATGAGGGCGTCGAACTGCTGGAACGAGGTGTCCAGTCCACGCATCAGGGCGGCCAGCAGGACCCCGTCGATCACTGACCAGAACAGCGCGACCGCGAGTACGACGCCCAGGCCGTGAGAGATTCGCCGTGGGATGTGGCGGTGGAGCCTGGCCGAGATGACGCGGAAGGTGAACAGGAAAGCACGCGAGAACATCAGGATCGCTGCAAACAGCGGCAGTGCCAGCAGCGCCACGCGGAACGGGCGTGCCGTATCCACCGTCTCCATGTCCATGAGTACGCGGATGGAGTTCTGCCAGTCCGACGCCTGGCGCAGAAAGATCACCGCCACCGCCAGGCAGGCCACGGCAGCCAGCGCCAGCAGCACCCGCTGTACCCGCCGCGAGGGCACGGGCAGCTCGAGATAGGACCAGCACCAGCGCAGCGCCACGCCCGTGCCATAGCCCGCCGCCAGAGACAGGCCCGAGAGCACACCCTGCATGGTCCAGGTACGCGGGACCAGGCTGGGGGACAGCGAGGCGGCAAAGAACAGGGTTCCGACGATCAGGCCGATGGTCGACAGGGCCACTGGCCCGCCGCTGAGCCAGGCCGGCAGCAGGCTGACCGGCGCTTCGCGAGCCTCCTTGCGCATTGTGTGATTGTGCCGGGCGCCGTGCGGTGTTGCCAGTCTCGCGCCGCGGCTGCCGGGTCAAACCACACCGGAGTTGACGCTGCCGCCCCCCACTTCGCATCATTGGCGCGCCGTGCGCCGATCGCGCGCCAGGAGACGCCACCATGATGATGCTTCGCCGGATGACGGCCCTGATCGCCTGTGGCGTGGCCCTTGCTGCCTGCGGTGGAGGCGAGACGCCGGAGCGGCGTGCGGAGACCGTGCGCATCTTCAACTGGTCCGATTACATCGCCGCCGATACGCTGTCCCGCTTCAACGCCGAGACGGGGCTGCGAAGCGTCTATGATGTGTTCGACAGCCAGGAAGTGCTCGAGGCACGGCTGCTGTCCGGGGCGAGCGGGTACGACGTGGTGGTGCCGAGCAGCGATGCCATCGCGCGGCTGATCGGCGCGGGCGCGCTGCAGCCACTTTCCCGCGAGCGCCTGGCGAACTACGACAACCTCGACCCCGAACTGCTGAGCTTTCTGCGGACGGTCGACCCCGGTAACGCCTACGGCGTGCCCTACCTGTGGGGAACGACCGGTATCGGCGTGAACGTGGCGCAGATCGAGGCGCGGTTTCCGGAAGGCGCTCCGACGGACAGCCTCGACCTTCTGTTCGTGCCCGAAAATATCGAGCGACTTGCGGACTGCGGCGTTGCCATGCTCGATTCCGCGGCGGAGGTGTTCCCGCTGGTACTGAACTATCTCGGTCTCGACCCGAATTCGCGGGCACCGACCGATTACCAGGGGCCGGTGCGCGAGGCCTTCATGGCGATCCGGCCGTACATCCGCTATTTCCATTCCTCGCAATACATCAACGACCTCGCCAACGGAGAGATCTGCGTGGCCCTTGGCTGGTCCGGCGACATCCTGCAGGCCGCAGATCGCGCGGCGGAGGCCGGTCGCGGTATCGAGATCGAGTATGTCGTGCCCACCGAGGGCAGCAGCGTCTGGTTTGATCTGCTGGCCATTCCCCGGGATGCCGCCAACGTGGAGGGAGCCCACGCCTTCATCGACTTCGTGCTTCAGCCGGAGGTGATCGCCGAGATCAGCAACGAGGTCTTCTATGCCAACCCCAATCTCGCGGCGACGCCACTGCTGGTCGACGAGGTGCGTGACCATCCCGGGATCTATCCTCCCGCCGAGGTCCGCGCGCGGCTGTTTGCCGTCGAGGCCCGTGAGCCCGCGCTCGATCGCGTGATGACCCGCGTGTGGACCGAGATCAAGACGCGTCGATGATGACCGTCGTGGCCGGCGCGTCGCCGATCGCCGCCACGGCATGAGTGGCACACCCGGGTTTCTGTCGCTTCGGGGGCTCGAGCGGCGCTACGGGACGGTGAACGCCGTGGATGTCGTGGACCTCGACATCGGTCGCAGCGAGATCTTCGCGCTACTGGGCCCGTCGGGGTGTGGCAAGTCCACGCTGCTGCGGATGCTCGCTGGGCTGGAAGGCATCGATGCCGGCACCATCCATCTGGACGGCGAACTGCTGAACGCCCAGCCCGCCCACAGGCGTCCCGTCAACATGATGTTCCAGGCCTACGCGCTGTTTCCGCACCTCACTGTCGCGGATAACGTGGCGTTCGGTCTGCGGCAGCTCGGCATGGAGACCGCACGCCTGCGCGCGCGTGTCGAGGAGATGCTTGCGCTCGTTCGGATGAGCGATTACGCGGCGCGTCGCCCGCAGCAGCTCTCCGGTGGTCAGCAGCAGCGCGTGGCCCTGGCGCGAAGCCTCGCGCGTGCCCCGAAGCTGCTGCTGCTCGATGAGCCGATGGCGGCACTCGACCGCCAGCTGCGGGTAGAGATGCAGCGGGAACTCCGGGAGATTCTGCGCAGCATCGAGATCACCTGCGTGATCGTGACCCATGATCGCGACGAGGCGATGACCATGGCCGACCGGATCGGCCTGATGCAGCAGGGACGGCTGGTCCAGGTCGGCAGCCCGGAGGCGGTTTACGATCGTCCGCGAACGCGGTTCGCCGCCGAGTTCCTCGGCCCCGTGAACCTTCTTGACGGGGTGGCCGAGTCGGCCGACCGGGTCCGTCTGGGAGACCGGCTGCTGCCGACGGCAGGCGCGGCCCCGGGTGCGCGCATCACCGTGGCCGTGCGCCCGGAGGACATCGATCTGCATCTCGCGCCGCCCGCGCATGGGCAGGCATTGGCCGGAACGCTGGTCGGCATCGATTACATGGGGGCCCACCGGGTACTGGAGATCGAGGTGCCCGGGCTGCCGCGACTCTCGGTCATCGTGAGCGGCAGTGCCCAGAAGACACCGCCACCGGGCACCGCGGTATGGCTCGACTGGTGGCCGGAAGATGCGGTCGTGCTGGAAGAGACATCGTGATGCCGGAGACGCCTGCGCGTCCGTGGGGCCGTTGGCTGGTGATCGGGATACCGCTGGTGTGGCTGTCGCTGTTCTTCCTGCTGCCCTTCGGTATCGTTCTCAAGATCAGCCTGTCGGAGGCTGCAGTCGCCATCCCGCCTGTCCAGCCCTGGTTCGGGGTGGAGGGGCAATGGCTGAGTGCCACCTTCGAGCACTTCAGGCTGCTGGTCAGCGACACTCTTTATCTCTCCGCCTACCTGAGCTCGCTCAGGATCGCCACGGTATCGACGGTGTTGTGTCTGCTGGTGGGCTTTCCACTGGCGCTGGGGCTCGCGCGGGCAGCGCCGCGGTGGCAGGGCATCCTGTTGCTGCTGGTCATCATCCCCTCCTGGACCTCGTTGCTCATCCGCGTCTACGCCTGGATGGGCATCCTCGGCAACACCGGGGTGATCAACAACATGCTGTTGGCCCTCGGGCTGATCGATCAGCCCCTGGTCATGCTGCGTACGGATTTCGCCGTGTACGTCGGCATCGTCTACGCCTACCTGCCGTTCATGGTGCTGCCGCTGTATGCCACGCTGGTGCGTATCGATCCCGCGCTGCTCGAGGCGGCGGCGGATCTCGGCGCGACGGCGCCCACGGTCTTTCTGCGCGTCGTGTTGCCGCTGGCCACCGGTGGCATCATCGCCGGGTCCATGCTGGTGTTCATCCCTGCCATCGGCGAGTTCGTGATTCCTGAACTGCTTGGTGGGGCGGATACGCTGATGATCGGTCGGGTGCTCTGGCAGGAGTTCTTCAACAACCGCGCCTGGCCTCTGGCCGCCGCCGTGGCGGTCGTGCTGCTGGCCGTTCTGCTGGCACCGTTGTGGCTGTTCCATCATCAGCAGTCGCGCAGCCTGGAGCTGGAGCGTTGACGGGGCGCGGACTTTCGATGTCGCTGCGCGTGGCGATGATCGTGGTGTTCGTGTTTCTGTACGCACCAATGCTGCTGCTGGTGATCTACTCGTTCAACGAATCGCGACTGGTGACGGTGTGGGCCGGGTTCTCGACGCGCTGGTACGGGGAACTGTTCCGGGATCGCCAGATGATGTCGGCACTCTGGGTCAGCCTGAGGGTGGCCTTCATGGCGGCCACCACGGCGGTGGTGCTCGGGACGCTGGCGGCCGTCGCGCTGACGCGGCTGGGGCCGTTTCGCGGCCGAAACGCGCTCGGCGTGCTGGTGACCGCGCCGCTGGTCATACCCGAGGTGATCACGGGTCTTTCGCTGCTGCTGCTGTTCGTCGCCATGGGTCAGCTGATCGGCTGGCCGGCCGAGCGCGGCATGGTCACCGTGTGGATCGCTCATGTCACCTTTGCCACGGCGTTCGTGACCGTGGTGGTGGCTGCGAGACTTGCCCGCTTCGAAAGCGCGCTCTACGAAGCGGCGCTTGATCTTGGCGCGACGCCGTTCCGGGCCTTCGTCCAGGTGGTGCTGCCGGTGATCGCCCCAGCCCTGCTCGCCGGCTGGCTGCTGGCATTCACGCTGTCGCTGGACGACCTGGTGATTGCCAGCTTCACCACCGGGCCGGGCGCGACCACGCTGCCCATGGTGGTGTTTTCCAGTGTGCGTCTTGGCGTCAGTCCGAAGGTCAATGCCCTGGCAACCCTGCTCATCGCGTTCGTGGTGCTGGCGGCGCTGGCCAGCTGGTGGTTGATGCAGCGCAGGTCTGCGTACAGGGACACCTGAGCCCGGGCGCAAAATGCGCTGCTCGTGATCCTGCGGTAGGCTTGCACCCATGAGTTGTACCCATGATCGCGATGTTGCGATCGATAGGAGGTTACGCATGCGATCTCTCTGGATTCTGTTGCCGGCCGTGGCGGCGTTGTTTCTCGGCGCGCCGGCGAAGTCGGACCGCGCCTACAGCGTGGAGACACTGGCGGAGGGACTGGAGCGGCCATGGGGCATGGCTTTTCTCCCCGACCGGGGTGACCTGATCATCACCCTGCGGGGTGGCGGGATGGTGTTGTGGAGCGCCGAGCACGGCGTGACCGAGATCGAGGGCGCCCCGCGAGTGGTCAGTCAAGGCCAGGGCGGACTGCTGGATGTGGCCGTGGGGCCGGATTACGCCGACCGTGGCGTCGTCTACCTGGCCTGGGTGGATCGGGTGGAGGGCGGCACCACGACGCACGTGGGTCGGGCGCGTCTCGACCGCGGCGCGGGCGCACTGACCGACCTGGAAGTGCTGCATGTCGTGACCCCCGGCATGCCGGGTGGCGGGCATTTCGGCTCGCGCATCGTCTTCCACGACGGCTTCCTGTATGCCGGTTTTGGCGACCGCAACAGCAAGGACTTCACCGCCAACCACATCTCGCAGGATCTCGGCAGCGAGAATGGCTCGGTGATCCGTCTCACGCTGGACGGAGAGATCCCGGCAGACAACCCCTTCGTCGATCAGGAGGGCGCGGCCGGGGCGATCTGGTCCTACGGTCACCGGAACATCCAGGCGATGACCGTGCATCCGGAGACCGGCGCGATCTGGCTGGCCGAGCACGGCGAGTCCGGTGGCGATGAAGTCAACATCGTCCAGCGTGGCGGGAACTTCGGCTGGCCGCTGGCGTCCTTCGGCGTGAACTACCGCGACGGCAGCCGCTTCTCACCGCCGCATCAGCCCGGTGACGGATTCATCGCCCCGGCGCATCACTGGCCGGCGGGCCGCACCGAGCATTTCCCACCCTCGGGGATGGCGTTCTACACCGGTGAGGCCTTTGCCGACTGGCAGGGCCACCTGATGATCGGCAACCTCTATCACCGTTACCTCGGGCTCTTTTCAGAGTCCGACGGCGAGCTGGTCGAGGTCGCACGCCTGCTGGATGGCGAGGGCCTGCGGATCCGCGATGTGGCCGTCGGCCCCGAGGATGGCTTCATCTACGTGCTGGCTGATGGCCCTGGTGCACCGCTGCTGCGGCTCGTGCCCTAGGGGCGACGCTGTGCGCAGACGGGGTTGCCGTTCGCTCAGCCGGCGAGCCGGCCGAAGCGACCGCTGTTGAAGTCGGCCACGGCCTGTCGGATCTCCGCCTGGGTGTTCATCACGAACGGCCCGTGCCCGACGATCGGCTCATCGATCGGCTCGCCCGTGAGTACGAGCACGGTGGTGTCCGTGTCGGCGTCCAGCAGCACATCCTGCCCGGCAGGGTCGAGCAGCGCGAACTGCGCCTCGCGCAGCGCCTGCTGGCCGTTGATCCGCAGCGCGCCCTTGAGCACCACCAGCAGACCGTTCCAGCCGTCGGGCAGCGGCAGCGTCAGGCTGTGCCCCTGGCTCAGGCGAAGATCCCACACGCCCATCGGGGTGCGGGTTCGTGCTGGTCCCCGGGCATCGGCGTACTCGCCGGCAATCACCCGCAGCCGGCCGCCGTCGTCGGGCAGGGTGATGACCGGGATGTCGCGTTTGAGCAGGGTCTGATAGCCTGGTTCTGACATCTTTTCGCGTGCGGGCAGGTTCACCCACAGCTGCACCATTTCGAGCGTGCCGCCCGTCCGGGTGAACGCCTTGGAATGGAACTCGTGGTGCTGGATGCCAGCCGCGGCGGTCATCCACTGGACGTCCCCGGGTCCGATCAGCCCTCCGGCGCCGGTGGTATCGAGGTGCTCGACCTCGCCCTGGTAGACGATGGTGACCGTCTCGAAGCCGCGATGCGGGTGCTCGCCCACGCCGCGCTGGCGCTCGGCCGGCGCAAACTCCGCCGGGCCCGCGTAGTCCAGCAGCAGAAACGGGCTCACGTGGGCGCCGTGGCTGTGATAGGAGAACAGCGAGCGCACTGGAAAGCCGTCACCGACCCAGTGGCCGGGCGGGGCGCTGTAGATACCGAGAATCTTCTTCATGGCAGGCCTCCCGCAGGATTCCGTTCAGGATGTGGCCAAGTATCTCAGTGGATGTAGTTGCGCACTAGTCGGTGTTTTTCGCACAGATCGTTCCATTTATGGAACACTGAAGCCATGCAGGATCTGAACGATCTCCATTTCTTCGTGCAGGTGGTGGACCACGGAGGGTTTGCGGCGGCAGGGCGGGCGCTGGGGATCCCGAAATCACGGCTGTCGCGGCGCATCGCCGCGCTCGAGGATCGCCTTGGCGTCCGGCTGCTGCAGCGGACGACGCGGAGGCTGGCGGTGACGGAACTCGGCCAGAGCTACTACACGCATT
>SKYU01000165.1 GCA_007127715.1 Gammaproteobacteria bacterium | reverse complement strand
AAGGATGCCGTAAACTGACGCGCCTCTCTCAGGGGGTGCTTAGCTCAGCTGGGAGAGCGTCGCCCTTACAAGGCGAAGGTCGGGGGTTCGATCCCCTCAGCACCCACCAGTCAATGGAGTGGTAGTTCAGTTGGTTAGAATACCGGCCTGTCACGCCGGGGGTCGCGGGTTCGAGTCCCGTCCACTCCGCCATACAGCAAGAGGGCGCCCAGGTGGCGCCCTTTTGTTTTCCGGGCTCTTGTTTTTCTGGATCGGGTAGAGCGTCATGTTGCAGGCCATCAGGCAGAAGATCACCGGTTGGGTCGCTGGCGTCATCATCGTCCTGATTGCGCTCAGTTTCGTGTTCTGGGGCGTGGGCGATTTCGGGGCCGCCGGTAGAGACGCCGTCGCCGTGGTCAACGGCGAGGAAATCCCCCGTCGGGAATTCGAAATGGTGTATCAGCGCCAGCTGTTTCAGCTCACCGAAGCCTTCGATGGGGCCGTGCCGGACGAGGCCCGTCGCGAGGCCCGCGATCGCGTCATCGAGGGGCTGATCCAGGAGCGGCTGCTGGCGCAGCGCACGGAGGCGCGTGGCTACCGCGTGCCGGATGACGTGCTCGCCCAGTCCATCCAGTCCATCGACGCCTTTCAGGTCGGGGGCAGCTTCTCGATCGACGCCTACCGCGCACGCCTGCTTGCCCAGGGCATGACCCCGGGCATGTTCGAGGAACAGCAGCGTCGCGCCATCGCCCTGGACCAGCTCCAGGATGCGATCGCCCGTACCGGCTTCATCACGCCGACCGAGTTCCGCCGCTACATCGAGCTGGCCCAGCAGCAGCGCGAGCTCGCCTGGGCACGCTTCCCGGTCAGTGAGTTCCGAGAGGCCATCGAGCCGATAACCGACGAACAGGTCGCTGCCCATTATGAGGCCAATGCCGCGCGGTATCTCGCCCCCGAGACTGTCGACCTTGAGTACGTGGAGATCACTCTGGCCGGGGTCAGTGCGGAGCTGCCGGTGGACGAGGAGGCGCTGCGGGACTTCTACCAGCGGACGGTGGCCGATTTCGCCTCCCCAGAACAGCGCCGCGCCAGACACATTCTGGTGGCTGCCGATGGCGAGCGTGATCTCGCCTCCGCCCGGGCCCTGGCCCAGTCGCTCTACGAACGCATCCAGGCCGGTGAGGATTTCGCCGCGCTTGCAGCCGAATTCTCCGATGACGACGGCAGTGCCGCGCAGGGTGGTGATCTCGGCTGGGCCGAGCGCGGGTTTTTCGTCGGTCCGTTCGAAGAGGCGCTGTTCGAGCTCGAGGCCGGCGAGGTGTCGCCACCGGTCGAGACGGTCTTCGGCTTCCACGTGATCCGCCTCGACGAGGTTCGCGAGGGCGAACTGCCGGCATTCGAGGAGATGCGTGCGGAACTGCTGGAGGATTTCCAGCGCACCGAGGCGGAGAACCGCTTCATCGACCGCGCCAACGCCCTGGCCGATGCCGCCTTCGAGTTCCCGGACAATCTCCAGGCCATCGCCGAGTCCGAAGGGCTGCAGGTGCAGCGTCTGCCTGGCCTGACGCGTGCCGGCTCGCCGCTGTTCTCCGACAGCCGGCCGGTGGTCGATGCGGCCTTCTCGCCGCCTGTGCTGCTCGATGGCGAGGTGAGCGGCCTGATTCAGGTCGATGACGAGCAGGTGGTGATGCTGCGCGTGGCAAGCCACCAGCCGGCCGAGGTGCGGCCACTGGAAGAGGTGGCCGAGGCGATCCGCCAGGAGCTGGAAACCGACGCGGCCGCGCGGCTGGCCCAGGACACCGGCGAGGCGTTCCTCGCGGCGCTGCGTGATGACGAGGACGCCGATGCACTGGAGGCGCGTTTCGGCCGCACGCTGAGTGCGCCCGACCTGTTCAGCCGGCAGGACTTCAATGGCGTGCCGCCGGCGCTGCTGTTTGCCGCCTTCGAGCTGCCACGGCCGGCGGAGGGGCAGCCCGTGCTGGAAAGCCTTCGGCTGGACAATGGCGACTTCGCCGTCTTCGCGCTGACCGACGTGCGCCCCGGCAATCCTGCCGATGTCGAACAGTTCCTTCGCGACATCGAGAGCAATCGCCTCGGCCAGGAGGCGGGGTTCCAGGACTTCGCGCTCTATCTCACCGCGCTGGAGGCCGAGGCGCGCATCCGCCGCCGCACCCAGGCGCTGGAAGACCTGCAGTTCTGATCAGTTGAGGCGGGCCTCGACCGTGGGTGACGGGCTGCTCTGCAGCCCGGCCTGGTCGTAGGCGGTCATCGCGAAATACCAGGTGCCTGCCGTGAGGTTCTCGACCACGTAGCGTGACAGGCCCGGATTCGTCAGGTCGATGACCGTATCCAGATCTTCCCGCGCCGTACCGTAGTAGATCCTGAAGCCGGCCAGGTCGGTCAGCGGCGTGCCGTCGGCCCGCTCCGTCGGCGCCTGCCACGACAGGGTGACGCTGAACGTGCTCGGTGCAGGCGGCGGGGGGGGGTCGTCCTCCTCCTCGTCCGCGGGCGGGTTCCCCGGGGGTGGATCCTCGTCCGCGGGCGGCTCGCCCGGGGGCGGTGAGCCGGTTGGGGGGGTGCCGTTGGCGGGCGGCGTGCTACCGCCACCGGTGAATGGGTTGCTGTCCGAGCCGCAGCCCGCGAGAAACAGGGTCAGCATGAAACCACAGAGCACAGGTCCGCGCCCGTGGTTTGAGGGCTCGCGCCGTATCGCTGCCGCCACAGTGTGTCTGTTTCGCGACATAAACCCTAATGTTTTCAGTCGCTTGTGCATGGCGCGGACTCTGGGGTTTCATCGGATGATTGTCAAATCCTCCGACACTGGGGTTTGTACGTACCCATCCAGATCAACCACTTGGAACAGGTTTCTGCCGCAGTGCGTCAGAGGTCGGTCCAGGGGTTTGCGCAAACGGCGGCACAAGCGCTTGTGTTTCGTCACGGCTTATTCCACGAAATACGCCACTTCGCCTGAAAATGCCGATTCCAGGCCGTTGCTCCGGAATGCCGTCGCACTGAAATACCAGGTCGTGCCGCCGGCCAGTCCCTCGATCACGTAGGTGCTGAGGCCCGGGTTGTCGAGTTCGATCATCTCCTCATACTCGCCGGAGGTGCGGCCGAAATACAGGCGGAAGCCTGCAAGGTCCGTCAGCGGGGAGCCGTCTGCCAGTTCAGTGGGTGCCTGCCAGCTGAGGGTGACCGTGCGAAGATCACCGTCGCTGACCGTGATCTCGAACGGCCCGAGCGTGTCGGTGCTGTAGCCATCGGTCACCTCGATGCGAATCCCACCATGGACCCCCACGTCGCTGCGTGACGGGGTGCCGCTCAGCGTGCCGGTCCCTGGGTCGAACGCTGTCCACGAAGGCGCGTTGACGATACTGAAGGACAGGCTGACACCTTCATCGGCACTGACCGTTGGTGTGAAGCTGTAGGGCTCGTTCGCCGTGGCGTTCGCTGATGGCGACCCGCTGATGGACACCGGCATGGGCGCGGGCTCGGGCTCGGGTTCCGGCGCGGGCTCGGGTTCCGGCTCCGGCTCGGGCTCGGGTTCCGGGGCGGGCTCGGGTTCCGGGGCGGGCTCGGGTTCCGGGGCGGGCTCGGGTTCCGGAGCAGGCTCGGGTTCCGGAGCAGGCTCGGGTTCCGGAGCAGGCTCGGGTT
>SKYU01000038.1 GCA_007127715.1 Gammaproteobacteria bacterium | reverse complement strand
GCCAGAACGCCAACAACCTCACGCTGTTCGATGTCGAGCGTATCGAGGTGCTGCGCGGCCCGCAGGGGACCCTGTTCGGCCGCAACACCACCGGTGGCGCGGTCAACGTGATCATGCGCCGGCCGGGCGAGGAGTTCGGGGGCTATGTCGAAGTCGGCTATGGCCGGTTCAACCGCAAGATCGCCCGCGGCAGCGTCGATCTGCCGGTCAACGACCAGGTCCTGACCAAGTTCAGCGCCTTCTGGATCGAGGACGACGGCTACGTCGACAACCTCACCACCGGTCAGACCATCAACAGCGACGACAACAAGGGTGCGCGCATCGATGTGCGGCTGTTCCCGAACGACTCGATCGTCTGGGACCTCTCGGCCGACTACATCGACCAGGATTTCGCCAACCAGGTGAACACCCCTGATGGCAGCCGGCGGATCGCCAACAGCGGGCTGCGCACCGACCGCAGCCTGGCGGACCTCGGCCTGACCATCGCCGGCGACAAGCAGTTCATCACCTCCGGCAATGTCACCCGTTCGTGGTCGCTCACTTCGAACTTCACCTGGGACTCGCCCATCGGCGAGATCCAGTCCATCACCGGTTACCGTGATCTGAACCAGCGATTCCTGCTGGACTTCCTGGATGTTGGCGTACCGCCAGGTGGCTTCTCGATCGTCAACAACAGCACCCACCAGCAGTTCACCCAGGAAATCAAGCTGGCCGCCACGGCGATGAACGACGCGCTGGACTACGTGGTCGGCGTGTTCTACATCGACGAGGACAACCGCACCGACTTCGCGGATCTCATCTTCGGCAACGTATTCGCCGATCGTATCCTCGACAACACCACCGAGGCCTGGGCCATCTATGGCCAGGCGGACTACGCCATCACCGACCGCCTCACCGGCACCCTCGGCCTGCGCTACACGGACGAGAAGAAGGACGTCGACTTCATTCCGAATCCGAACCCGACAGCGGTATTCCGGTTCGCCTCCTCGGATATTGCGGCGCTGGGGATTCCCCTGTCCCAGAGCACCAAGATCTGGACGCCACGCTTCGCCCTGCGCTATGACATCAACGACGACATGAACGTCTACGCGTCAGCGACGCGCGGGTTCAAGTCCGGCGGCTGGAATGCCCGAGGCAACACCGCGGTCGAGACCCAGCCGTTCGGCCCCGAGAAGGTCTGGTCCTACGAGGTCGGCATGCGCTCGGAGCTGCTGGATCGCCGGCTGCGCCTGAACGCGACGGCCTTCTGGACCGACGTCACCGACTACCAGCTGCCCTCGGCGTTCAACTTCCCGACGGATGCGGGGGACCGTATCGTCTTCATTACCGGCAACTTCGCCGGCATGGAGATCAAGGGTATCGAGCTGGAGGCCCTGGCGCTGGCCACCGAGCGGCTGACCGTGTTCGCCAACATCGGCATCATGGACGGCAAGTACACCAAGCTCTCCCCCGAGGTGCAGGCCCAGCAGGCGGACTGCATCGCCACCGGTAACCCGGACAGCTGCAACCGCGGCATCATCCGGGGCGACGGCAGCCTCGCGCGGCCGCAGCGCCAGCCGGACTACACGGCGGTGATTGGCTTCGACTATGCCTGGCCGATCGGGCCGAACCTGGAGCTGATCCCGTCGGCGGCGTTCACCCGCTACGGCAGCCACACAGTCGGCACCAACGACGATGCGGTCTCGAATGTCAGCGGCGGCTACAGCAACCTGATCGCAGCGGTCACGCTCGAGGAGACCAGTGGTCTGTGGAGCCTGCGGCTGGAGTGCAAGAACTGCCAGAACCGGGACCAGCTGGTCTCGACCCTGGCGGGGCAGCAGTACTTCAACCTGCCACGAACCTGGCAGGCGAGCTTCCGCTACAACTTCTGATCGCGTCGCCCGACGCGGGACGATGCCCCGGAACCGGCAGCCAGCAATGGCTGCCGGTTTTTTTTGCGTCCGACCCGGAAAAACAATCAAACGAGACTGTTTTTTCCGGGGAAAAATATGTCACCATCGGAACGTGGAGGCAGTGCAGAGGCACCGCAGCCACCGACGGGCGTCCTGCTGGGGGCAGGGCGCGACTGCAGACCAGGAGGGGGAGAAGATGAGCGCATCGGCACGCGAACTGCCACCGCAACAGGGCGGCGACGCCCGCTCCGAGGGCATTGCCTACCAGAGCCTGCTCGACCGTGACACCCGCGAGGTCCCGGACGTCCTCCGGGAAGTGCATTGCCCGGAGCTTGGCTCCGAGGATATCCCGGCCGCGCTGTTCACCTCGCAGGCCGTGCATGACCGTGAAATGGACCGCATGTGGAGCCGTGTGTGGCAGATGGCCTGCCGCGAGGAAGAAATTCCGGAAGTCGGTGATCACGTCGTCTACGAGATCGGCCACCTGTCGTTCATCGTGGTGCGCACCGACGCCGGCTACCGTGCGTTCTACAACAGCTGTCTGCACCGCGGCCGCCAGCTGCGTGACGAGGGCGGATCGGTCAGCGAGTTCCGCTGTCCCTTCCACGGCTTCACCTGGCACCTCGACGGTACGCTGAAGGAAATCCCCTGCCGTTGGGATTTCCCGCATCTGAATGCGGACAACAGTCGTCTGCCCGAGGTGCGAGTCGACACCTGGGGGGGCTTCGTCTTCATCAACATGGACGCCGAAGCGCCACCACTGCACGAGTACCTCGGTATCCTCCCCCGGCATTTCGAGCGCTGGCCGCTGGAGCAGACGTGGAAAGCGGTGCACGTGCAGAAGATCGTGCGGGCCAACTGGAAAGTGGTGATGGAGGCGTTCATCGAGTCCTGGCACTCGGTGGAGACGCACCCGCAGATCCTGCCCTACACCGCCGACTCCAACTCCCAGTATGACTGGTGGGGAGAGAACATCAGCCGCACGATCACGGCCATGGGATCACCGAGCCCGCATCTGCGCGACGTCGCAGAGCAGGAGATCATGACCGCGCTGGCGCGCACCTCCGGGCGCATGTCCGGCAGCGAGGAGGACGAGTCGCTGAAAGTGCCGGAAGGCAGGAGCGCCCGCGAGCACATGGCCGACGTCAACCGGGCGGAGTTCGGCCGGCTGTTCGGCATCGACCTCGGCACCGCCTCGGACGCCGAGGTGCTGGACGCCATCCTCTACAGCGTGTTCCCGAACTTCATTCCCTGGGCCGGGTACAACCCCAACATCGTCTACCGCTTCCGGCCCAACGGCAGCGACTGCCATTCCTCCATCATGGATGTCATGATCCTGATGCGTTTTGCCGAAGGCGCGGAGAAACCGGACCCGGTACCGGTGCACAGGCTCGGCGCCGACGACCCCTGGCAGGACGCCCCAGAGCTTGGCGCACTCGGCTATATCTTCGACCAGGACATGGGCAACCTGCCCTATGTGCAGAAGGGTCTGATGACCTCGCGTAAAGGCGCCATCAGCCTGGCCAACTACCAGGAGGCGCGGCTGCGCCACCTGCACCGCACGCTCGACCGCTACCTGGCCGACTGACGCGCCTGGGCAAGGATGCGCTCCGCCTGTCTCAGGTGGGGCGCATCCAGCAGTTTGCCGTCCAGCGACAGAGCCCCTTCACCACCGCCCGCCTCGAAGGCGGCCAGTACCTCGCGCGCCCACCTGCAGTCATCCTCGTCAGGTGTGAAGGCCTCGTTGATGATGGCGACCTGGTCGGGGTGGATGGCCAGCTTGCCGGTGAACCCGTCTCGCCGGGCGTGGCGGCAGCTCTCCCGCAGCCCCGCCGGGTCGCGAAAATTGGTGTAGACCGTGTCGATCGCCTGGACGCCTGCAGCCGCGGCGCCAGCCAGCACCAGCGAGCGGGCGAGCTGATAGGTCGGCAGCCACCGACCCTCCTCGTCACGGTTGGCCGCCGCACCGAGATCGACCGCCAGGTCTTCGGCGCCCCAGGTGATGCCCTGTAACCGCGGCCCCACGCGGCCAAGCGCGCCAAGTTCGAACAGCGAGCGTGCAGTCTCCGTGGCGACCGCCACCAGCGGCACGCTGCCTGGCGCCAGATTCTCGCGAACCTCCAGGGCCGCAAGGGCCGCATCGAGACGCTGCAGTTCGGCCACCGTGCTGAACTTCGGCAGCATCACGCCATCCGGCCGCCCACCGACCACGGCAGCGAGGTCTTCCAGGGCCAGCGGACCCTCCAGCGGGTTGATCCGCACCCACAGCGGCCGCCCCCGCGGGCCGGGACGGGCGTCCAGCGTGTCACGCACGCGCTGCCGTGCAACGGTCTTGGACGCAGGCAGCACGGCATCCTCCAGGTCGAGAATCACCGCGTCGGCCTCGAGCGTATCGAGCTTGGCGAGCTTGCGCTCGCTGTCGCCCGGAATGAACAGCCACGATCTCATCACATCCTCCCGTTTCCAGCCGCGGCATGTTACCACCCGCCAGACACCGAACCTGTTAGCCTTGGCCGCCGGCAGTGGGCGGGCCCACGGGGAAGCACATGAAACGACGTTATGAAGACCTGCACCCGGGTGAGGTGCGCGAGTCGTCGACCCACACGGTCGACAAGGATCACATGCTGGCGTTCGCGCGCCAGTATGATCCGCAGTACTTTCACGCCGACGAGGTGGCGGCCCGCGACTCGACCTTCGGCGAGGTCATCGCCTCGGGCATCTACACCATGGCCTTGTGGCGGCGACTCGATCACGAGATCGCCGACGACATCGACTGGATCTGCGGCATCGCCTGGGATGACGTGCGCTTCCCAGTGGCCGTGCGGGCGGGCGATCGGCTGCGTGCGAGGGCTACCGTGCTGGAGAAGAGACTGTCGCGCAGCCGACCCGAGCGCGGGGTCGTGGTCATGCTCTACGAGCTGCACAACCAGCGCGGCGAGACCGTGTTCACCTGCCGGAGCACCAACCTCGTCCACCGTCGCGAAGCCCCGGAAGGCACAGCGTCAGCGTCCGCCTCCTGAAGCGGGCGCGGCGACGGGTCAGCGGATCTCGAAGCGGATCCGGACCTCGGCGCGCTGCTCGATGGTCTGCCCCTCGAACTCGACCGGACGGTAACGCCAGCGCGCCAGCGCGGCGGTTGCACTCTCCTCGAACACGCCGGGCGGCTCGGCCGCGAGCACCCGGATGTCCATCGGATAACCATCGAGTCCGACACTGAAGCCCAGTTCGACCCAGCCTTCCTGGTTGCTGCGGTAGGCCCGTCGGGGGTATTCGGGCGCATGGTAATCCAGGCGCTCCAGCGTACTCTCCGGCACCACTCGCAGCCTCGCCTCCGCCAGCCGCCGGGCCCGTGCAAGCGTCCTCTCGGCAGCCGCGATCTCCAGCGGCACGACACCCAGCGCCCGCGCCCGAGCAAGGGCCTGTTCGGCGTCCGCGAACCCACCCTGGGCGAGGGCAGACTCGGCCTGTACCAGAAACGCCCGGGCGAGCTGCTGCTCGGCGACAAACAGCATCGCCGGCGACGCCCCCGTCTCGCGTAAGGCCTGCAGATAATCCAGTGCGCTGTCCCCCCTGGGACTCACCAGCGCACCACCCGTCAGCCGCGCCTGCACCAGTGCGAGCAGGTCGCGCTGTGCGCGGGCGAGCGCCAGAGCTTCGTCGGACGCGAGCGCAGCCTCCTCCGCCGGCGGCTCGGCCGGGATCGCATCGACAGGCACGGACTCGGCCGCCACGGCGACCGGGTCATCCGCCGCTGCGGAGGTCTCGAGCGGGACCGGCGTGGCCTGCCGCAGCCGCTCGCGCAACATCAGCAGGCGCGGGTGCCCAGGCACACGCTCGGCCACCGCCTGGAGGCGCTGTTCGGCGAGGCTCAGCTCCCCCGCCGCCACCGCCTGCTCGGCCAGGGCCATCTCGGCCAGCCAGACCCGCTCCAGACCGAGTCGTGCCCGTCCGTTGGCGGGGTCGGCCGCCAGCACGCCGCGGAACAGGGCCTCGGCGCTCTCGGGCGCGGGTCCAAGCAACCGTCCCGCCGCCAGCGCCGCCTCCGCCTGCTCGAGCAGACGCGCGCGCTCCAGCGCCGGCACATCACCCGAGCCCGCACCGGTATCCGCCGGCACCTGAACCGGCACCGAGGCCTGGGCCGGGCTGCGCCCGCCCGCAAGCTCCCCGCCACCGTCGAGAACGGCAGATGCCGGCGGCGACGGTGCCAGATCATTGCCCAACAGCAACCATGCCCCTCCCGCAGCCAACACCACCACGGCCACGGCGCTGCCCGCGAACAGCGCCGCACGAGGCCCTTTGGAAGCAGGGGGCGGGGAGTCCGCAGACCGGTGCGCATCCGGCAGCTCATCATGTTGGACGGCCGCCAGCGCCAGGTGACGCCGCACCGCCGCCTCCAGGGCCAGGCGTGCCTGTCCGGCAGACAACGGCGCCGGGAGGACCCTGAGCACACCGTCCTCGCCGACCAGGCGCATGAGGTCCCCGGCCAGGGCCCGGTCGGCGACCACCACGGTGACGAGGCCCGGTTGATGCCGATGCATACGCGCGCAAAGACCCGGGACATCCGGACAGGCCGAGGCATCGACCACCAGGACACCGGGCGCGAGGCGGGCCAGCAGCGCCATGGCCGCCGCCTCCTCGCTGGTACCATGCACAGGGTGCTGACCGCCGCCGGTGCTGGACAAGGTCGACAACAGCTGCTCGTCCCCGGTAAATACCAACACCGGGACGCTGCTCTCGGCCAGCAGGCTGTCGATCGCCTCGTGCCCCATCGATGGCACCGCCGGAGTATCGGCGGAGGGAACAGACGCCGTCGATGGGACGTCACCGCCCGGCATCACGACTGCGGATTCACGCTCCATCCCTCGACCATCCCGAAACGCCGGCCACTGGGGAGCCCATGCCGGCAGTACGGCCAGTATAGGAAGCCTCGCCCGCCGAACGCGCAGTCTGTGGCCGATTCTGTGAGGCGGGTCTCAGGCGGGAGGGCCGGACGGTGGTCGCGACCCCGCCCCCTTGACAGGCTCGGGAGCCGTTGACGCCGCGTCGGCTGCTTCGGCTGCCTCCGCCTCAACCGCCTCCGCTTCAGCAGCCTCGACCGCCTCCACCTGCGCCTCGGTCGCCATTTCCACGGCCACGGGCGAAACGGCCGGCCGGGTCGCCACCCAGGGCCGTTTGCTGTCGTCATCCGGGCCTGCGCTCAGGTAGAGCCGCCACACGGAGAAGCCCAGCAGCACGACGCTGACCGCCAGAAAGAACCAGAGAAACCCGACGCTGCCCAGCGTGCCCATGAGCACCGACACGAACAGCGGGCCGGCCGCCGCCCCGACCCCCGAGAGCAGGATCAGGGTGCTGCTCGCTGCGACCATCTCGTCCAGCGCCAGCTGGTCATTGAGGTGCGAGGCCGCGATGCCATAGACGGGCAGCGTGGTGCCGCCGAGCAGCAGCATCGACAGGTAGAACAGCGGCGAACCCGCGCTGGCCCACAGCGTAGCGAGCGCGGCCAGCAGGGCCAGCCCGGCCGCCAGGCTGATCACGCGGCGGCGGTCGATCCGGTCGGACAGCAGGCCCAGCGGCCACTGCAGCAGCATGGCACCGACAATCGGCATGGCGACAAAGCTCGCGGTCTGGGCCACGCTCAGGCCGGTCGTGGCGGCGAACACGGCGGCCATGCCGAAGATCGCCCCCGAGGACAGGCCGGCTGCCACGACGCCGACCACCGCCATCGGCGAACGCGCGTAGATGACCGGCAGCGCGAGCGCCGCCGGGCGCGAGAAACTGGGCCCCTGGCGAGAGCTCAGCACCAGCGGCACGGCCGCCAGCGACACCAGCACGGAGACCAGCATGAACAGCCCCGGCAGCGCCGGGTCGGCCAGGTTCAACAGGAACTGCCCGGCGGCCAGGCCGGCGAAGTTGATCATCATGTAGATGGCGAAGATACGCCCACGCGTCTGGTTGCTGGCGCGATCGTTGAGCCAGCTCTCGGCGACGATGTAGATCCCGGCGAAACAGATCCCCGAGAGCAGCCGCAGGGCCGCCCAGGCATAGACATCCACCGCCACCGAGTGGACCAGGATGGTCATCGAGGCCAGCGACGTCAGCGCGGCGAACACCCGGATATGGCCCACCCGCGCGACCAGTCGGCTGGTGGCAAGCGAACCGAGGAGGAACCCCAGGTAGTACGCCGACATCATCAGGCCGGTGGCCAGGGTGGGAAACTCCTCGATCGCCGCGCGCAGCCCGAGCAGGGTGCCCTGCAGTCCACCCCCCAGCATGATGAGCGCGAAGCCGAGCAGCAGCGGCCAGGTGTTGCGCAGGGCATCGGCAAGGCTGGCCTCGGGCGACGCCTGAAGCGGGGATGCGGACGGAACGGTCATGCGGGGTCACCAGCGGAGCGGGCGAGCGGCAGGTGGAGTGCCGCGTGGGTCAGGTGACTGAGTGTAGCGCAGCGTTCGGCGGCGTTGCAGATCTGCGCGGCGTCGTGAACCTGTCACGCGGATCTGAGATCATCACGCCATGTCTGTACGCCATCTCGATCAACTCTTCCGCCCGCGCTCGGTGGCACTGTTCGGCGCCTCGGACCGCGCCGGCAGCGTCGGCGCCGCGGTCATGCACAACCTGGTCAGCGGCGGGTTCCCGGGCGCGCTCTACCCGGTCAACCCGAAGCACCGCGAAGTCGGCGGGCTGAAGGCCTTCCGAAATACCGCGGCGCTGCCCGAGCCGCCCGATCTCGCGGTCATCTGTACCCCGCCGGCGACGATTCCCGGCATCATCGACGCGCTGGGCGAACGCGGCACCCGTGCCGCGGTGGTCATCACCGCCGGTTTCGAGCAGGCCAGCCGCGGCGCGAAGCGCGATCTGGAAGCCGAGATGCTGGCGGCCGCCGGCCGCCACGGCCTGCGCATCCTGGGCCCGAACTGCGTGGGGCTGATCGTACCCGCACTGGGTCTGAATGCGAGTTTCGCGCCGGACGGGGCGAGCCCGGGGAACATCGCCTTCATCACCCAGTCGGGCGCCCTCGCCACGACCGTGCTCGACTGGGCCAGCGAACGGCGTATCGGTTTCTCCTGCTTCGTCTCCATGGGCAACTGCCTCGATGTCGACATCGGTGACGTCATCGACTATCTCGGCAGCGATGCCGGGACCCGCGCGATCCTGCTGTACATGGAATCACTGCGCGAGGCACGCAAGTTCATGTCGGCGGCGCGCGCCGCGGCCCGCAACAAGCCACTGATCATCGTCAAGGCCGGCAGGGTGCCCGAGGGCGCCAAGGCCGCCGCCTCGCATACCGGCGCGCTGGCCGGCAGCGATGTCGTCTACGACGCTGCCATCCGCCGGGCGGGCGCGCTCAGGGTCTATGGCATCGAGGATCTGTTCACCACCGCCGAAGTACTTGGGCGGACCCGCAGTGTGCAGGGTGCGCGCCTGGCCATCCTGACCAATGGCGGCGGCCCCGGCATCCTCGCCACGGACGCACTGATCGAACGCGGCGGCCAGCTGGCAGAGCTCTCGCCGGTCACGCTGGAGGCGCTGGATGAACGGCTGCCGGAGAACTGGTCACGCGGGAATCCGGTCGACATCATCGGTGATGCCTCTCCGCAGCGGTATCGGGATGCGCTGGGCGTCCTGCTGGAGGATCCTGCCTGCGATGCCGTGCTGATCGTGCATGCCCCGACCGCGCTGGCCGCCAGCCCGGACATCGCCACCTCGCTCGCGGACGCGGCCTCGACCAGCCGCAAGCCGATCCTCGGCTGTTGGCTGGGCGGCGCCTCGGCACGCGAGGCGGCAAGGCGATTCGCCGCCGCGGGTCTGCCCAGCTTCGACGCCCCGGAAGACGCGGTGGCGGCCTTCATGCGCATGCTGGAGTATCGGGCAAACCAGGAAGCGCTGACCGAGATGCCGGAAACCCTGCCGGGCATCCCCGACATCGATCCCGAGGACATTGGCAGCCTCATCCGCACCGCCCGTGACGAGCGGCGCCGCTGGCTCACCGAGGTCGAGGCCAAACGGGTATTTGCGGCCTACGGCATCCCCGTGGTCGACACCCGGGTCGCGGCGACGGTCGAGGAGGCAGTGCACATCGCCGGGGAAATCGGTTTCCCCGTCGCCCTGAAAGTACTTTCACCGGACATCACTCACAAGTCCGATGTCGGCGGCGTGGTGCTGGATCTCGACTCCGCCGAGGCCGTGCGTGACGCCGCCGATGGCATCGCCCGCCGCGTGGCCGCGCACGGCCGCGCACGGCTGCAGGGCTTCTCCGTCCAGGCGATGGCCCGACGACCCGGCGCATACGAACTGATCATCGGCAGCCACACCGACCCGATCTTCGGCCCGGTCCTGCTGTTCGGACAGGGCGGTACCGGCGTGGAGGTGATCCGCGACAGCGCCATCGCCCTGCCACCGCTGAACATGGCCCTGGCCCGGCAACTGATCGAGCGTACGCGCATCTCGCGGCTGCTGGCCGGCTACCGCGGGCGGCCCGCCGCACGCATCGACCTCATCTGCGAGACGCTGGTCCGCATCTCGCGGCTGGTCGCCGATCTCGAAGACGTCGCCTCGCTGGACATCAATCCACTGATCGCCGATGCCGAAGGCGTCCTGGCGCTGGATGCCCGCATCGAGCTTCGCGCCCTCGAGGACGGCCCCCGGCCCGAGCTGGCGATCTCGCCCTACCCTGCATGGCTGGAGGAACGGATCGAATTCGAGGGGCGCGAGGTGGTGCTGCGGCCCATCCGCCCGGAAGACGAGCCGGCGCATCGGGAGTTCTTCGAACATCTGCAGGACGAGGACATCCGCTTCCGCTTCTTCGGCGTCATGAAGGTGCTCGAGCACTCGCAGCTGGCTCGCTACACACAGATCGACTACGGTCGCGAGATGGCCTTCATCGCGTGCGACACCGGTCAGGGTGGGCGCACCCTGGGGGTGGTGCGTGCGGTCACCGATCCGGACCGCCTGCGCGCCGAATTCGGCATCATCGTGCGCTCGGATATCAAGGGGCGTGGTCTGGGGCGCATCCTGCTGGAAAAGCTGGTCCGCTACTGCCGCGAGACCGGTGTCGGCGAGGTCGTCGGCCAGGTCCTGCAGGACAACCACCGGATGCTGACCCTGGCGCGGGATCTGGGCTTCGTGACCGCGCCGGCACGCCAGGGTGTCCACGAAGTCACGCTGCGCACCGGGCCGGCGGCCGACGACTGAACCCCGCGCCGCGCAGGCGCTGGTCTGGGGGCGGCTCAGCCGCCCGCCAGCACCGCCAGCGCTTGCGCGTGCAGCGCGGGATCGGCCGCGGCAAGCACCTGCCCACCACCGCGCAGCGGCTGCCCACGCCAGTCGCTGACCACGCCCCCGGCACCCTCGATGATGGGCACCAGCGGCAGAATGTCATAGTCCTGGAGTCCCGACTCGACCACCAGCTGCACATGGCCGGCAGCCAGCATGCAGTAGCTGTAGCAGTCCCCACCGTAACGCGACAGCCGCACCTGCGCCGCCAGCCGCGCATGGCACTGTGCGTCGGCACGCGAGGCAAAGGACTCCGGGTGCGTGGTGTAGAGCACGGCATCGGCGAGCGCCGGCGTCGGCCGGCAACGCAGGGGCTGCCGCCTGCCGGCGTGCAGCAGCCAGGCCGCGCGACCGTTGCCACCGAAGGTCTCGCCGAGATACGGCTGGTGCATGAACCCCAGCCGGGGCAGACCCTCATGCAGCAGCCCCAGCAGCACGCCCCAGAGCGGCATGCCGGTGATGAAGGCGCGTGTCCCGTCGATGGGATCAATCAGCCACTGGTCGTGGCCCGCACCCGGCGTGTCGGCGTACTCCTCGCCGCGAACGCCGGCGGCCGGCCAGGCCTCGGCCAGGCCACGCCGCAGCGCGGTCTCGACCGCTCGGTCCGCCGCGGTCACCGGATCGAAGCCCTCGCCTGCGGCCTTGTCCTCGACGTCCATCGGGTTGCGGAAATAGCGCAGCGCCTCGCGTCCCGCCTCTTCCAGCAGGCGCTCGGCCAGGGCGATCGCGGCAGGTTCATCCACGGGTCCGCCCCCGGGGGGTCCCGCAGCGGGCCACCTTTATGTCAAAACCGTGATGCATGTCCTCTCCCCACCGGCGACCGGGCGCTAGTGTGCTATGCGTCCCCTGCCAGCACAAACCCTGCACAGAGATGAGCGACACGCCGACCCCCGCCGAGCAAGCCCTTGATATGCTCGCCCGCACACTGCGCGAGTCTGCCGAGCGTATTGCAGCGCTGGAGGCCGAACTCTCGCAAAGCCGGGCCGAGGCCGCCGCTGCGGCGGCGCTGCGCGAAACCCTGCAGACCCGGGAGCAGGCGCTCGAGGAACGCACGGCGCGCTGCCAGACCCTCGAGCAGGAGCTGGAGGATTCGTTGACCCAACTGCGTCGGGCCGACGAGAAGCTCGCGGCCCGCGATCTCGAATGCGGTCGCCTCGAAGAACGCCACCTGCTGGATACCGAGCGCCTGGACAGCCTGCGGGCCGAGATGGCGGGACTGCAGCTGCGCGCCCGCTGGGCGCGCCGCCGACGCAGGCTCGCGGGCAAGCTGGTGGCGGAACTGCGCCAGCGACAGCGTGCGAATCTCGCGCTGAAGAGCGGCATCGATACGCTGCGCCAGTCCAGGCACAAGGCCGAGGAAGAACATCGTGCGTTGCAGGAACGTTACCGTCGCCTGCAGGAGAGCATGCGCCGCGACGACGATCCCGCGCCCCCGCCGGTGCCACACGAAACCCACCGTGTGGTCGAGGGCGAGGACGAGCGCCTGTCACCTTCCGGTCTGCATCGCCGTCTGATGGCGCAGAGCGAACTGATCGAGTCGATGGAACGCGACATCCAGCGCGTCGCCGCACTGAAACGCGACCTGTCGGATCGTGAACATCGCATCGAGACCCTGGAGCAGGAACTCGCCGCCAAACAGTCGCTCATCACCTCACTGGAAGACGACCTCAACAATACGATGCGCAGCCGGCGCATCGATCCGCGCCTGCTCGCGGGCGGCGCCGAAGACCCGGACGCCACCTTCGCGGCCGAGCACGACCGCCCCGGCGAGGCCAGGCAGCAGTCTCTCGCCGCGGGCCTCGCTGCGCTCGAAGAGTCCCGGCCCCGCAAGCAGGACACCGGGACCGTCAAACTGCGGGTGCTCTCCGAGACTGGTCTGCAGGACGCGGACGCCCTGCAGACCGACCCCCCTCAGCGAAAACGCGAACAGCGCTGACCTCTGCGCAGACCGTCATCCCCCACCGTGACCATGATGCCCATGATCATGGTGGCGATGCTGCTCGTGTTCATGCTCGTGTTCATGCTCGTGTTCATGCTCGTGTTCATGCT
>SKYU01000063.1 GCA_007127715.1 Gammaproteobacteria bacterium | reverse complement strand
CGGCGCATGAGCTTGAGAATGCGGGGGCTTGCATGCTGGAAGGGGATGTCCAGGTACGGCAACACCCGCCCCTCTGCCATCAGCGGGATGACCTCGTCGACGTGAGGGTAGGGGTAGACGTAATGCAGCCGCACCCAGACCCCGAGCGATCCCAGTGCGCGGCAGAGTTCCAGGAAGCGCGTCCGAAGAGGCCGCCCCTGCCAGAAGTCGGTCCGGTAGCGCAGGTCGACGCCGTAGGCGCTGGTGTCCTGCGAAATCACCAGCAGCTCACGGACCCCCGCGTCGACCAGCCGTTCGGCTTCCTGCATCACCTCGCCGATCGGCCGGCTGACCAGGTCGCCACGCATCGAGGGGATGATGCAGAAACTGCAGCGATGGTTGCAGCCTTCGGAGATCTTGAGATAGGCGAAATGCCGCGGGGTGAGCCGGATGCCCTGTGGTGGCACCAGATCGACGAACGGGTCATGTGCCGGAGGCGCCGCCTCGTGAACGGCGGCCATCACCTCTTCATAGGCCTGCGGTCCGGTGACGCCCAGCACGCCGGGGTGGCGCGACAGGATGGTCTCTGGCTGCGCGCCGAGGCAGCCGGTCACGATGACGCGGCCGTTGGCGTCCAGAGCCTCGCCAATCGCCTCCAGGGATTCATGGACCGCCTCGTCGATGAAGCCACAGGTGTTGACGATCACCAGGTCGGCCGCCTCGTAGGTTGGCGAGATCTCGTAGCCCTCGACGCGCAGCTGGGTGAGAATGCGCTCGGAGTCCACCAGTGCCTTGGGGCAGCCCAGGCTGACGAAACCGACCCTGGCCATGGGGCTTACCTGAGCGGGCCGGTCACGTTGCACATGTGCTCAGCCCTGCACCTGGCCCTGGGCGAGTTCTTCCGAGGTGGCCTCGCGGACGCCGGCGACCTCGACGGCGAAATTGAGCGTCTGACCGGCGAGTGGGTGATTGCCGTCCACGGTGACCGATTCCTCCGCCACCTCGGCGATGGTCACGATCCGCGGGCCCTGGTCGGTCTGGGCCTGGAACTGCATGCCGGGTTGAATTTCGCCCAGCCCCTCGAACGCGCTTTTCGGGACGGCCTGCAGCAGGGACTCGTCCCGCGGTCCGTAGGCGTCTTCCGGCGGGATGCTGACCTCGAAGCTGTCGCCCTCGCTGCGCCCGTCCAGGGCCTTTTCCAAGCCTGGAATGATGTTGCTGTTACCGTGCAGGTAACCCAGCGGCGCGTTGCCCTCGGAGCTGTCGAGCACCTGCCCGGCATCGCTCTTGAGCGTGTAGTGGATATGCACGACGGTGTCCTGCTCGATCTGCATGAGCGCTCCTCGATTCGCATGAGTCTCCAAGTCTATCGCGTCGGGCGCGCGGCGTCAGGCTCGATCGACCCGTGGCGCCTGACGATTGCGTGGCGTTCGGGAGCGGTTTAGGCTGCCATGGCAGGTACAGCCTTCGGGGGAGGGGGACTCATGGATGCTGAAGCGCTCGCGGCCGAGGCCGCTATCCTGATCGACTATGTCGATCGCAAGGCCACCTGTCTCGACGATGCCGAGATGATCCTGTCCAATGCCATCTACCGGGATCCGGCCCAGTTCGCCGAGGAGACCCGGCGGCTGTTCCGCGAGCACCCCCTGTGCGTCGGGCCAAGCTGTCTGCTGCGCGAACCGGGTGACTACTTCACCTTCGACGATACGGGCGTTCCCATTCTGCTGCTGCGGGATCGCGAGCATCGCGTGCGCGCCTTCCTGAACGTCTGCAGTCACCGGGGCGCACCGGTGGCCGTGGGCAGCGGACAGCTGCAAGGGGGGGTGCTGTCCTGCCCCTATCACGCCTGGACCTACACGCTGGAAGGCCGGCTGCGGGGCATCCCCGGGCGGGAGGGCTTCCCGAACTGCGATCGAGGTCAGCTCGGTCTGACGCCGCTGCCGGTCGCCGAGCGCGACGGCATGATCTACGTGCTCGCCGACCCGTACGGCAGGCTGGATATCGCCGCGGTGCAGGACGAACTCGGTCGCGACATGGCCGGGTTCGGTCTGCATGATCATCATCTGTTCGATACCACGCGCATTCCCGTCCGGCAGAACTGGAAGTCGCTGCTCGAGGGCTACCACGAGTTCTATCATTTCGCCGCCCTGCACCCGAACACCATCGGCGCCATCAGCTACAACAACATCTGCCACTATCGCCAGATCGGTCCCAACCACAGGCTCTCGGCGCCGAAACTCACGATCGGCGAGCTGAAGGACAGGCCGCGCTCACAGTGGCGGCCGCGCGATCATGTGTCCTTCGTGTACTACGCGTTTCCGGCGACGGTGTTCTTCGTCGTGGAGGATCACTTCCAGCTGTGGCGGGTCTACCCGGTTGATGCCTGCAATTCGGTGGTCTATCAGTCCCTGTTTCTCCCGCGTCCACCGGCCGACGAGGCCGAGGAGCGGCATTACCGGGCATTCTTCGAGATGATCACCCGGGTGGTGATCGACGAGGACTACTGGCTGGGCGAGATGGTGCAGCGGGGCATCGATTCCGGGATCGAGCGCAACGTCATCATCGGGCGTAACGAGATCGGCGTACAGAACATGCACCGGCAGATCGGCCGTGTGCTCGGGCGGCCGCCCCGCATGGCGAAAGTCGCCTGAACCGCGCTCGACGGTCGCGTGTACACCTATCGCTATCCCCACCCCGCGGTGACCGTCGATGTTGCGCTGTTTGCGGGCATGCCCGCGCGTCGTCGACTGTTGCTGGTGCGGCGCGCGTCGCCACCGTTTGCGGGGCACTGGGCGCTGCCAGGGGGGTTCGTCGACATCGACGAGGACCTCGAGGACGCGGCGCGCCGGGAACTGCTCGAGGAGACGGGCCTCGCTGCCGGTCCGCTGCGACAGCTGGGCACCTGGGGCACCCCCGGCCGGGATCCGCGCGAACGGGTCATCAGCGTGGTCTACCTCGGCGAGCTGCCGGCAGCCACGGGTCCGGATGCCGGCAGCGATGCGGCTGAAGCCGCCTGGTTCGGGACCGATGTGCTGCCTGTGCTGGCTTTCGATCACGCCGATATCGTGGATACGGCGCTGCAGTCGCTTGGAGAACGGGAGTAGCTCATGATCAGGATGGCGCTGCTGGTGCTGGCGCTTGTGGGCGCGACACTGGCACAGGCGGCTGACAAGGCCTGGGTCTTCACCCATGTGAACGTCGTACCGATGGACCGCGAGACGGTGCTCGAGGACCGCCACGTGTTCATTCGTGCCGGACGCATAGAGCGTGTGGTCGATGCCGCGGAGGTCTCCCCGGAGATCCTCGGTGGCTATCACATCATTCCCGCAGCCGGCGCCTACCTGCTGCCGGGGCTGGGTGAAATGCACGCGCATATTCCCGGACACGGTCAGCAGAGCTTCGCCGAGGACGTGCTCTACATGTACCTCGCCCATGGCGTGACGACCATTCGCGGCATGCTCGGGGAGCCCTGGCACCTGGAGCTGCGCGAGGCCGTGGCCGCGGGAGACCTGCCCGGTCCGCGGATCTACACCTCCGGGCCCTCGCTCAATGGCAACAGCGTGCGCAGCCCCGAGGATGGCGCGAGGATGGTGGCGGAACAGGCTGCCGCGGGTTATGACTTCCTGAAACTCCATCCCGGCCTCGCGCGTGAGGCGTTCGATGCCATCGTCGCCGCGGCGGCAGTCCATGGGATCGAGTTCTCCGGGCATGTATCCACGGCTGTCG
>SKYU01000052.1 GCA_007127715.1 Gammaproteobacteria bacterium | reverse complement strand
GCAGGCCTTCCTGCGCGCGGCCGGGCTCGAGGCCGACAGCGTCGCCGGGCTGGATGCAGACACCCTGATGGCCACGCTCGGCCAGTTGTTCCGTGAAACGGTGGTCGGCCTGGGTGAGGTCCTGCAGGATCGCGCGCGTCACAAGTCCGCGCTCGGCCTGGGCACCACCGCGATCCAGCCCCGCGAGAACAACCCGCTGAAGTTCGCCACCCATGCCCCCGAGGCCATGGCACGGCTGCTGCGCGATGGCAGCCCCGAGTACCTTCCCCCGGTCAGTGCCGTGCGCCAGGCCTTCCGTGACATCCGCGAGCACGAGGCGGCCACCTGGCGTGCCAGCCGGGAAGCCTTCTTCGGCTTTCTGGAACATCTCGATCCGGCGGCCCTGGAGGAGCGCTTCGACGAGGGCCAGAAGCGCCGCTCACTCCTGCCCGGTGCCGCACACGCCAGGCGCTGGGCGCAGTATGCGGAACTCTACGAGGCGCTCACCCGACACACGGGCGAACACTTTCCACCGCTGTACGACGAGGCCTTCAAGGAGGCTTACCGCCAGGCGCTGGATGCCCTGCAGACCGCCCGCCGGCGCGCGTGACGCCTGCCGGGCCGGGTGCCCGGGCACCGGTTCCCGGGTTCAGGGCTCGGCGGTGAACGCCTCGGCCAGGTCGGCCAGTGAATCCAGCGCCGGCAGGTTCAGCGTCCGCTCGCGCAGTTCGTCCACCGCCGCGTCCGGCATGATGCGGGCGGCGTTGTCCTCGAACTTGGCGATGATCTCGGCCGCCGACAGGGGACGGCCATCGGCACCCCGATTGACCGCCTCGCGATGCGCCAGTCGCCGCCCGTCGCGGGTCTCGATCACCACTTCGCCCGGGAACACCTGTGGATAGGCCGAGGTCGGATCGGCCTCGTAACCACAGCGCGCCGCGAGCGCCAGCACGGTCTCGTCGGCCAGCACATCGGGTTCGAGTTCATCGAGGGTGAACCGCCCACGCGCAAGCGCGGCCGCCACCACGAACTGCACGCTGAATTTCGCTTCGTAGTCGGTCCGTGGCCGGCACTTGGCCGCCACCGGTTCGCAGACCACCGGCACCTGCTCGGGATGGATACGCACGGTGATGCGCTCGATGTCCCCGGGCACCAGACCATGCTCGGCGCGCAGCGCCAGCGCCGCGTCGGCGAAGGCGTGGTTGAAATGGCATACCGGATAGGGCTTGATCCCGACACGCAGCATCTCCCAGGACTCGCCCAACGACTCCAGGCGCTGTCCCAGAGCCTCGCCGCCGTCGTAGCCCAGGTAGGTGCGGTAGAGGCCATAACGCCCCTCGTAGGGTTGCGCCGGCCCGGTGAACCCCCCGGCCGCCAGCGCCCCCGCCTGCAGCGCGGCCGAGGCCGCCCAGCCGGGATGCATGCGCTTGGTCCAGGCCCCGTCCTCCAGAAACTGCAGGCTGCCGCTCGCCATGCTGAGCACAATGCCCTGGGCGTGGCTCAGCCCCTGGAAGTCCAGGCCCATCAACCGCCCTGCCGCCAGGGTGGCGCCGAAGGCGCCGACCACGCCGGTCGGATGGAATCCCTGTTTCTGGAAACGCCCGTCGACGGCGCCAATCCGCGCATCGGCCTCCATTGCCACCAGATAGGCCGCCAGCGCATGGCCACCGCTGACCCCGCGCGCAAGGCCAGCGGCGAGCACCGCCGGCAGGGCACTTGCCGAGGCGTGCACGATACTCGGGCCATGGGTGTCATCGTAATCGAGCCCGTGGATCAGCAGCCCGTTCAGCCACGCGGCATCACGCATCGGAAGACGATCCGGCCAGCCGATCACGGGCGAGTCACCACGCCCGGCCAGGCCGCCAATCGCCTGGCGACTGCGCTCGGCGAAGGCATAGCCCGTCGCGGCCAGCGCCACGCCCAGCGCATCGAGCACATGCAGGCAGGCGCGCTCGATCACCGGCGCCGGCACCCGCCGGAGGTCGAGTCCGAGTGCAAACCCTGCGAGACGGTGTGCGCACTCGGCGCGGGGCGAATCTGGACTCATGACAACTTCCTGCATCGGCCTCGGGCGGGCAGATGCTGCGCGAGCGCTGCCGCGGGTGCAAGCCGCAGGGTTCAACTTCGCGACGGCGGCAGTTCGACCTCCGGCTGGAAGCCAAGCGTGAAGGTGATCCGATCCGACGGGTGGTCGCTGACCGATACTTCGTAGGGTCGGTCGCCGGTGTTGCGGTAACGACGGACCACGCGCAGCGACGGACTGCCCTCGGGCACATCCAGCGCCCTGGCCTGTTCGGCGTTCATCTCGACCGCGCTGATCTGAACTTCGACATGGCGGGGCTGTTCTCCGTAACGTTCCTCGATCAGCCGGTACACGGGCCGGTCATCCTGGCCGATCATTCCGGCGACGGCTCCGTAGGCGGGCAACAGATAGAGCTCCGTCCAGCACACCGCCATGCCATCATCCACGCAGCGGCGTACACCCGTCAGACGCAGGCGCTGCTCGCCTTGCGGGCACCCCAGCAACCCCGCCTGATCGCCGTCCAGCGTCAGCAGGGCGGACCCGTTCACCTGCAGGCGGGTCTCGCCGGGGTAACGCAGGAACTCGTTGATCGCGACCAACCGGTGATGGGTGCGCACGGGCGCCTGGTCGCGCCGCACCACCGTGCCCACGCCGGGCCGCCGCCCGACCATGCCCAACTGCTCCAGCAGGCGCAGAGCCTCGCGGACCGTGTGGCGGCTGACGCGGAAACGGCGGGTGAGTTCCAGTTCGCCCGGCAGCCGGTCGCCGACGCCGAAGTGCCCGGCGCCGATCTCGTCAATGAGCACGTCGGCGACTTCGCGATACCGCGGCTCGCGCCGTCCCCCGGCATCATCATTGGTCATGCGCTTGCACCCTGCGCCTTGCGGCCGATCCTCGTGTTTAACCGAGCGAACTGGACAAGTCCAGCGCCGTTTCTGGCGCTCGGGCGCTGCGGGCTGTCGCGAGTCTCACGCCGTACCGACGGCACTCAGCCAGTCGCAGGTCGCCGGTTCATGCCCTTGCCAGGCCCGCGCGCTCGCCGGCGAGTGTCGGCGAAACAGCAGCATGCCCACATCGTCGGGCTTGCTCGGCAGGCGGATTCCATCCTCTTCGGAAGGCCCACGCATCCGCAGTGCGGTGCGGGCGCGCAGGCGCTCCAGGGCACGCGCGGGCGGGCCACAGCGGATGATCTCGACGATCTCCTCGACAAACAGGTTGTCGAACAGGCCGTCACTGGCAAGCAGCAGCGTGTCGCAGCTCGCCAGCGGCAGCTCCGGCCCGATCTCGATGCGCATCTCGGCACTGCCGATCACGTTGGAGATCACGTGGAGCAGCTCGTGGTGAATGGCCTCGCTGGCATCGAGCAGACCCGCCTCGACGGCAAACCCCACCGGCGAGTGCGGCACGGTCTGGAACTTGACCCGCCCGCGCTGACCGACCAGCAGCACGCTCGAGTCGCCGACGTGATAGGGGCGCACGTAGCTCTCGCCCACCTCGGCGACCGCCAGCGTGGTGGCGGCGCCGCCGCCCAGGGCGAGCACAGCGGCGTTGGCCCGTTCGATCCCGTCGAGCACGGCGCCGCGCATGCGCGCCGGATCCCCGCCAATCGAGGCCAGCGTGTCCGCCAGCGCCGCGAGCGCGGCCAGCGCCGCATCCCGCCCGCCGGCCTGGCCACCGACCCCGTCAGCGACGGCCAGCACCCAG
>SKYU01000049.1 GCA_007127715.1 Gammaproteobacteria bacterium | reverse complement strand
TGGTCGAGGAGGACAAGCTCGAGCGGCGCCTGGGCTCGGTCATGGAGGCCGCCGACACCAGCATGTCGGCGCTGGCCGATGACGACCTCGATCTCGACGGGCTGGACATCTCCTCAGACGAAGAGGACGAGGGTGGTGAGGCGGTCTCCCGCGCCGATGTCGAAGACGCCCCCATCGTGCGCTTCGTCAACAAGGTGCTGCTCGACGCCATCAAGAAAGGCGCCTCGGACATCCATTTCGAGCCCTACGAGAAGAAATTCCGTGTGCGCATGCGCCACGACGGGGTGCTGAAGGAAGTCGCCTCACCACCGGTGCAGCTGGCCACCAAGGTCACCGCCCGCATCAAGGTCATGTCCCGGCTGGACATCGCCGAGCGGCGGGTGCCGCAGGACGGGCGGCTGAAGATGCGGCTGTCCAAGAACCGCGCCATCGACTTCCGCGTGAACACCTGCCCGACGCTGTTCGGCGAGAAGGTGGTCATGCGTATCCTCGACCCCTCGAGTGCGACGCTCGGCATCGACGCACTGGGCTACGAGGAACCACAGAAAAACCTCTACATGGAGGCGCTCTCCAAGCCCTACGGCATGATCCTGGTCACCGGGCCGACCGGCTCGGGCAAGACCGTCTCGCTGTATACCGGGCTGAACATCCTGAACACCCAGGAGCGCAACATCTCCACCGCCGAGGACCCGGCAGAAATCAACATGCCGGGCATCAACCAGGTCAACGTCAATCCCAAGGTCGGCCTGACTTTCGCCTCGGCGCTGAAGGCCTTCCTGCGCCAGGACCCGGACGTGATCATGGTCGGTGAGATCCGCGATCTCGAAACCGCCGAGATCGCCATCAAGGCCGCCCAGACCGGTCACCTCGTGCTCTCCACACTGCACACCAACGACGCGCCGAAGACCCTGACCCGCCTGGTCGACATGGGCGTGAAGCCCTACGCCATCGCCTCCACCGTCAGCCTGATCATCGCCCAGCGGCTGGCGCGCAAGCTCTGCTCGCACTGCAAGGAGCCGGCCGACGTGCCCAAGGAAGCCCTGCTCAAGGAGGGCTTCACGGAGGCGGAGATCGACGCCGGTTTGACGGTCTACCGACCGGTCGGCTGCAACATGTGCACCGACGGATACAAGGGGCGGCTGGGTATCTTCCAGGTGCTGCCGGTCACCGAGGAGATCGGCCGGATCATCATGGCCGGCGGCAACGCCATACAGATCGCGGACCAGGCGCGGGAGGACGGCATCATGGACCTGCGCCAGGCGGGACTGAAAAAGGTGCGCGACGGGCTGACCAGCCTTGAAGAGGTCAACCGCGTCACGATCGAGTAGCGCCCGGGCCACGATAGGCTAAACTGTGAGCGATGCCCGCGCGGGGCATTGCCGCGCCGCGCAGAATCGACGGCGGAATCCATCCTGCAGGACCCATGGCCATGGCTCAGAGCGCCACTCTCAAGGAAACCCCTTTTACCTGGGAAGGCAAGGACCGCAAGGGCAAGACCCAGCGCGGCAAGCTGCTGGCCAAGTCAGAAGCCGAACTCAAGCAGCAGCTGCGCGCCCAGGGGATCATCGCCACCAAGGTGCGCAAGCAGAGCACCCTGTTCCAGAAAAAGGGCAAGGTCACCCCGCAGGACATCGCCATCTTCAGCCGTCAGCTGGCCACCATGCTGGCCGCCGGCATCCCCCTGGTGCAGGCCTTCGACATCATCGGCAACGGCCACGACAACCCGGCGATGCAGAAGCTGCTGCTGGACGTGAAGCAGGACATCGAGGGGGGCACGAACCTGGCCGATGCGCTGGCCAAACACCCGCTGTATTTCGACGACCTGTTCGTGAACCTGGTCGCTGCGGGCGAGCAGGCCGGCGCGCTGGAAACCCTGCTGGACAAGATCGCCACCTACAAGGAAAAGACCGAGGCGCTCAAGAAGAAGATCAAGAAGGCGCTGACCTATCCTGCAGCCGTGGTGGTCGTGGCCATCGTCGTCACGGCCATCCTGCTCATTTTCGTCGTGCCGCAGTTCGAGGAACTGTTCACCGGTTTCGGTGCCGACCTGCCCGCGTTCACACGCATGGTCATCGACCTCTCGCAGTTCATGCAGGCGCAGGGCTGGATCATCCTCGCCGCCGTGGTCGCGGCCGGTTATACCTTCATGTACTTCAAGAAGCGCTCCCGCGCCTTCCGCCAGACGCTGGACAAGATCGTCCTGAAACTCCCGGCCATCGGCCCGATCATCGAGAAATCCGCCATCGCGCGCTACGCCCGCACTCTCTCCACCACCTTCTCCGCCGGCGTGCCGCTGGTCGAGGCGCTGGAGTCGGTCTCCGGCGCCACCGGCAATATCGTCTACGAAGACGCGGTGCTGCGCATGCGCGACGAGGTCGCCACCGGCACCCGCCTGCAGCGCGCCATGGAAAACACCGATCTGTTCCCCAACATGGTCGTGCAGATGGTCGCCGTGGGTGAGGAGTCGGGCTCGCTGGACGAGATGTCCTCCAAGGTCGCTGACTTCTACGAGGCCGAGGTCGACAACGCGGTCGACAACCTCAGCTCGCTGCTGGAGCCGATGATCATGGCGATCCTCGGCGTGCTGGTCGGCGGCCTGGTCATCGCGATGTACCTGCCGATCTTCCAGATGGGCCAGGTGGTCTGATCCGGGCCCCACGGCCGGTCCCGGCATGATCGAACTGCTGCAGTCGCACGCCGGGCTGGCGCTTGCGCTGGCCGGCGTGGTCGGCCTGCTGGTCGGCAGCTTCCTGAACGTGGTCATCCTGCGCGTGCCGGTGATGATGCAGCGCGAGTGGGAGGCGCAGTGCGCCGAACTGGCCGGCGACGGGCAGGCGCCCCCCGAGGCGCCCCGCTACAACCTGCTGACGCCGCCATCCACCTGCCCCGCCTGCGGTTCGCGCATCCGGCCCTGGCACAACGTGCCGGTGCTGTCGTGGCTGTGGCTGCGCGGGCGCTGTGCCGACTGCGGCAGCGGCATAGGCGTGCGCTACCCGGTGGTCGAGGCGTTCACCGGCGTGCTGTCGGTGATCGTGATCTGGCGCTTCGGCGTGACGGTGGAGGGCCTGGCCGCACTGGGGTTCACCTGGGCGCTGATCGCCGCGTCGGTGATCGACCTGGACCACACGCTGCTGCCCGACTCGATCACGCTGCCGCTGCTGTGGGCCGGCCTGGTGCTGGCGGCGGCCGGTGCCGGGTTCACCGATCCGGTCAGCGCGATCCTGGGCGGCACCTTCGGTTACCTGGCGCTGTGGAGCGTGTACCACGCGTTCCGGCTGCTCACCGGCAAGGAAGGCATGGGCCACGGCGACTTCAAGCTGCTGGCCGCGCTGGGGGCCTGGCTGGGCTGGCAGCTGCTGCCGCAGGTGATCCTGCTCTCGGCGCTGGTCGGCGCGGCGGTGGGCATCGCGCTGATCGTCGCCGGCGGACGCAGCCGCGACTCGGCCATACCGTTCGGCCCGTACCTGGCCGCGGCCGGGTGGATCGCGCTGCTGTGGGGCGAGGCGATCAACCGCGCGTACCTCGGCACGGTCGGGCTGTGAGTGAACGCCCCCTGTTCGTCGGCCTGACCGGGGGGATCGCCAGCGGCAAGACCACTGCGACGGACGCGTTCGCGGCTTTGGGCGTGCCCGTGATCGACACCGACCTGATCGCGCGCGAGGTCGTCGCGCCCGGCACCGAGGGGCTTGCCGAGGTCGTCGCGGCCTTCGGCAGCGGCGT
>SKYU01000076.1 GCA_007127715.1 Gammaproteobacteria bacterium | reverse complement strand
GTTGCCAGCTGCTCTACGGCCTGGGCAGGCTCCGCGGGTGCGCGGGATTGGCCCCCGAGCCCGATGACGAACGAGCCTATGGCGTTGTGCCCGCTGATCGGTTCGCGCTCGCCAATGTAGGAGAACTGCCCCTGCTCAGCCAGCAGGCGGAGATCCTCGACCCGGCCGCCGAGCGCGAGCTGTCCGGCCGTCAACGGTGGCAGGCCCGTACCGGTGGCGCGGACCAGCTCGAGGATCTCCGCTGCGCCGAGCTGGTTGCTGACCAGCCCCACATGCAGCATCAGCTCGGCCGTATCGTCCCCCGACTCCAGTGCCGCGCGCGCGACCAGGGCGCTCAGGTCATCGATGGCTTCGCCCGCTAACATCGCGCCGAGCATCGACCCCGTCAGCGCCATCGAGTCCGGCCCCAGCGCGCCATCGCTCCATTCTTCGACGAATTCGCCGAACAGCGCCATGAGCTCGCCCTCACCGCGCAGGAGTCGCTGGATTTCGGCCTGCTGCTCCTCCGGAGTCAGACCTTCCAGATAGCTCTCGAACAGCCGTTCGAGCTGATCCCCGAACGCATCGGCCTCGCGCATGAGCTCTGCGAAGTCCTCCGCGTTCGCCAGCATGCCGGGATACAGGGCCCGAAGCTGTTCCGTGCGGGCGACGACGTCGGGCGCGAGTACCGCCTCTGGCTCGCCGGGCGAGGCCGAGGCGGCGCGCGGCAACGGACCGTCCGCCGGTGGTTCGGCGGCCTCCGCGGGGGAGGGGCGGGCCGCCGCCGGGACTGGCGGCGAGGCCGTCGACAGGTCACCCGCCGCAGCGCCCCCAGACACTGGTGCTGTGCCTGTCGGGCCCGCCTCATCGCCTGGTATGGCGGGGCCGGAGCCCGGCATGTCTCCCGGCCGCGCGCCCTGCGCCACAAACACCACGGTGGCCACGCAGACCAACAGCAGGCCTGCGACAAGGAGGAGGGTGGAGCGATGCATGCAACCTCTCCGCTAGCGTGTTGTTGACCCTGATCGAGCTTATGCGGAAATCGGCGCGCCAGGAAAGAAGCGAAACTGGGTGATCTTTCCTGATTTGGTCCGACCTGGTCGGATCGGAGCTGGCCTGGTCGGAGCTGGCCTGGTCTGCCCTCATGGGTCGGAGTCCCTGAGCCGCTTCAGCCCGCGTCAGTCCTCCCACGCCGATTCCAGGGCCACGACACTGCGCGGCTCCAGCGCATAGTGCGCCCGCGCGACGGGCGCCTGTGAGCCCGGGGGCGCAATGTCCTCGGGGGAGGGCAGCGCGGTATCGACCGCCCGCCGCCAGGGGCCGCGCGGCGGGGGTGGCAGGGCAAACTTCACCGGCGATGCATCCGTGTTCACCAGCACCAGCAATACCGGCTCCTCGTCGCTGCGCGCGCCCAGCCGGAACCCGAGGCTCCGTGCCCCGGCATCGTTCCAGTCCGGCGATCCGCCCCCGGCGTCTAACCAGGTGATGTCCGCCAGTCCATCCATCGCACTGTCGGGCTCGCCGGTCAGGAAGCGGCTGCGCCTGAGTGTGGGGTGGCGCCGGCGCAGTGCGATCATCTCGCGGGTGAACCGCAGCAGGTCGGTATGGGTTTCGGTCAGCCCCCAGTCGACCCAGCCGAGCGCGTTGTCCTGGCACCAGGTGTTGTTGTTGCCCTGCTGGCTCCGGCCGAACTCGTCGCCGGCCAGCAGCATGGGCACGCCCTGGCTCAGCAGCAGCAGCGCCAGTGCATTGCGCTGCTGACGCCTGCGCAGGGCGATGATCCCGGGGTCTTCGCTCGGGCCTTCGACCCCGCAGTTCCAGCTCAGATCGTGATTGCCCCCGTCGCGGTTGTCCTCGCCGTTGGCCTCGTTGTGCTTGCGGTCGTAGCTCACCAGGTCGGCCAGGGTGAAGCCGTCGTGACAGGTGATGAAGTTGATGCTGTTCACCGGCAGCTGTCCGGCGGTCTGGTAGAGGTCGGCGCTGCCAGTCAGGCGCATGGCCAGCTCGCCCCGCAGTCCCGCCTCGCCGCGCAGCCAGCGACGCAGGGCATCGCGGTAGCGGCCATTCCACTCCGCCCAGCGATCCCCCGGGAAATCCCCCACCTGGTAGAGGCCGCTGGCATCCCAGGCCTCGCAGACCAGGTGCGTCTGCCCCAGCGTCTCCGAGAACTCGATGTTCCAGAGCAGCGGGGCATGCGCCATCGGCTCGCCGTCCTCGCCGCGGGTCATGACACTGGCCAGGTCGAAGCGGAAACCGTCGACGTGCATCTCCCGCACCCAGTACTCCAGGCACTGCAGGAGCAGCCGCGAGACCGCCGGGTGGTTGCAGTTGACCGTGTTGCCACAGCCGGAATAATCGCGATAACGCCGCCGGTCGGTGGGGTCGAGGTGGTAGAAGAACTCGTTGCCCAGACCGCGAAACCCGATGGTCGGCCCGCCTTCTCCGCCCTCGGCCGTGTGGTTGAACACCACGTCGAGAATCACCCCGATCCCGGCCCGGTGCAGCGCCTTGACCAGGTCACGGAACTCGTCGCGGATGTCGCCGCCGGCACCATAACCCGGATGCAGCGCGAAGAACGCGCAGGGGCTGTAGCCCCAGAAATTGTCCAGGCCCAGTTCGGCCACACCATCCGGGACATCCTGGGTGTCGAAGGCCATCACCGGCATGAGTTCGACATCGGTGATGCCCAGCGACTTGAGGTAGGGAATCTTCCCGATGAGGCCGCGGAAGCTGCCGGGGTGGGAGACGTCGGCGCTCGCGTGGCGGGTGTAGCCGCCGACATGCAGTTCGTAGATGACGCTGTCGACCAGAGGCCGTCTGAGCGGCTGGTCGCCTTCCCAGTCATAGCCGCCTTCGGCGACCACCTGCGCACGCATCGAGGTCCGCGCCCGGTCCTCACTGCGGGCCAGACGCCGGTCCCAGCGGCGCATGGAGACCACCCGGGCACGCGGGTCGAGCAGTTCCACCTCGGGGTCGAAGCGCATGCCGGTGGCGGCCGTATCACCGGGGCCGTCCACCTGCCACGTGTACCACATGCCGGGTGCTGCGCCCTCGACGAACACATGCCAGAAGAAGAATGTCCTGTGATGCACCGGGTCGAGTTCGATGCATGCCACGGGGGCGTCATCCCGCTCTCCGGCATACAGCCGCAGCGTCACAGCGGTCGCATTGCGGCTGAATACGGAGAAGTTCACCCCGCCCTCGCGCGGGGTGGCGCCCGGCGGGAAGCCCTCGCCGTCGTGGACCGTGAACCGGCCGACTGTCGCGGGGGAGCGGTCGTTCACGACCGGCTCAGCCGTGCTCCTCGCCGAGCCGTCGCAGGAGCCCGAGCTCGTGCGGATGGGCGAGGTCGGGGTGCGCCGGCCGGGCGCGGATCTCCAGGCTCATCCGCCCGCACCAGGGCAGGCCGGCCGCAAGCCGGTAGCGATGCTCACCCTGCGAGGCATCGCCTGCCGGGCTCAGCGATGCGACGTAGTACGCCTGGCCGTCCAGATACATCAGGCCCTCGACCGGGCGGCCATTTTCCGCGTGGCCGCCGACCGGGACCGTCACCTCCGACCCCAGGCCGCGCTCCATCACGCATTCCACGCAGATGTCCTCCGGGGACAGTCCGTTCAGGGTCACGGCCACCTCCATACCGAGCTCGCCCTCGCACTCGATGGCCGCTGGCGGACATTCGACCAGGCGCAGGCGCACGCCCGGCCAGGCCTCGCGCACGCGCGCCTTCCACTCGGCCAGGGCCCGCGCCGGCGC
>SKYU01000172.1 GCA_007127715.1 Gammaproteobacteria bacterium | reverse complement strand
CTCCGTGATGGTCGCCGGCCCGCCGGCCGGTCGAAGGGCCGCGGCACTTCGTCGACGCTGGCACGCGGCCTGCCGCGAAGCCGGTGTGGCCGTCGGCAGCGCGCCGCGTGTCGCCGGGTCTGTTGCCGGCATGGGGCGCGGCGGACCCCTCGCGCCAGAGGTTGCGGATTTCCAGCTCCGGGGCTTGCGCCGCCGCGGGCGTCAGGCCCTGGTGGTGCTGCGGGGGGAGGCGGGTGACGAACGGGTGTTCGAGCTGCAGGATGCCCTCGTCCGCCAGACGCTCGAGCGGCGCGCCTCCGCGCCCGGCTCGGCGGCCCGATCGAGGGTGGGGGCGATGGGCCGGTCTCAGCCCCAGTGGTCGCGGATCCAGGGCGTCGGGCGGATGTGGCGATACCACTTGCCACCGCGCCCTTCGATGGCCTCCTCGGGTTTCGGCCGGCCATGAAACACGATCACCCGTGCCCCCTCGGGGATGCGCGGTGTACGCAGCCAGGTGACCGGCCCGACGCCGACACAGTGTCGCTTGAAGCTGGGGCACCACGCCTGCGGCCAGTACTCCAGCAGCCCCCGTTCCTGGAAGTAATGTGACAGGTACTCCTGCTCATTGCGCAGGGCATCACGGATGGCGGGGAACTCCGCGCGAAAGCGTTCCAGCAGGACGGGATGGCTGCCGATCTCGAAACGCATGACCGAGGTATTGCCGACGAAGCTGTCGCCGCGCCAGCGGATCGGCCGGTAGTCCCGGATCACCCTGAATGTGGTCTCGCCCTCGAAGAACGGGTCCAGCGCGTCGACGATCACCACGTCGAGGTCGAGATACAGCGCCTGGCCCTCGAGGTCGGCCAGCGTCTCGCCGAACAGCCCGATCTTGCGCCAGCCGTGGGCGTTGATGTCGGGCTCGCGCTCCCAGCCGACCTCGGGCAGCGGCCGGGCCTCGATGTCGGCATCCAGCCCCTCGGCGTGATCGGTGAAGCAGATGAAGCGATGCGGGGCGACGAGATGGCGCCGGACCATGGCGCGCAGGCGGTTGACGTCCGAGGCCGGGAATTTCGTGCCCCACTTCATGCAGACGATGTTGCGCTGCTGGGCGTTCAACATAATGCCAGCAGGAAGTCGATGTCTTCGTCGGTCTGGCGCGCCCGCTGGCCGGCGCCCGACCAGCGCAGGAAGCGCACGGTGAAGCGGTGCTGGCCGCCGCTGATTTCCGGGTAGAGATCGGCGTCGCGCGGCATCATCACGCGGATCAGGTTGGGCGTCTGGTTGCGCTCGAGCGCCTGCTGGTACATGCCGCCGGGCGCGAGCTGGCGCCGGGGCCGGCCGCTCTCGCGGGTCAGCCACAGGATCTCGGTGACGGCATCGCAGAGCGGGCGCAGGATCGCCAGCCAGTCCTCGAGCTGGCTGGCCCGCTCGGCCTCGCCACGGCTCAGCCAGTAGGTGTAGTCCGGCAGGTCGAACACGCAGGTGCCGCCCGGGATGGCGCTGCGGTGCTTGATGGCGCTCAGGAACTCCGACTCCCGCAGCTGCTGGACGTAGTTCGAGCCGCTGGCGTTCAGCCCGTCGCGCAGTTCCTCGACGTTGCCGAGCAGGGCGCCCAGGCGCCCGGGGTCGACACCGGGCTGGCTCTGGTAGCGGCGCAGCACCTCGGCCTGGCGTTCCAGCTCCTTCAGTGCCTCGGAGCGGACATCGCCTCGGGCCAGGATGGCCAGGATGTCCAGCAGGCTCATGACCGCTGCCCGGCTGCCCCAGTCGCTGCCGTCCTCGCCGTGGAACACCGCCTGCTGGTAGAGAAATTCCAGACGCAGAAAGGTGCGCATCCGCTCGGTCAGCGGCTGCTCGTATTCGACCATCGGGGCTTCGCCGGTGGCCGCCTCTGCGCGCTGCGCGTAGTCGGGCATCCGGCTATTCTGCTATGCGAAGGGCGGCGTCAGCAAATCCGCGCGGCAGCGGTCAATTCGGCATGAAGGGCGGCGACCTGGGCCTCGGTGGCGGCCAGCGTGCCGGAGTTGTCGATGACGTGGTCGGCGCGGGCCAGGCGGGCCTCCCGGCTGGCCTGGGCGGCCAGGATGCGCCGGGCGGTGGCCTCGTCCTGGCCGTCGCGCTGCATCAGCCGCTTGAGCTGTTGAGCCTCGGGGCAGTCGACCACGACCACCCGGTCGACCAGGCGGTCGAAGCCCGTCTCGACCAGCAGCGGCACGACGATCACCACGTAGTCCCCGGCGGCCTGCGCGGCGCGCTCCAGCGTCAGCGCGCGGATGCGCGGGTGCAGGATGGCCTCGAGCTCGCGACGGCGCGTGTCGTCGGCGAACACCTGCTCACGCAGGCCCCGCCGGTCGAGGGTGCCATCGGCGGCGACGACCGCGTCGCCGAATGTCTGCCGGATCTCTTCCAGGGCGGGACTGCCGGGCATGACCACTTCGCGGGCGATGACGTCCGTATCGACGACGGTCACGCCCAGCGCCTCGAAGGCGCGGGAGACCGCGCTCTTGCCGCTGGCGATGCCGCCGGTCAGGCCGATGCGCATCGGGGACCTGGCGTCACTGGTCACTGGCCGTCCGCCGCGCGCGCCGCGGGGCTAGAGCCCGGTCGCGCCAAGGTAGAGGCGGTTGATGTCCTCGCCCCAGACCATCGCGATCCAGCCGGCGGCCGCCAGGTAGGGCCCGAAGGGAATGGCCGTGTCGCGGCCGCGTCCGCGGAACGCGATCAGCGCGATGCCCACGGCCGCACCGACCACCGCCGAGAGCAGGATGACCTGCGGGAGGATCTGCCAGCCGAGCCACGCGCCGATGGCCGCGAGCAGCTTGAAGTCGCCGTAACCCATGCCTTCCTTGCCGGTGACCAGTTTGAACGCCCAGTACACGCTCCAGAGGATGAGGTAGCCCGCCGCCGCGCCGATCACCGCTGAGGGGAGATCGGCGAACACACCCGCCCCGCCGGCGGTGAGCGCCAGCAGCAGACCGGCCCACATCAGCGGCAGGGTGAGGTTGTCGGGCAGCAGCGTGGTGTCGAAGTCGATCAGGCTGGCGGCGATCAGCGTCCAGGTGAACAGCAGGGCCGCGGCGCCCTGGGGGGTGGCGCCGAACTGCCAGATCACCGCCAGGCTGAACACCGCGGTGGCGGCTTCGACGATGGGATAGCGTGTGCTGATGGCCGTGCCGCAGGCCGCACAGCGCCCACGCAGCAGCAGCCAGGAGATCACCGGGATGTTGTGCCAGGGCCGGATGGCCGTGCCGCAGGCCGGGCAGGCCGAGGCCGGCACCAGCAGGTTGAAGCGCGCCGGCGTGTGTTCGGGCGCAGGCTCCTCGCGAAGCTCCGCGCACTGCGTGGCCCATTCGCGCTGCAGCATGATCGGCAGGCGGTAGACCACCACGTTCAGGAAGCTGCCGACCAGCAGGCCGAGCACCGCCGTCACCCCGAGCAGCAGCGGGGGGTTGGCCTGCAACAGATCGAGCATGGGTCGGACGGACGCCTGGCGCGCGCAGGCGCGGCGCTCAGACCACCTGGCCCATCTGGAAGATCGGCAGGTACATGGCCACCACCAGACCACCGACCAGGATGCCGAGGATGGACATGATGGCCGGCTCGAGCAGCGCGCTCAGGTTGTCGACCGCGTTGTCGACCTCGGCCTCGTAGAAGTCGGCGACCTTGGAGGACATCTCGTCCAGCGAGCCCGACTCCTCACCCACGGCGACCATCTGCACGACCATGTTCGGGAACAGATCGGTGTTTTCCATGGCGCGCTGCAGGCGGGTGCCGGTGGCGACCTCGTCGCGCATGCGCAGCACCGCGTCT
>SKYU01000111.1 GCA_007127715.1 Gammaproteobacteria bacterium | reverse complement strand
TCACCGTGTCCGCGTCCAGCACCAGCACGCCCGAACTGCCCTTGACGATCGGCACGGTCAGCGACGCGACCGCCTGCCCCATCATCGGACCGCCGAGCACAAGCCGGCTGGAGCTGCCGGCAAACCCGACCTGTTTCAGCACGAATCCCACAGGCATGCCGATGGGGATGATGTAGTTGCCGGGACGCTCCATGCCGGGACCGGCGACGGTGACCAGGCGTTCGATCAGGGCCTCGCCGCGGGGCAGCAGGCGCCCCAGCTGCGCCAGCGTGCCGACGTTCTGCATCGTCGCGCCGACGTCGGCGATCAGGCCCCCGCTGGGTACTTCGCGGCCCAGCAGGGTCTTGAGCAGAATCTTCTCCGCCCCCTGCGGATAGAAGCTGGGCACCGCACGGACCGCGATGTCCGCATCCGCCTGGGTCAACGCACGCAGACGGGCGATCGCATCGGGCTTGTTGTCCTCGATACCGATGATCGCCCTGGCGGCACCCGTGATGCGCAGCGCAATCCGGATCCCGCGGATCAGGTCGTCGCTGCTTTCCAGCATGGTCCGGTGGTCACAGGTCAGATAGGGCTCGCACTCGCAACCGTTGACCAGCAGCGTGTCGACCTTCTGCTCGGGCCGGATCGAGAGCTTCACGTGGGTCGGGAACGCCGCCCCGCCCAGGCCGACCATCCCGGAGTCCTGAATCAGTTCGAGGAGCTCCTCGCGCCCGAGTGCATCGATGTCACGGGGGTGGCCGATCGCATCCTGGCAGTCGCCCAGACAGACGCGGATCACGATTGCCAGGCCGATCTCGCCCCGGGACAACGGACGCAGCTCGATGGCATCGACGACGCCAGTGGCCGGAGCGTGCTGGGCGACCGACAGGAAGCCGTCGGCTTCGGCGATGCGCTCGCCGCGCCGCACCGGCTGCCCGACCCGAACTATGGGGCGCGAGGGCCTTCGGACGTGCTGCGCCAGTGGAACGACCAGTTGTGGCGGGAAGGCCATCCGGCGGATCGCCTTCCCGCTGGTCTGCGCCTTGTGGTCGTCCGGGTGAATGCCGTGGCTCCAGGCCGATCGGCGCATCCAGCCTAGGAGGTCCATGATCCCCTGCCACGACCGGTTGCGTGCCCCTCAAGTCCCGGCCGGCCGGTCTTCACGCGCTCATCGAGGGCCACTGGAACTTCTCCGCCCGCTTGATCAGCTTGTCGAGGTCCTTCTCGGCCGGATCGAAGGGGGTGCCGGGGTGGATGCAGCCCGCGGTGCATTTTTCGGCCGCCTTCACGATGTCCCTGAAGCTGCCTCCCCTGGGATTGCGCACGATCGCCTGCTTCCGGTCGTTGTAGGCGAAGATGTGTGGGTTGATTTCGATGCACTCGTCGCAGGCGGTGCACTCCGGGGTTTCGATCCACACCGGCTCATAGCCGGCGCTGGTCGCGCTTGCGGATGGGCTGGCGGCGGCGACGGCGGTCTCACTTCCGCCGGATGGCATCCCGGAGGTCAGCGGGGACAGGTCACCCGCGGCCGCGAGCGCCAGCAGCTTCGAGCTGAGCTGCTGTGCCATCTCCGCTTTGGCCTGGTCGAGCAAGGCGTCGATTTCGGCACGGCCAAGCGCGCCGGCCATGCCTCGGATCTGCCGCCAGAACTGGCGGCGCTCCTCAGTGGACCGTGTCAGCTCCCTGGAGCACAGAAGCCGTGTGAGACGGTTTCGGCCATCGACGGCCCAGATGTACGGGAATCGGCCATCGCGCTCGTCCTCGTTCAAGTCCAGGAATTCGTGGCACGGCACCATGTCGTCGTTCCAGGTCTCCGGCGGAGCCTGGCGGAAATGCTTGCGGAAACGGCCCTCGGTGGCGGCGAAGTCGGCGAAGGTGAGCGGCAGCTCCATTCTCGCGGGACTGCCGTCCGCGTCCGTGTAGTGAAGCGTGTAGGTCGGCCAGTCCTGATCGATTGCCGGGTTGCCTTCGAGGCTCAGGCACTCCTGGAAGGTGTCACCGGCATCCGGGTTGAATTTCAGCAGCGGATACGCGCGCGATTCGACCGCCAGTCGGGACTGGCGATCGGCCGCGCTGTCGCCTACACCGTGTTCCACCGGACAGACCGCGTACAGGTTGAACAGTGCCGGGCGCCGGGCGTTCAGGCCGTCGATGAAGCCCTCCAGCAGGTGGGTGGTGTGGGAGATGGCCCCCTGAAGCACGTAACTGGTGCGGTGGGCGATGCCGAGGAGCCCGGCTTCCTTACGGATCTCGGTCTTGCCCTTCACCACGGTGCCGAAGGGCGCCATGTCGGCCACCTGCGCGATGAAGCCGGAGGTGCAGGCCTGACCTCCGGTGTTGGAGTAGGCTTGGGTGTCGACCACCAGAACCTTGACGGGCAGGCCGGACGCCATCGCGCGGGACAGGTTCTGGAAGCCGATGTCGTACATCGCGCCGTCGCCACCCAGCGCGACCACTGGCGGACAAAGCCGCCACTCCTCCTCGCTGAACTGTTGCCAGTTGAACCGTTTGAAGAAGTCATCGTGTTCGATGGCGTCGTACCGGCCGTCCACTTCCAGTTCGGCTTCGCGCACCGTGCGGAAATCCTCGGCCATCTTGGTCATGTGGCCCTCGAAGATGCCCATCGCCATGGATGGGCTGTCCTGGAACAGGTGCGAGGTCCACGGGAAGGGGTAGGGATTGTACGGGTAGGTGGAACCCCACACCGAGGTGCAACCGGTCGAGTTGATCACGCCCATGTCGGAACGGCCCCGCCCGTTGGGTCCCTCCACATACCGCCAGCGGAGATCTTTCAGCCGATGCAGCAGGCGGGTCGCCCATCGCAGCCACTCCGGGTCGAGCACACTTTGATGGTTGCCCGCATCGAGGTGGGTGCTCAGGCTGGCCAGGGTCAGGTCCCCTTCCTGGGTGAGCGCCCGCTCCAGGGCCTCGCTGTTGCTCAGGTCGACGCCTGCCGCCAGCCGGAGGCGGATGTGCTGCTCCATTCGATCGATCAGCCCGTCGAGCTTTTCGACCAACGCCCGGACGCGCGGCTGCATGAGTGCCGAAACCACGCTGGTGAACAGGTGCACGACCGTCTTTTCTCCGCAGCCGAAGCAGGATCCGTCGCCACAGACCATCGAGCCGTAATTGCGCTTGTCGAGCAGCAGCGTCTCGAGTGCGCCCGCCTTGTCGTCGAGGCTGTCGATGCGGCTGAACGCGTGGCTGGTGCTCGGTAGCTTCAGCCAGAACTCCCAGTTGTCGCGCAGGCGGCTCAGGTCTTCGCTGGTCTCCTTGACCGGCCGCAGCGCGTCGTCCGCGCAGACGGCGAGACACTCCATGCAGCCCTTGCAGGTGTAGGGGTTGATGGTCACGGAGAAAAGGCCACCGCTGCCCGGCTGCTTCTTTTCGCGCTGCGTCCAGTAGGGCGCGGTGAGAGCGAATTCGAAGCTGCCCAGCGCCTGCGTCAGCAGGCCGAATTCCTGCTCCAGGCTGGTCCTCGCCTCACCCTGCAGTTCGCTGGCGGCCAGCGTTTCGAGGATGGCCTGGTCGAGCAGCGTGCGCACGCGGGTGTGTGCGCCGGCGCCATTGGCCAGCTCGCGCAGGCGTCGTTCGACTTTGCGGGTTTCGCGGCGCAGATGCGTGGTGCTCGTCCCACTCCCCTCGATGCGCTGGATCGCGCTTTCGAACACTTCGCCGACGGTGTTGACCAGGCCAGGGATCGCCGAGTCCGGACAGATCGTGTAGCAGTCGCCGCAAGCGGTGCAGTTCTCGGGCACCCACGCCGGAACCTCGGAACGGATCAGGCTCATGTCCCGAAACACGCCGGTGGCGGCAGGGATCAGCGACAGCGCCTG
>SKYU01000022.1 GCA_007127715.1 Gammaproteobacteria bacterium | reverse complement strand
CGCACGCGCAACGAGGGCCGGGTTCGCGCCCTGGAGGCGATGCGACGGGAATTTGCCGAACGCCAGCGCTTCCGACCCGAAAGCGGACCGGCGCTGCGTATCGAACAGAGCGGCGAGGCGTCGGGTCGCAAGGTGATCGAAGCCACGGACATCAGCCACGCCTATGGTGACCAGCCGGTGATCCGCGGGTTCTCGTGCACGGTATTGCGCGGCGAACGGATTGGACTGGTCGGCAACAACGGGGTTGGCAAGAGCACACTGCTCAGGCTGCTGCTCGGTGAGCTCGCCCCGCAGGCGGGACAGGTCCGACTGGGTACACGGCTGGAGATCGCCTGGTTCGACCAGGGCCGCAGCGCGCTCGACGACCAGCGCTCTGTGGCCGACACCGTGGCCGACGGCCACGATTTCGTCACCATCGGTGGCCGTCCGCGCCACGTGATCGGTTACCTCGGCGAGTTCCTGTTCAGCCCGTCGCGGGCGCGGGCACCTGTGGGAAGTCTGTCGGGTGGTGAGCGCAACCGCGTACTGCTCGCCCGTCTGTTCGCACGGCCGAGCAACCTGCTGGTGCTGGACGAACCCACCAATGACCTCGACCTCGAAACCCTGGAGGTGCTCGAGGCGAGGCTCGCGGAATACGGCGGCACGCTGCTGCTGGTCAGCCATGATCGCGAATTCATCGACAATGTCGTCACCAGCACGTTGGTGTTCGAGGAAGACGGACAGATCCGCAGGCACGCGGGGGGCTACAGCGACTGGGCGCGACTGGGCCGGCGCCTGGCCGAGCGCGAACGTCCGCCGGCCGACTCTGGCGAGGACACGCCACCACCCGACGTCCCGACGTCGCCCCCGTCCGCTGAGACCACGGTTCCGCCCGGTGCACCCAGGACCGCCGGGGGGGCAGGACGCAGGCGCCTGTCCTACAAGCTCCAGCGCGAGCTCGACGCCCTGCCGGAGCGCATCGAAGAGCTGGAGCATGCGCTCGCGGCACTCGATGAGGAGATTGCCGACCCCGCGTTCTACGCCCAGCCCTACGCGCAGGTGCAGGAACGCCTCGAGGCCCGAGAGCAGTGCAACACCGCGCTGGAGACTGCGTTGGAGCGCTGGCTGGAACTCTCCGAGGGCTGAGCCCCGCGCGGCCGCTTCAGCCTCGCGTGCGCTCGTCGGTGCCAGGAAGTGCGAGCGAGCCCGATCCGTTGGGCGATTGCCACGGCCAGCGACCCTCGATCTCCAGGTGCAGCGCAATACCGAGCAGCACCCGAATGAGCACGATCAGCCCAAGCACGGACACGCTGTCCAACGTGGGCTGCACGGCGACCGTATGGATGATGTCACCGGCGATGAGGAACTCCAGCCCAAGCAGAATCGCGCGACCCACGTCCTGTCTGTAGCATTGGTAGCTCTCGGCGTGAGTCGGCTTGCGGCGAAACAGGAAGCGGCCCGTCCCGATGATCACGCCGATGACGATCACCAGCACACCTAGCGCCTCGATCATCAGGCCGACGTTCCCCATGAGTTCCCTGAACGTGTCCACGCCGATCTCTCCGCTGGCCGGTGACAGGTCTGCATGGTAGAACAGCCGCGGTGAACATGTCAGAGGACATCTCCCGGCGGGTCGAGGGATTGCGGGCGTTGATCGACCGCCTCATCGCCGCGGGCAGCTTCGGTGATCCCGCAACGGTGGCCACGCCTGTCGAGACCCATATCTCCATCATCGTGCTGGGCGCGGACGAGGCCTGGAAATTCAAGAAACCCGTCGATCTGGGCTTTCTGGATTTCAGTACGCTGGCTCGGCGCGAGGCCGCCTGCATCCGGGAGGTCGAACTCAACCGAAGACTGCTGCCGGAGTACTACCTCGGCGTCCGCCACGTGGGCGGCACCCTCGAGGCCCCGCGCATGGACGCAGCACCGGTCATCGAGGTCTGCGTTCACATGCGCCGGTTTCCCGCAGACGCGGAGTTGCCGCATGCTCTGGCCGAAGACCATGTCCGACCGGCGATGATCAGGCGTCTCGGCGAAGAACTCGCCCGGTTCCAGGCCGGCTGCGAGATCGTGATGAGCACCGAAGCGGAGGCCATGGCGCTGGCCCGTCACTGCGAGGACAATTTCGCAGTCCTGGCTCAGGCGCCGCTGAGCTTGCGTCAGCACGGCGACCTCGCCTACGTGGCGGCGGCCACACGCGCTCACCTCGCCCGCCACCGTGGCCTGCTCGATGCACGGGGGCGCACCGCCCGCGTGCGCCGCGGACATGGCGACCTGCACGCCGGCAACATGCTGCTTCTCGACGGGCGGGTGCGGGTCTTCGACTGCATCGAGTTCAACGAAACCCTGCGCACCGGCGACGTGCTCAACGAGCTCGCATTCGCACTGATGGATTTCAGCGCCCGCGGCGCCGCCGGCCTGGCTGCCGAACTGCTGGACGCCTGGCTGGAACACGGGGGCGACCATGCCGGGCTGCCGCTGCTGCCGCTGTTCATCGCCTATCGCGCCCTGGTGCGTGCCAAGGTGGCCGCACTCGACGGCGGCACAGACACCGAGGCGCGTCTTGCCACCTACCTGGCGCTGGCCCGGCAGGCACTGACCCCGCGCGACGGCGTGCTGATCCTCACACATGGGCTGTCCGGCTCGGGCAAGAGCACGCTGGCCGCCACATTGGTCGGCACCTGCGGCGCGGTCCGGGTGCGAACGGACATAGAACGCAGACGGCTGCTGCAGGCACAGGCGCCCGAACTGCTCGGCAGCGATGCTGCCTACACGCCCGACTGGACCGCGCGCACCTATGCCAGGGTCGCAGCCGCCTGTCGCGACGTGATCGCCGCCGGCCGCCCGGCCATCGCGGATGCCACCTTTCTCGGGCGCGCGGAACGCCGCCGCTTTATCGAGCTGGGCCGACGCCTCGGTGTCGCGGTCCGCATTCTCGACTGCCAGGCCCCGGAAGCGACCCTGCGCGCGCGCATCGAGGCACGCAGCCAGGCCGGAGGGGATGCCTCGGAAGCCGATCTGCGCGTGCTCTCGCAGCAGCAGCTCAGCCGCGAACCGCTTGGGCCTGAGGAACAGGCGCTGGCCGTCACCGTCGATACCCGGGCGCCGCCGGAAGTCACCGAGCTGGCGAAGGCCCTTGGCCTCAGCCTGCTGACGCCCCGCCGCTGAGTCCTTCAACCCGGCGATCCCGCCAGCGGAAGAACACCCACAGGGCGAGCGCTGTCAGGGCCAGCGCGACCGCATGCGGAATGACCGGCGGCAGCGCCAGCATCCCGCGGCCGGCGAGCACACTGAATGGCTGGAGTGCGGCGTTCATCGAAGCGTGCACGAGGATCGCAAGCCCGAGGCTGCCGCCCGTGCGCACATACAGCAGCGTGAGGATCACCGACATCGATACCAGCGCCAGCGCATGCACCGCCAGGAACAGCGGCAGCGAGGACACGCCACCATCGCCCGCCCCGAAGCGCCACAACGGCGCAAACCATGCCGCCCAGACCAGGCCTACCCACAGAGCCGCCAGCAACGGTGGATAGCGACGGAGACACAGCGGCAGCAGGATACCGCGAAACCCCAGCTCGACGGCGAGCGGCCGCGGGAGCACCGAGAACGCGGCCACCAGCGGCAGAAAAAACAGCAGAGCCGCGCTGCCGATGGCGTCGCGGGTATGACCCGGGCTGGCCGCGAGCAGAGCCAGCACCGCCAGCGGCACGACCGCATAAAGCCCGAGCAACCACATCCCCCAGCCGAGATCCACAGGCGCCAGACGCCGCAGCAGCAGCCCGGCCCCGCGCAGGCCATGCTCGACCACCGCTGCGACGAATGCAGCCACCCCCGGCCCCAGCAGCGCGATG
>SKYU01000077.1 GCA_007127715.1 Gammaproteobacteria bacterium | reverse complement strand
TCGGTGAGCGTGGCGCTGGCGGCATCCCGCAGGGCCGCCAGCTGGCGTTCGCCGGCGCTGACCCGTGCCTCGAGACGCTCGATCTCCGAGATGCTCTCCTTCAGGCGCTCCTGGTTCTCCAGCGAGATCTGCGCGCTGATGATCATGAAGAACAGGATGACCGCGCCGAAACCACAGCTCATGATGTCCAGGAAGGACAGGTTGAAGACGTTGAAGGCGCGGCGCTTGCGGCGGGCCATGGTCAGGCCAGCCTGATCATCAGCAGCTCCTCGCCCGGCGTCCCGACGCGGAGCACGTCACCCGGCTGCAGACGGGTTTCCGGGCCCGCCCGGCCGCCGTTGACGAAGGTGCCGTAGCGGCTGAGATCAGTGAGCATCGCGCCATCCTCGAGCAGGCGCAGCTCACAATGACGCGAGGACACCCCCGCGCTGCCAGCAGGCAGCGCGATACGTCGCGACGGTCCACCGTCATCCGCAGTCGTCCCGACCACCAGGGCCTCGCCCGACAGCGGGTAGGCCACACCCCGCCAGACCACGTGCGTGGCGCGGCCCTCGTCGCCATCGCTACGTCGCGCCGCCTCGGCGACTTCCACTGGGGCCTCGCGCGACAGCGCAGACTCTTCTTCGGCAAGGGGTGGCAGCACACGGGTCAGCACCACCGCGCCGCCTGCGTCGGCGGCGAACATCTCCCGGCGCCGCAGCGCACCCGCCACGGCCTGCCCGCGCGGCAGCGCGACCACGCGGGTGTCGCCGAGTCTGGCAAGCATATTCGCCAGTCCAGGCAGGGCGGCGACACGCTCGCCAAGTTGCAGCGTCAGGCCCCTGCCTGGCTCACGCATCGCGGCAACCAGCTGCTGAAGTGCGCGGTATGCGCTCTCCACTGCAGCGATGAATGCATGGGCATCGAGCTGCGTCTCGAAGTGCTTGTCCTGGAAGTCCAGCGTCAGGGTAAATGGTGCATCACCTACGCTCGCCAGCCAGCCCGGCAGGGCTTCGAACATCGCCTGCTCGCTGACTGCATCATGGAGGGGGTCGAAACGGGTGCTCGCCAGAAAACTCTCGCCGATCAGCCTTGTCCACCGGTCGCGCAGGGCATCGAGACCGACATTGTCGAACTGTTCCTGACGCATCCAGCGCAGCCGCTCTCCACTGACGATTTCCGTAACCGTGAAACGCCCAAGCCCGGCATCGAGGTGCAGCCGCTGGCGATCAGCCAGCAGTTGGGTACTCGCTGCCAGCGCGCTCGGCACCAGACCCGCCACGGGAAGACCACACTCCTGTGCAAGGCCCAGAAGCAGGCCAAGCTGCTCGCGCGCGTAGGCATCCGGTACGACGAGGTAGACCTCATCCACGCCTTCTCCGTGCGCCTGCCACACCGACTCGAGCTGGGCATGAGCGAGGTCGGCCTGGGTAAGCCCCGCACCCGGGATTTCCTCCTCGCCAAGCGCGTCCCAGTAGCGCCGGTGGACATGCCGCGGACGGATGCGGTACTGACGCCGTGCAGGCTCGCCGGTAATCACCGCGCCGCCCTCCACCAGGGCATAGGCTGGCTCGAGCACGGGTGCTCCGCCCTCCCGCAGCAGGGTCAGCCCGTCACCGGCGATTTCCAGCGCGAGCGCCGTCATGCCCTGCCCCTCCTGCTCAGGCCGCCTTCATGTGGCGCACGAGGTTGTGGTCGACATAGCTCTGGGTGTCGAACACCAGTCGCTCCTGCAGAAGCTGCAGCTGATGCACCAGGAACATCACCACGATGCTGATCAGCAGGGCGATGAAGGTGGAATTGAAGGCCACGCCGAGACTCTGGGTTACGCCGCTGATGTCACCCTCGACGGCGAGGTGGGCCTGGGCCAGCGCCTCGCCGATACCCCGCACCGTGCCGATGAAGCCCACGGACGGAATCGCCCAGGCGATATAGCGGATCATCGAGAGTTCGGACTCCAGGCGCTCGGCTTCGGAATCGCAGGCATCGCGCGCCGCGGAGGCCACATCCTGCACGTTGCGCGACGAGCCGAAGCGCTCGAGCGAGGCCAGCAGTACCCTGGGCAGGAACAGCTGTCGCTGAGGCTCCGGCAGACTCTGGAGGTTGCGGGCATATTCCCGCGTGTCTTCAGGCAGGATTCGTAGCCCTTCCGGGACATTCACCAGGTCGCGGTCGAGCAGCGAGCGCTCGCGCAGGGTGGTGACTGCCTTGAAGCCCATGATGGCGAAGGCCCAGAACATGAGGATGAAACAGGCCTGCTGCTCGAAATCCCGGATCAGCACCACCAGCGAGCGCTCCGGGATGTAGAACGGATCCTGGCCCATGCTGATTTCCTGGGCTTCCAGCACGGAGAACGCGGTCGGCCGTATGTAGGTCACATAGACGGCATGCACCACGATGATCACGATGATCAGCGCAAACACCTGGTAGACGAATTCGACGGGAAAGCGGCGCTTCATGCAGTACCTCGAGGTCTCTGGTCGTGGGCTCAGATGTCGACGGGGAAGTCGACCTCCTGGTCGTGGCGCAGGCGTTCGGTCGGGGTGAACTGATCGCCGGAGGAGGCTCCCGGCGGTGGATCAGCCTCCGCTTCGCGCTCACGCTGATCACCCTCGGCGCGCGCTGGCGGAGCTGCGCTGTCCTCATCGGCCGACTGGGCGTTCAGGCCCGCCAGTGGCAGACCCATCAGAAGCAGCGCGGCCACCAGGGCCGCGAACGGAATGACAGTGCGATTCATTCGAGATACCTCGCGATGCGAAAGCCCACGTCGTCCCGGGGCCTGTCACTATAGTCCCTGAAGCCGAGGCGCAGTTCCGTAATCCCCGCGCGGCGCCAGCTCGCCCCGCGTACCACGCGGAACCGCCCGGCATCCGGACCGAACGGATCCTGGACCCTGCTGGTGGCATCACTCGGCGGTACGATGGCGTAGAAATCGTGCACCCATTCAGCCACGTTTCCGCCGAGATCGTGGATGCCTGCGGGGTTGGGTTCGAAACTGCCGACCGGTGCGCTCACCGGAAAACCGTCGTTGTAGGTCACCAGCGTGGTCGGCAGCAGCTGGGCCGCGGAAACGTCAGCCAGATTGGCCGAGCGATCCGGCGGCGGCAGCTCCTCGCCCCAGGCAAAACGTGCCGGACGGGTCCGCCCGAGGTGGCGCGCGGCCCATTCCCATTCGGCCTCGGTCGGCAGCCGGTAGCCGGTGGTCACCGGATCGCTCAGCACCCAGCGCCCGTCGCTGCGCACATAGGCGGGCTCGAGGCCGTCACGCGCGCTCAGCCAGTTCAGAAAGGCCACCGCATCGTCCCAGCTCACGTTGACCACGGGCTGGCGATCGCCGTTCAGCGAGCGCCCGCCGAAGCTCCCGGAGTCGTGCTCGGCGCGGAAGGCGCGGAACTCCGCGTTGGTAACCTCATGCACGCCCAGGTAGAAGCGGCGCGTCAGTTCCACCGGGCGCTGCACCTCGTTGCTGCGCCGGCCCTGCTCGCCGCGAGGGGTCCCCTGGGTGAACGCGCCGACCTCCAGGAGCCTGAGTTCGGCGCCCAGCGAGGTTTCGATGCTCCGCGCGATCGCCGCCTCCCGCGCCTCCTCCTCAGTCAGCAGACTCACCTCGAGCTCCTGGGGGAAGCCCGGCCGCGGCGTGACCTCGACGCGCTGGGCCGCGTAGCCGGGATGACGGATCTCCAGCGTCTGCGGCAGCGCCTGCAACGTCAGCACGCGGTCACTGCCAAGCGAGCGGCCGTCCACCACCACCTCGGCGTCCTCCGGCGTGACCTGCAAGCGCACCTCGCCGAACAGCGGCTCGAGTTCCAGTTCCACTCGGCGCCCGCTGTCGGCCTGCACTGACAGGCCACGACGTTCGGTG
>SKYU01000014.1 GCA_007127715.1 Gammaproteobacteria bacterium | reverse complement strand
CGTCCGGCCGGCTCGGAGTGCGGCAGCACCATCGAGAGCAGCGTGCGTTCACCGGTCTCCGGGTCGTGCCGCAGATCCTTGCGACTGATGCCGAGATGCGCGAGCTTCGGGTCGTTTACCGAGAGATCCCACGGTGTGCGAAGAGCATCCACGCGTAGCAGCTCGCCCGCCACGCCCTCGCCGGCATGGGCCGCCGGCTCACGGTCGAAGAAACTGAGCACCACCGCACCCCCCGGGGTACGCATGCGCGCCCGGGTCGTGCGGGCCGGCACGTGACCGTAGCAGTCATGGCCGAACAGCTGTCCGTTCAGTTCCACCGTACCGTCGAGCACGTAGAACTCCTCTGCCGCCTCCAGGTATTCCGGTCCTTCGCGCTGCCAGCCTGGCGGATAGCGAATGAGGATGGAGCAGGCTCCATCGGCCGGATCCCGGCTCAGGAACTTGAACTCGGCATCGGGCCGCGCGAGGCCAGGCCCGATACGGAGCCAGGGCAGGATCTGTGCCTGCAGAAATTCGATATGGGGGCGGTCAAGCATCGTACTGCGGCTTTCAGGTGAAGGGGTGCGGTCCAGGCGGTCTAGGCGTCGATGAGCTCGCCCTCGACCAGGGCCATCGCCTCGATCTCGATCATCAGCTCCGGCAGGGCGAGCGACTTCACCTCGACGATGGTATCGGCCGGGTACGGCGGCGAGAACCAGCGCTGCCGAAGTTCGACGATGCGTGGGAAATGGCTCATGTCCGTCAGGTAGATCGTCACCTTGAACACCTTGGCCAGAGACGAGCCGGCGGTCTCCAGCACCTGCTGGATATTCCGGAAAGTCTGCTCCGCCTGGGCATCGAAATCGCCCACTCCGACGAGTTCACCCTCCGAGCTGATCGCCGCCTGGCCGGAGAGATGGATCACATTACCGACCCTGAACCCCTGCGAGATGAAGTAAGGCTCCAGCGGATCGGGCTCGGTGCGGATTCGTCTTCCCTGTTTGTCGCTCATGTTTCGCTCCCTGCGGAAGGTGAAGTGCAATGGATCACGGGGTCTCGATCAGTTCGATCAGTTCGCCGGCCGGTCCGATCACGGTCGCCACACGGCTGTTACCGTACGCCCGTCCTCCGGGTCGCAGGGGGGGCGTGATGAACAGTGCCGGGTCGATGGCATCGAGATCCCTGACCGTGAACGACGACATCGCAACGCCCGGCGGCAGCTCACCTTGCGCGACGGTTCGCGGCCCCGTGCTCAGGGGGTAGCCGTCAATCTCGATGGAGTTGCTGAACTCCGCGAGGCGGACCAGCGCCAGCGGAAACGCGTGGTCTTCCGGCAGGCCTTGCGCGCGCGCGATGATGGCTACCGGCGTCTCCATGAAAAACGCCTCACGCGTACCAAAGGTCTCGACATAGAAGTCGGTGAGCGCGCGCGCATCCGGCCCCGCCACCACCATGATGAAAGGCCGGTCGATATTCACCCGTGGCGTGAGCAGGGTCGAGGCTGCCCGGTCACCGGTCTCGGTGGTGAAATAGAAGAGTTCCTGCGAGGGACCCGTGAACTGTACGGCACGGATACTCGAGGTGCCGCCGCCCAGGTAGTCGGGACCGCCGACATGCGTGAACGGCGAATCGAGCAGGTATTCATACAGCGCGTCGGGGTCCTCGACGATGATCTCGATCGCATTCCAGCCCCAGGTGGTCATGGCCCGGTAGTGTTCGGGAACCGTCACTGCGACCACCCGCAGGAACACCTCGTCACCACTCTCGCCCTGCAGCAGAGCATAGGGCCGCCCGGCCATGGCAGGTGCGCCCCAGCTGGCGGCAAGGGCCTTGGAGATCTCGCCACTTTCGACAATGGCATGGCGGAGATGCTGACGGTAAAGCGCAGCAGTCGCCGAGACGTCCCGAGCCCCGACGGTGGCGATCTTGATCTTCTGCATGTTCGGCGACGCGTCCTCTGCGTAACTGACAGGACTGCCTGTGAGTCCCGGGGTCAAGACGAGCGACATCGCGAGCGCGAGTGCCCACCAGGCGCGAGTACCCATATGCGTCCTCCCTCGATGTGGCGCCCGGGTAAGTATAGGGGAGTTGATTCCCGGGGGGGGCAGGCCTGCTGGGCTCCTGCGTACGCCGATCACGACTGCAAGACCCGCCAGGCGACAAACCCCAGCGCCAGAAACGGCAACGCGCGTCCCACCACGTAGATCCGGTATTCCCACCAGCGACTTTTCGCGCCCAGTGCGTAGGCGACCTTGGGTCGTGGCACGCACCAGCAGAACAGCCCCGCGCCGATGACTCCCGAGGTCACCACCACATTGGTGCCACCAAACTGGTCCATGAAATCCAGAAACGGCATTCCCATGATGCTCAGCCCCACCGGACTGAAACTCAGCGCCGAGGGCAGGCCCAGACAAAGCATCAGCACACCGACGGCCACGACCGCGCGCACGTTGGACATGCGGAATTCCTCGGCCACCGCGGAGATGATGACCTTGAGGCCTGCGAGGCATGAACTGAATGCCGCCAGGAAAAACAGCAGGAAAAAACCGATTGCAAGCCAGGCACCCTGCGCCATTTCCTCGAACACCCGCGGCAGGGTATCGAAGGCGAGCTGACTGCCGGTCCCTGGGTCGAACCCGTAGGTGAACACGAACGGGAAGATCATCCAGCCCGCCAGGAGCGCGATCGACGTTTCGGTGCCGGCGACGACCAGGCTGGCCCGCGGCACATGAGTACGTCGCGGGATGTAGCTGCCGTAGGTCACCAGGTAACCCTGACCGATCGCCAGCGTGTAGAACGCCTGGCCGAACGCGAAGAACCAAAGGGTAGGACTCGTCAGGCGGCGGAAGTCGGCGTCCAGCATGAAACTGCGCGCCTCGGCCCAGCCCTCCATGCGCATGGCGTACACCACGATGCCGAGGATCATGAGCACCAGCACCGGCATCAGGAACTTCGAAAACTTCTCGATCGCGTGTACGCCACGGATCAGGACCAGCGTGGCCAGCAACGTCACGGCGAAGAAATACCACAGCGAGTTGTAGCCACCGGTGAACTCGTCGAATGGCTCGACCGCCAGCCGCGCTGCCGAGACGGCATAACCCAGCGTCCAGCCCGTGATGACCAGGTAGTAACTGGTGATGCCTACGGTCAACAGCACCACGAACCAGCCGTACACCACGCCAAACCGGTTGACCCTGCGGAACGTGCCCACCACGCTGCCCTGCGCGAGTCGTCCGGCACCCACCTCCAGCATCATGATGGGCAGCGCGACCACGATCAGTGCCACCAGGTAGGCCACGATGAAAGCGGCTCCGCCGTTCTCGCCCACCATGTACGGGAACCGCCAGAGGTTGCCGAGCCCGACCGCGGCGGCCGCCATGGAAAACACGAACGCGGGCTCGGAGGACCATTGCGCCCTCTCGTCATTCATGGCGACAGCCTAACAACCGGGCTGACGATCACAAGGGCCACCAGTTACGCGGGCGCCGGGGCAGATCGACGTTGGCTATCGAGTCGATAGAACCCGACAGTTGGACCCTGTCATCGGCACAGGCGTATTCTTGTAATGCGCACGTAACGTGCCGCATATCAGGGGAGATACCAAAATGCGCAAACTAGCCACGCCCTTCATGGCGGCCTGTCTGCTTGCATTGTCACCGGGACTGTCCGGGACGGCGCAGGCGGATGGACAAGCCAGGACACCTCAATTCTGGTGGCCGGACCAGCTGGACCTCACGCCACTTCGTCAGCACTCACCGCGATCGAACCCGTATGGCGACGATTTCGACTACGCGGCGGCCTTCAACAGCCTCGATCTGGACGCGGTCAAGGCGGACATCGAAGCGCTGATGACCGATTCGCAGGACTGGTGGCCTGCCGACTTCGGGCATTACGGTCCGTTCTTCATCCGCATGGCCTGGCACAGCGCCGGGACCTATCGCATCTTTG
>SKYU01000206.1 GCA_007127715.1 Gammaproteobacteria bacterium | reverse complement strand
GCGCCGCACAGGCGCAGTCGCGCCATCTGCCCTCCGGGGGCGGGGGGGTATACGACTATGCCCCCGTCATCGATGTAACACCGATCGTGCGCACGGTCAGGGTCGAACAGCCCCGCCGCGAGTGCTGGACCGAAACCCATTACGAGACCCTGCACCACAGTCCGCGCGGGCATGATCCCCGGGTGCGTACGGCGGGTGCCACGATTGCCGGTGGCGTGATCGGCGGGGTGGTGGGCAACCAGTTCGGCGGCGGTCGAGGGCGCGACGCCATGACCCTGTTCGGCACGCTCGTCGGCGCCGCCGTAGCCTCGGAGCATGCCTACAACACTCAACAGACCCGCCATGCGGGTTCGCCATCAGTACACTACACCGAGACCCGCCCGGTCAGCGTAGAGCGCTGCAGCGTATCCACAGATGTCCGAGAGGAGCAGCGACTCGAGGGTTACGACGTGACCTACCTCTATGCCGGGCGCGAGTTTCGGACCCGGACCGCTACGCCCCCGGGTGACCACCTCAGGGTGCGGGTCGACGTCAGGCCGGCCGGGCGCTGACGCGCCGCGGGCCGGGTGGATGTCGCGGACGCGATGGCGGCTTGATTTTGCGCCATCGCGGTTTCACGCTTGTGCCCCGAGTCCGCATCGCAGATGAACCGCATGCCCTGTCGTACATGGTCCGGCCCGCTCACCACCCCGCGAGATCGCCTGCCACAGCCTGGCGCGCGGCGCGGCGTGGGCCTGGTCGTCCTGGCGCTGACAGGCCTTGGACTGACGCTGCTGGGAGCGCCGACGGCGACAGCCGTCACGGCACCGGTCGGGATGACCGTGATGGCCCCAACATCATCAACGGCGGTCGATATGGCCACCTTCGACGAGGCCATCAGCCTCGAAGAGGCGGTCCGCCGGGTGCGCGAGCGCACAGGCGGGCGGGTCCTGCGGGCCGAAACCCGACGGGACAACGGGCGGGTGGTACACCGCGTCCGGGTGCTCAGCCCGGACGGACGCGTGCGCACCTGGACGGTCGACGCGGAAACCGGACGGATCTCGTGAGGACAGGGCCGTGCGAGCGTTGATCGTCGAGGACGATCTGCCACTGCGCCGCAGCCTATCCGCGGCGCTGCGCGATGCCGGCTGGATCGTGGACGAGGCCACCGACGGGCGGGAAGGGCTGTACCAGGCGACGGAATTCCCGGTCGACGTGGCGGTGGTCGATCTGGGGCTTCCGGACATGTCGGGCATGGCGCTGATCTCTGCGCTGCGCGACGCCGGCCATGACCTGCCTATCCTGATCCTGACCGCGCGCGACCGCTGGCAGGACAAGGTGGCGGGGCTCAAGGCCGGCGCCGACGATTACGTGGTCAAGCCATTTCACCCCGAAGAGCTCATGGCAAGGCTGGCGGCGCTTGTGCGGCGTGCCAGCGGCTGGGCGAAGCCGGAACTTCGCTCCGGCGACGTCAGCCTCGATACGGTCAGTCAAGCAGTCACGGTAGCCGGCCGGCCGGTGGAGCTCACCGGCTTCGAGTACCGGTTGCTGGAGATCCTGATGCTGCATGCGGGCGAGGTGGTCTCCAAGACCGAGTTGACCGAGCGCCTCTACGCCCAGGACTTCGACCGCGACAGCAATACCATCGAGGTGTTCATCGGGCGACTGCGAAGGAAGCTCGACCCCGACGGGCAGAGGCTGCCGATCGAGACCCTGCGGGGCCGGGGCTATCGCATGACGCGCAGCTCGGCCGGCGATGACGCCGGCTGAGCCTGGCGCAGCCCCCCGGGGGTCGCTGCGCCTGCGGGTGCTGCTTTGGCTGGGGGTTGTGCTCCTGGCGTTCTTCGGGGCAACCGTCGCCGCGCTGGAATGGAGCCTGGGAAGCAGCCTGTCCCGCACCCGTGCCGAGGTTCTGGAAGCACAGCTGATTGCGCTGATGGCGGCGGCCGAACCCGACGACGCCGGAGGACTGACGCTCCCGACGCCGCCGGATCGGCGCATGGCGATGCCGGCCTCCGGCCTCTACGGTGAAATCCGCGATGCTGGCGGCCAGGTCCTCTGGCGCTCGCCTTCAGCGGTCGACCTGCCCGAGGAGGATCCGACCGGTGCCGGCAGGCCAGGCGTCCGCCAGCAACGCGACCTGCCGGACGGTGCCGCGGGCCGCACGGAGCGACGGGTCACGGTCAACTGGGAATTCGATGATGGCCAAAGTCGCGCCCTGACCTTTATTGTCAGCCAGAGCCTCGAGCCGTATCGCGCCCAGCAGCGGGGCTTTCGCGTCGGGCTGGTGAGCTGGTTCACCGGCCTGACCCTGGCCACGCTGGTAGTGCTGTCGCTGGTGCTGCGCCACGTCCTGCGTCCCCTTGGTCGCATCGAGCGTGAGATCGCCGAGATCGAGCGGGGGCGTCGACAGGCGCTGTCGGGCGCGCAACCCGCGGAACTGGCCGGCGTGGCCCGCAACCTCAACGCCCTGCTGGCACGGGAACGGGGACGACAGCAGCGCTACCGCGACAGTCTGGCCAATCTTGCGCACAGTCTGAAAACCCCGCTCGCGGCGATGCAGGCCACGCTGTCGGGCCGCAGCGACCCTGCGCTGCGGCGGGAACTGTCCGAAGGGATCGCGCGGATGGACCGGATCATCGGGTACCAGCTCAAACGCGCGGAAGCCTTCACGGGAGGAGCCGTCGGTACGCGCGCCCTGCCTGTTGCGCCGGTCGTCGAAGACCTGCTGGAGAGCCTGGCCAAGGTCTACCGTGAGCGCGAGGTCGAGGTCCGCCGGGACATTGCACCCGACGCCGTGTTCCACGGGGAGGAGGGCGACCTGCAGGAACTGCTCGGCAACCTGCTCGACAACGCCTGGAAATATGGGCACCGAAGGGTCGAGGTGGCAGCCCGGCTGCACACCACGGGCCCGGACCAGTGCCGGCTGGAGCTTCGGGTCGAGGACGACGGTGGGGGTCTGGATCCGGCGCGGGCCGATGCCGCGCGGGCGCGCGGTATGCGTCTTGACGAAAGTCTGCCAGGGCAGGGCATCGGGCTTGCGGTGGTCAGTGATATCGTCGAGGGTTACGGGGGACAGATGGAGATCGGGCGCAGCACGCTTGGCGGTGCCAGAGTGAGCGTGTCGCTGCCTGCGCCGCGCTGAGGTCATCATGGATGTGAGCATCGACCCGGCAGCACGGGCCGCCGCAGCCCGGCGCGCCGCCCGACCGCGCCTGGAGTATCCACCCGAACTGCCGGTCAGTGGGGCGCGCGCGCGGATCGCCGCGGCACTGGCCGACCACCCGGTGCTGATCGTCTGCGGCGATACCGGATCGGGCAAGACCACCCAACTCCCCAAGATCTGCCTGGAGGCCGGACGTGGTCAGCAGGGGATGATCGGCCACACCCAGCCCCGACGGATCGCCGCACGGGCGGTGGCGGCCCGGCTCGCCGAGGAGACCGGCACGACGCTGGGCCAGCAGGTCGGCTACAAGGTCCGGTTCACCGACGAGACCGCCGAGGCCACGCAGGTCAAGCTCATGACCGACGGAATCCTTCTGGCCGAAATCCGGGAGGATCCGGAACTGCGCGCCTACGATACGCTGATCATCGACGAGGCCCACGAACGCAGCCTCAACATCGACTTCCTGCTCGGGTATCTGCGCGGGCTGCTGCCACGGCGTCCCGACCTGCGGGTGATCATCACCTCCGCAACAATCGATCCCGAAAGTTTCTCCCGGCATTTTGGCGGCGCCCCGGTCATCGAGGTCTCCGGGCGCAGCTACCCCGTGACGGTCGAGTACGCTCCGCCCGACGAAGAAACCGAACTCGTCGAGCACCTCGTGAGCACCGCCTGCCATCTGGCCGAACGGCCACTGGCCGACCTCGGCGGCGGATCGCACCGCGATATGCTTGTGTTTCTGCCCGGGGAACGGCTCATTCGCGATACCGAGCGGGCCCTGCGTCGCGACGGGCCGCCCGGATTTGAAATCCTGCCGCTCTACGGTCGCCTGCCGGGCGGGCGCCAGGACCGGGTGTTCCATCCCGGACGAAGTCCACGCATCGTGCTGGCAACCAATGTGGCAGAGACCTCGCTCACGGTGCCACGGATCCGCTACGTCATCGATTCCGGGCTTGCCCGGGTCAGCCGGTACAGTCCGCGCTCCAAGATCCAGCGGCTGCCCGTGGAACCGATCTCGCAGGCCGCGGCGGATCAGCGCAAGGGCCGCTGCGGCCGGCTGGCCCCGGGGCTGTGTGTCCGCCTGTACTCGGCCGAGGACTTTGCGGCGCGCCCGGCCCAGCCCGACAGCGAGATCCTGCGTACCAACCTCGCCGCGGTCATCCTGCAGATGAGCTCGCTCGGGTTGGGTGCGCCGGAGCACTTTCCGTTTCTCGAACCACCGCCGATGGCCACGATCCGCGATGGCTACCAGGTGCTGGAGGAACTCGGGGCGCTGGATGGCGAGCGGCGGATCACGGACATGGGACGGCGCATGGCCCGCCTGCCGCTGGATCCGCGCTTGGCCCGCATGCTGCTGGAGGCCGCCGAGCTGGGCGCGCTGCGCGAAGTGCTGATCATCGTGGCCGCACTCGCGGTCCAGGACCCGCGTGAACGCCCACCCGAACAGCAGGCGGACGCCGATGCCCGCCATGCCGTACTCGCCGATCCGCGTTCAGACTTCCTGTTTTTCCTCAATCTCTGGCAGACCCTGCGTGCGCAGGAAAAAACGGAGGGCATGCGCGGCGTCCGGCGCTGGTGCCGGGACAACTTCATCTCCTGGCGGCGGGTGCGCGAATGGCAGGAACTGCACCTGCAACTGGCCGAGCATTGCCGGGCGCTGCGCCTGCGGATGGAACGGCAGGCCGCCGACTACCCGGCGATCCATCGCTCGCTGCTTGCAGGTCTGCTCAGCCTGGTGGCCCGTCGTGACCGCGACCGCCACTACGAAGGGGCGCGGGGCAGCAGGCTGCAACTGTTCCCGGGTTCGGCCCTGCGCAGCAGACCACCCGGGTGGATCATGACCGCGGAGCTCATCGAGACCTCGCGCGTGTATGCCGCCACAGCCGCCCGGATCACACCCGGGTGGATCGAGGCTGCCGCGGGACCGCTGCTGCGTCGGCGCCATGACGCGGCATTCTTCGACGCGCGCAGCGGTCGGGTGCTGTGTCATGAGCAGGTGAGCCTCTGGGGGCTGACCCTGTCCACGGGACGGCGTGTTCCGCTGGCACCCCACGACCCTGCCGCGGCCCGGGCGCTGTTCATCCAGGAAGCGCTGGTCGGGCAACGCCTGCGTCGTCCGCCGCCCGTCATTGTCGAGAACTGGCGCCAGCTGGAACGGCTCGAAGCCCTGGAAACCCGTATCCGGCGGCGGGACCTGGTGATCGGCGAGGCTGCCCATGTGCAGTTGTACGACGAGCGGCTGCCGGCCACGGTCAACGATGCCAGGGGACTCGCGCGCTGGCTGTCACGCAGGCGCGCTGCACGAACCCGCCTGCGGTTCGACCCCGCCGAGCTGGTCCTGCGTGATCCGGACGGCATCGATACACAAGCCTTCCCGGACACCCTGGCGCTGGATGGCAACCACCTCACCGTACACTACCGCTTCGAGCCCGGGGCCGAGGACGATGGCCTGACGCTGGATGTCCCGGTGCTCCTGCTGCCGGCGCTCGATGCGGCGCGACTGAGCTGGCTGGTGCCAGGCTATCGCGCGCTGCGCATCGCCGCGCTGTTGCGAAAACTGCCCAAGGCCTGGCGACGCGCCGTGGTCCCGGTGCCGGACACCGCGGCTGCACTGGCACGGTCGAGCCCGGGCCCCGACCGTCAGGGCACCTCGCTGGAGGCCTGGCTGGCCGAGGTTCTTGCCACCCGCCATGGCTTCGCGCCGGACCCAGCCACGTGGGCCGAAGGCCTGGAACAGGAGGCCTGCTTCCGGGTGCGGGTGCTGGACGCATCCGGCGGCGTACTCGGCGAGGGGCGGGATCTCGCAGCCCTGCAGGCACGCTTTGCCCGTGCCAGACCGGCGGAGCGGGCACCGCTGTCGAGCCACGAACGTGACGGCCTCCGGCAGTGGGACTTCGGTGAGCTGCCCGAGCGGACCCGGGTCCACCAGAGCGGTCTGGCCGTGACGCTGTATCCAGCGCTGGTCGATCGCGGGCACAGCGTCTCGTTGAGACTGCTGGAGACGCCTGCGGCAGCCGAGCGTGCCAGCCGCGCCGGCGTGCTGCGGCTGGCCATGCTGAAGTTTCCGGCCCAGCGGAGGAGCGTCGAACAGCAGCTCCGGCGCGATCGGCGGCTGTTGCTCCATTGGCGGGCGGTCGGGTCTCTGGACGCCCTTCAGGAGGACCTGCTGGCAGCGGTGTTCACCGACGTGGTCCTGCCCGCGGACACCGCGCTGCCGCGCAGCCGTGACGCCTTCGAATCCCGACTTGCCCAGGCCGGTCCGGCACTCGTCCCCACGGCCGAAAAGCTGGCCGAGACCCTGGCAGAGGTCCTGTCGCTGCACGCGCAGCTGCAGAGCGAACTGTCACGTGGCAGGCTGCCGGCCCACGCCGTCGCCGAGCTGCAGGCCCTGGCGAGACGCCTGGTACATCCGCGCATGCTTCGGGAGACACCGCAGCGCTGGCGCACACGACTGCCGGTCTACCTGCGCGCGGCGCTGATCCGCGCCGAGAAGCTGGCCCACGGCCACGCCCGGGATGCCGACTACGCCGCGGAAATCGCGCGTCAGCGGTCGCGTGTCCAGGCCTGGCGGGAGGGTGCCCGGCGGGATGCGACACTGCTGGCAGAGGTGGCCGAATTCGAGTGGCTCATCGAGGAGCTCACGGTGTCTCTGTACGCCCAGCAGCTGGGCACGGTGGGCAAGGTGTCGGCGAGACGGCTCGATGAACACTGGCGGCGGCTGACCCGGCCTGCCGCCGCCGTGTCCTGAAAGGTGACCCGGCTCAGCCGGTGTGATCCTGGCCTTCGCCCACCTTCTTTGCGATCTCCATGAACGGACGGATCACGTCCATCGGCAGCGGGAAGATGATCGTCGAGTTCTGATCGCGCGCCACCTCCGTGAGGGTCTGCAGATAGCGCAGTGTCAGCGCGGAGGGCTGTGAGGACAGCATCTTGGCCGCCTCGGCCAGTCGCTCGGAGGCCTGCTGCTCGCCCTCGGCATGAATGATCTTGGCACGTCGTGAACGCTCCGCCTCGGCCTGGGCTGCGATGGCGCGGATCATGCTCTGTTCGAGGTCGACATGCTTGATCTCGACGTTGGAGACCTTGATACCCCAGGCCTCTGTCGACTTGTCGAGGATCTCCTGGATATCCGTGTTGAGCTTGTCGCGCTCGGCCAGCATGTCGTCCAGATCATGGCGTCCCAGCACCGATCGAAGGGTGGTCTGGGCCAGCTGACTGGTAGCCTCCACCCGGTTCTCGACCTGGATCACCGCTTTCTGGGAGTCGATGACGCGGAAGTAGATCACCGCGCTCACCTTCACAGAAACGTTGTCGCGGGAAATGACGTCCTGGGTCGGCACGTCGAGCACGATGGTACGCAGGTCCACGCGTTCCATCTTCTGCACCCCGGGGATGAGGATGATCAGTCCCGGCCCCTTGACCTTGTAGAACCGTCCCAGGAAGAAGATCACGCCGCGTTCGTATTCCTTGAGGATGCGGAACATGTTGAACAGCAGCAGCGCGATCAGCGCAATGATGATCATGTAGGCAGGTAAGTCCAGCATGGGAATCTCCTTGTTCCGGTCGCTGTCGGTTCGTGTCGCCGCTGACGGTCAGCGGGGTGAATTCACGGGCTCGCCCACCAGATGCAGTCCCTCGACCGCCTTGATCCGGATGGGCTGTCCCTTGCGCACGGCACCTTCGATCTCGACGGTCCAGCGCTCGGCATGCACCCACACCGGGCCACGCCCTTCGAAATCATCCATCGCCTCGCCCAGCGAGCCGACCATCTCCTCCGCGCCGCTGACCACTGGTGAATATCGATTGCGTGCCGCGAGCAGCGCGATGCCGAGCATCACGATGCCACTGGCAACGGCAATCGAGACGATCAGCGGCAGGGCAATCCCGAAACCGGGGATGTCGGAATCCATGAGGATGACCGAGCCCGCCGTAAACGCCGCGATGCCGCCAATTCCCAGGATGCCGAAACTGGGGACGAAGGTTTCCGCGACAATCAAAGCCACCCCCAAAAGGATCAGCGCCAGGCCCGCGTAGTTCACCGGCAGGATCTGGAAGGCGAACAGCGCCAGCAGCAGACTGATCGCGCCCACCACGCCGGGTACCAGCGCACCGGGGTTGTAGCCCTCCAGCAGAAGACCGTAGATCCCGACAAGCATGAGCAGGTAGGCGACAGTCGGGTCGGTGATCACCGCCAGCAGCCGGGTCCGCCAGTCGGGCTCGAGACGGGTGATGGACAGCCCCGCCGTGGAGAGCGTGCGCGCCTCGCCGGCGACTTCGACCACGCGACCATCCATCTGAGTCAGCAGGTCGTCGATCGAGATGGCCAGCAGGTCGATGACATTCTGCTCCAGCGCCTCGGAGGACGACAGGCTGGCCGCATCGCGCACCGCGCTCTCGGCCCAGTCGGCGTTGCGCCCCCGTTTCTCGGCAAGACTGCGGATGTAGGCAACCGCGTCTTCCACCGCCTTGCGCTCCTGTGCGGTACCGTTACCACGGGGTTGGCGGAAACGCTCCCGGCGTGGTGGTTCGGCAGCCTCGGCCGGCGCGTCTGCCCCGTCCTCAGCGGAACTCTCGGCCTGTGTCCCGCCCTCCGTGGCGGGCTCCGTCTCCGTCTCCGGCGCCTCGGTATCCTCCGCGGGGCGCTCACGCGGGCGCTCCGGCTCGCCCCCGGGGGCACCGCCTATCGCCACCGGGGTGGCCGCACCCAGCGTGGTCGCCGGTGCCATGGCCGCCACATGACTGGCGTAGAGGATGTAGGTGCCGGCGCTGGCCGCGCGGCCCCCTTCGGGCGCCACCCAGGTCGCCACCGGCACCGGGCTTTGCAGGATGTCCTGGATGATGTCGCGCATCGAGGAATCCAGGCCGCCCGGCGTGTCGAGCTGGATGATCAGCACTTCCGCCCGGTCATCGCGCGCCCGCTGCAATCCCTGGCGGATGTAATCACGGGACGCAGGCCCGATCGCGCCCTTCACCTCGATGACCACTGCGCCACCGCTGGCACTGGCGCCGACGCCAAGCAGCAGCAGCACGCTGCCCGCCAGGGCGACCACCATTGCAAGAGCCTGCCTGAGATTCACATCCTTGCTCCCTCGTCGCGTGCATGCATGATGATAGCAGTCCGCCATGTGCCGCCCCGGCGCACGCCGTCAGTCCTCCCTCGGCGGTGCCGGAGAACGGGTCCTGCCCGAAGCCACCAGGGTGGCCGAGAGTTCGCTGCTGCCCCCGTGGGCGAACAGCCGCCCGAAGCGGCAGGCGAGCACCTCGTCGAGCGCAAACCGCTCCATGGGCACAAAGCCTGCGAACGTCTGCGGCTGCGAGAGCACCCGCTCGAGCACACTGCACACCCCGGCCGCCGTGGTCAGCTGGATGGCTGACCAGAGCCGCCCGCCGATCACCTGCGGGTAGACCTTGTTCACGTAATTCTCTTCGACCAGGCGGCCCTGCTGGATGCCCTCGACACTGGCATAGATGACCACGACATCCTGCAGTGTCCGCGGCACGGCATTCTCGAGAATGCGCCGCAGGGTCTCCCGGTCGTGCCTGAGCTTGAGCCCATTCAGCAGCAGGCGCATCTGCTCGCAGTGTCCGGGGTAGCGCATCGTCTTGTAATCCATGCGTTCCACCCGCCCGGCATGGGTTTCGGCGAGTGATCCGAGGCCACCGGAGGTGTTGAACGCCTCGTAACGCGTGCCGTCGATCTCGATGTCCTCCAGCCCCTCCAGCGGCTGGACTTCACGGAGTTCACCATCGATCAGGGCCTGCCCGGGGTTGGCGTACTCGTTGAGCAGGCCCTCCGTGGACCAGTTCAGCGAATACTTGAGCACGTTGTTGGGGTGCTGGGGCAGGGCGCCCACCCGCAACTTGACGATCCCGGGGGCCTCGAAATGGGACATCAGCGCGTGGGCCACGATACTGATGAACCCGGGTGCGAGTCCGCATTGGGGCACGAAGGCCTGCGGCTGGCCGGCCGCAAGCTCGCGAACTGCCCGGGTGACTGCCAGATCCTCGGTCAGATCGAAGTAGTGCACGCCGGCGTCGCGGGCGGCGGCGGCGACGGCCGGGTTCAGATGAAAGGGCAGGCTGGAGATGACCGCATCGACCGGGTGCGCCGCGAGATGCGCCGCCAGAGCCTCGCGGCTGGCCGCGTCCAGGGCATGCGCCTCAACCCCCGGCAGGGCCTCGGCGACCGCCCGCGCAGCCTCCCCATCCCGATCACCGACGCTGACGCGATAGTCGCCCGCTTCTGCCAGCAGGGTCGTGATCAGCGCCCCGACCTTGCCGCTACCCAGGATCAACACTCGGTGCATACGGACCTCCTGCGTTGCGGCAGTCTGCCCCGTCGCGGCTCGCGACGCCAGCGCAGGCAGTTTCCACTGGAACGGTTTTTTGCGCTGCGACAAGGGCCTGTGGCATATTTCACCCACTATGAGCAGACCTGTTTCAGCCACTGACTGGCACCCCGCAACCTGGCAGTCGCGCGTCGCAGCGCAGCAGCCCCTGTACCCTGATCAGACCGCGGTCGAGGCCGCGCTTGGCCGTCTGAGCCAGCTGCCGCCGCTGGTCACGTCATGGGAGATCGAACACCTCAAGGCCCAGGTGGCCGCCGCCCAGCGGGGCGAGGTGTTCGTCCTTCAGGGCGGCGATTGCGCCGAGAGCTTCGATGAGTGCACCTCGGAAAACGTGGTGCAGAAGCTGAAGATCCTGCTGCAGATGTCGCTGGTGATGTGGCATGGCCTGAAAAAGCCCATCGTCCGCGTCGGCCGCATGGCTGGCCAGTACGCCAAACCCCGCTCGGCTGACACCGAGACGCGTGACGGCATCACGCTGCCGAGCTACCGGGGCGACCTGGTCAATCGCAGCGCCTTCACGCCGGAAGACCGGGTGCCTGACCCCGAGCTGCTGCTGCGCGGCTACGAGCGGGCGGCGCTCACGCTCAATTTCGTCCGTGCGCTGATCGATGGCGGCTTTGCCGACCTGCATCACCCCGAGAACTGGGATCTCGACTGGGTGCAGCACTCACCGGCAGCGCGCGAATACCACGACATCGTGCGCTCGATCTCGGATTCGCTGGATTTTCTGGAATCGATCTCCGGCCGTCCGATGCATCACTCCCGGCGAGTGGATTTCTTCGCGTCGCACGAAGGCCTGCACCTGCCCTACGAGCAGGCGCAGACCCGTTTTCTGACCCACCGCAAGCGCTGGTACAACCTCTCCACACACTGGCCCTGGATCGGCATGCGTACCGCCGCCGTCGACGGAGCCCACGTGGAATACTTCCGGGGCATCGCCAATCCGGTCTCGGTGAAGATCGGCACGGGCATGGACGATGGCTGGTTGCAGGCCCTGGTGCACGCGCTCAACCCGCAGAACGAGCCCGGTCGGCTCACCCTGATCCACCGCTTCGGTGCCCGCAACATCGAAGAGCATCTGCCAAGGGTGATCCGCGCGGTTCGTGCCGTCGGGGCCAACGTGCTGTGGGTGTGCGATCCGATGCATGGCAACACCGAAAGCACGGCCGAGGGGGTGAAGACCCGGCGGTTCGACAACGTCCTGGCCGAGCTCGAGGCGTCGTTCCGCATCCACGAGGAGTGCGGCAGCCATCTCGGCGGTGTTCATCTGGAGCTGACCGGCGACAATGTCACCGAGTGCACGGGTGGGGCCCGTGGCCTTCAGGATGCCGACCTCGCACGGGCCTACAAATCGCAGGTGGATCCGAGGCTGAACTACGAGCAGGCGATGGAGATCGCAATGCGCATCGCCGGTCGCCGCAACGGGCAGTCGTTCCGCACCGCCTGAGGCCCTCAAAGCCTTCGCCAGGCCTCGGCGAGCGGGTATTCACGCCACTCGCCTGGTGCCAGCCCCTGGACCGACCAGGGACCAACCTGCAGTCGCACCAGTCGAAGCGTCGGCAGGCCAACTGCCGCGGTCATGCGCCGCACCTGCCGGTTGCGGCCCTCGGCGATCACCAGGACCAGCCAGCTGTCGGGAATCCGTCTGCGCTCGCGCACCGGGGGCTCGCGTGACCACAGCCAGGCCGGCGGCGCGGCCGCATGCGCCTCCAGCGCCCGCGCGGGACCATCGCGAAGTGTCACCCCGGTACACAGCCGATGCAGGGCACTCTCCGACACCTCGCCCTCGACCTGGACGAGATAGGTCTTCGGCAGCTTGTGCCGCGGCTGGCTGATGCGCGCCTGTAGCGCCCCGTCATCGGTGAGCAGCAGCAGACCCTCGCTGTCGGCATCAAGCCGCCCGGCAGGATAAACCCCCGGACGGGACAGCAGGTGACCGAGCCCGGGACGCGACTCACCATCCCTGAACTGCGACAGGACGCCAAACGGCTTGTTCAACAAAATCAGAGGCATAAGAAGCTTTTCTCATGGCTTTATCACGTAGAACCGGCCCATACCGGATTCCCGACACGCACTTTCTTTGCCTTGGTCACGAGGCTGCGGCTAACATACCGCGCCGCAACAGGGGCGGACAGCGCCGCAACGGCACTTCGAAATACGACATCTCCGAGGGGACACACCACCATGACTTCCGATGCCGCAACGCAGTTGACCCAGGAATGGGCGAACAATCCACGCTGGAAGGGCGTGAATCGCCCGTACACCGCCGAGGACGTGATCCGACTGCGGGGGACCGTTCAGGTCGAGCACACCCTGGCGCGGCTGGGGGCAGAGAAGTTGTGGCGCTACATCAACGAGGAGCCGTTCATCAACGCGCTGGGCGCGCTGACCGGCAACATGGCGATGCAGCAGGTGAAGGCCGGCCTGAAAGCCATTTACCTGTCGGGCTGGCAGGTTGCCGGCGACGCCAACCTCGCCGGTGAAATGTATCCGGACCAGTCGCTTTACCCGGTGAACTCCGTACCGGCCGTGGTGCGCCGGATCAACAAGACCCTGCTGCGCGCCGACCAGATCTATCACGCCGAGGGCAAGGATGATATCGACTTCCTCCAGCCCATTGTTGCGGACGCCGAGGCTGGCTTCGGCGGGGTACTGAACGCCTTCGAACTCATGAAGGACATGATCGATGCCGGGGCGGCCGGAGTCCATTTCGAGGACCAGCTGTCCTCCGCGAAGAAGTGCGGGCACATGGGCGGCAAGGTACTGGTGCCCACCAGCGAGGCGGTCAACAAGCTGGTCGCCGCGCGTCTGGCGGCCGACGTCTCCGGCGTCCCGACGCTGGTGATCGCGCGCACGGACGCCGATGCAGCGAACCTGCTGACCTCCGATGTCGACGAGCGCGACCGCCGGTTCGTCACCGGCGAACGGACCTCCGAGGGCTTTTTCCGGGTCAACGCCGGGCTTGACCAGGCCATTGACCGCGCCCTGTCCTATGCCCCGTATGCAGACCTGCTCTGGTGCGAGACCTCGGTGCCCGATCTCGAGCAGGCCAAGACCTTCGCCGAGGCGGTGCACAAGGAATTTCCGGACCAGCTGCTCTCCTACAACTGCTCGCCGTCGTTCAACTGGAAGCGTCACCTCGATGACGCCACCATCGCCAAGTTCCAGCGCGAACTCGGCGCCATGGGCTACAAGTTCCAGTTCATCACCCTGGCCGGCTTCCACGCACTGAACTACGCGATGTTCCGCCTGGCACGCGGTTACCGTGACACCCAGATGTCAGCGTACGTGGAGCTCCAGGAAGCCGAGTTCGCGGCCGAGTCCGAGGGCTACACCGCCACCAAGCACCAGCGAGAGGTCGGCGCCGGCTACTTCGACGACGTCACGCAGACCGTCACTGCAGGGCAGTCCTCGATCACCGCGCTGGCCGGCTCCACCGAAGAAGAGCAGTTCGAGGCCAAGTAAGGCCCCGTGCAGCACGCGGTGGCCGGAGAT
>SKYU01000036.1 GCA_007127715.1 Gammaproteobacteria bacterium | reverse complement strand
CTTCTAATTTGCAGTGCCCCGAACCCGGCGCTGGTTTCCTCAGGATATTCACAGGGCTGCTGGTAGATTCGCAGGCGACAGGGAGTCTCGTGCCGGACGCCTGTCTCGGCACGCTCGCCATCGAGCATGGCCTGATCATCATCAGCACCGATGCCGACTTTGCGCGACTCCCCGCCCTGAAGTGGCGCAATCCCCTGGCGGGTTGATGGCTCGTCGCCCGTGAAACTGTGTTGGGGTGCCAGCGTGTCATGCGCCTCGTGCGCTGTTGGCGGAGGGTGGACCCATGGGTCATCCCCGCAGGTGATCCTGCGCAGGTATTATTCCCTAAAATTATGTTTTTTATGCATATTTGCTCTGCAGGGTGGTCGAATTCATAGCCTTGGGGCCGCCGCTGGGCTATACTTCCGGGGAACCATTGGCTGCTGCTACCGGACCAAGCTCCAGAGATTTTGGAAAACGGGTCTGGTTGGGATAGTCTGCTCTACAGGCATCCCTGAGGAGGTGGCAGCGCAGATGTTTTTGCAGCGCAGCACGGCTTTGCTCGTCATCGGTTCGCTGGCGCTTGCTGGGTGCATGACCACCGAAAGCAGCCGGCAGCAGCAGCCGCCACCGAGCCAGCCCGTACCACAGACTTCCGGCGGCACGCCGTCCTCGGGTTCCCAGGGTAGTCCATCCGTGTCCCAGGGTCCTGGCTCTTCGGGTGACGGCGTGCCGGCCGGTTCTTCTCCTTCTTCTGCTCCGGGATCATCGCCGGCAACCGGCCAGTCCTCGCGGACCTCCGACGGTGCGCAGAGCCCTTCCGGCATGCCTGCCGGGGGAGCCGCAGGTTCCGGCGAGCCGGCGGGCGGCGCGGGCGCGCCCGACGCTCAGGGGCAGGCGGGGCAGCCGGGGCAGGGGCCCCGCGGTCAGGCTCCGGGTGGTCAAGCGCCTGATGGTCAAGCGCCGGGCGGGGCCCAGGGCACCGGGCAGGGCAGTGGCCAAGGGAGTGGTCCGGGTGCCGGCCCCGGCGATGCCGATATCGACTGGGGCAATGGCGGTTGGGGCGGCACGGCCCAGGACGGTGGCGGTCGAGCGGCCGAACTTGACCGGGAACTGGAGCGCGCGCTGGGAGATTTCGATGGCGAAATCCTCGCCGAACAGGAAGCGCTGGCGCGTGCCGGTGGCGGCCCGGCGGCGGATGCCGGCAGCCGTACCGCCGACAGCAGCGATGCGGCCGGCAGCGGTGGCGGTGCGGGCTCGGGCCCGCGCGTGATTTCGCGCAATATTTTCGATGATGACGACGACGGCGCGGACGGCGCTGTCGCGAGTCGCGGAATGGTCGGGCGTGGGCCGATGCATCCCGGGCTCAGCGAGGAGGAAATCGCCGAGCGTACGCCGGAGGATGTTGGCGACGGGCGGGACGACGATATTGTCGCGCGTCAGCTGCGCGAGGCGGCCATCAATGAATCCGATCCGGAACTGCGGGAGAAACTCTGGGAGGAGTACCGCGACTATCGCGCCAGCATCGGGCGCTGAGTTGGAGGGGTGATGCCACGGCTGGATCAGGCAAGGGGAACGACACTGCCGCTGCTTGCCATGCTGGCGGGCATGCTGCTGCTTTCGGGCTGCGCGACGCAGCAGGTGCACCGCGTCAACACCACGCCGCTGGAACAGGCCAGCGAGATGCTTCCGGACGAGGCTCTGCTCGACGTTGGCATCGTGGTGTTCGACACCGGGATCCCCGACGACGAGACGGTAGACGTCCCAGGCGCCTTTCCACGGCTGCGCGAGGCCGAGGCGCGCTTCTTCCCCTACCATCTCAAGAACACCCTGCAGGACACCGGCTACTGGGGTGCCGTTCGGGTGGTGCCCGCAGCCTCGACAAGCTCAGACCTGCTGGTGTTCGGCCGGATCACCCAGTCCGATGGCGACATGCTCGATCTGCATGTCCGTGCCGAAGACGCGACCGGCAGGGAATGGCTGAACCGGCGCTATCGCGAGCGCATTCCCGCAGCCGCCTATCGTGGCAGCGCGGACCCCTATCAGGACGTGTTCAATCAGATCGCCAACGACCTGGTCATCGCGCTGCGCGGGTTCGAGGAGCAGGAGCTCGCGCGGGTACGTCAGGTGGCGAAGCTCCGCTTCGCCGCGCAGCTGACGCCGGAGGCTTTCGGCGACTACCTGTCGCAGAACCGCCGTGGGCTCTACGAGATCCGTCGGCTACCCGCCGATGATGACCCGATGATGCGGCGCGCGATGCAGATCCGGCAGCGTGAGCACATGTTCATCGACACCCTGGATGGGCACTTCGGCAACTTCTACCACGAGATCAGCCAGGACTACGACCGCTGGCGTCAGTTTGCCCGCGACGAGGCCGAGGCCGTGCGTGAGCTGCGCTCATCGGCCCGCTGGCGCACCGGCCTTGGCATCGCCGCCATCGTGGGTGCCGTGGTCATGGACAGCAACAGCAGCAGTCGGGGCTACGGCCAGCGGGTGCTGCGCGACGTCGCCGTCTATGGCGGCATCGAGGCGATTCGCAGTGGCGCCCAGAAGCGTCGGGAAGCCTCCTTCCACGAGGCGGCCATGCAGGAGGTGACCGATGCGTTCCAGGGGGCGGTGCGGCCGACCCTCATCGACCTGCAGGGCGAGACGGTCCGTCTCACCGGCTCGGCCGAGGCCCAGTACGCCGAGTGGCAGCGGCTGATGCGCGAAATCTTCGCGGCCGAGACCGGTTTCATCGACGCCATCGACATCTACTCCGAGGCCGCGCCGGAGGAGCCCGGGTCCTCCGCGCTCGAGCCCATCCTGCTCAAGGAGTTGAACGGCTCGCCCGCCCGCCCGTCTGCCGACCCGTCGCCGGCCCCAGCCGACGAGGGCGCTGCCGGCAGCGGCTGAGGCAGTACCGGACCCGTGCCGGGCCTGGCACCTGGCGCCCGCCTCGCTGACGGGCGTTTCCTGCTGGTTCGCGAGCTTGGGCAGGGTGGCCTGGGCAGTGTCTGGCTGGCACAGGACACCACCACCGACAGCCGTGTCGCGCTGAAGATCCTGGCACCCGCCTTTGCGCGTCACCCCGGCGCCCGTGAACTGCTTCGTCGCGAATTCGAGCGCCAGCAGGCGCTGGTCCATCCTCACATCCTGCCCGTTCACGCGTTGCTGGAGAGCGACGACACCCAGCTGCTGGTCATGCAGCACGCGCCTGGCGGTGATGTACGCCACCTCCGTGGCGCGCCCTGGCGGCGCCTGCTGCCGCTGCTCGCACAGGTGGCTGATGGCCTCGCGCATGCGCACGCCGCGGGCGTGGTCCATCGTGATCTCAAGGCGGCCAACGTGCTGCTCGACGAAAACGGCATGGCGCGGGTGGCGGACTTCGGGCATGCGGCACCGGTCGCGGCCGGGCCCGACAAGGTACCGCCGGGCGGAGGGTCGCTCGGCTGCATGAGTCCGCAGCAGCTCCAGGGGGAGCCGCCCACACCAGCCGATGACCTCTACGCTTTCGGCGCCCTGTGTCATGAGCTCCTCGCCGGCAGCCCGCCCTTCGGTGAGACACCCGACCCGGCGACCGTGCGTGTCAGGCCTGCACCATCGCTGGGCGAGCGTGCCGCCGGTCTTCCGGATGAGCTGGTCGTCCTGGTCGACGCGCTGCTGGAGAAATCCCCCGCAGACCGACCTGCGTCGATGACAGTCGTGCGCGACCGGCTGGAGGCACTGCGGCGGGATGGGGCGGATGGCAGCGCGCAGGACCGGCGCGCGGTGGCAGCCGCTGGCGAGGCGCCTGCCACGGGGGATGGCGAGGAAGAGATGGTGGCGATCACGCCGGTCGCGCCGCGCAGAAGGCGCAGCCCAGGTGCTGCGGCCACTGCTGCCGGGCCGCCTGCGCGCGACTCCGGAGACGCGCGGGCGGTTGCCCCGTCGGCCGGGGGTGCGCCTCGCCGCCTGCCCGGCGGGCCCATGGCCTGGACCACGGTGGCCTTCGTCGTGCTGGTCGGGCTGCT
>SKYU01000190.1 GCA_007127715.1 Gammaproteobacteria bacterium | reverse complement strand
GGCAAGCGCTTCGGCAAGGGCTTCTACGACTATCCCGCCGAGGGCCCCAAGCATCTGTGGCCTGGCCTGGCCGAAGTCTATCCGCCAGCCGAGGAACAGCCGGACGCCGACTACGTTGCCAGGCGGCTGCTCTACATCCAGGCGCTTGAGACCGCCCGCTGCATGGAGGAGGGCGTGATCACCCGCGCCGAGGACGGCGACATCGGTTCGATCTTCGGTTGGGGCTTTCCGCCGTACACCGGGGGCACGCTGTCGTTCATCGACACCATCGGCATCAAGAAATTCGTCAAGGAGTGCGAGCGGATGGCCCGCCGCCACGGCAAGCGTTTCCGCCCGTCCAAATGGCTCAAGGAACGTGCCAAGCGCGGCGAGCCGTTCCATTCGCAGTGATCGACACCAAGGGGAGACTACAGGGATGAGTGACTACCAGACCGTGACTTACGAAGTGGCCGAGGGCGTGGCCACGGTGATGCTGAACCGGCCGGATTCAATGAATTCCTTCGACGGGCAGTTGCGCGCCGACCTGGCTGATGCCCTGAAGCGGGCAGCAGATGACATCAATGTGCGGGTCGTGGTGCTCGGGGCGCACGGCCGTGTGTTCAGCGCCGGTGCCGACCTCAAGGCCGGTTTTCCGGACGGCCCGACCGTGCGCCACCAGCTGCGCGAGGAGTACAAGCCGAGCCTGGTCGCCATCGCGGAGATGGACAAGCCGGTGATCAGCGCCGTGCACGGTTCGGCCGCCGGGATCGGTCTGAGCTATGCCCTGGCGGCTGACCTGGTGGTGATGGCCGACAACGCCTTTCTGCTCTCGCCGTTCTCCAACATCGGGCTGATTCCCGATGGCGGCGCAAACTGGATGCTGCCGCGCGAGCTTGGCTACAAGCGGGCCTTCCAGATCGCCATCGAGAACGAGCGGGTCCCGGCGGCGCGCTGCCTGGAGCTTGGCCTGTGCAACCGGGTGGTGCCGGCGGAGAAACTCCTGGAGGAAGCCCAGGCATGGGCCCGCGAACTGGCCGCCCGTGCACCGATCGCGCTCGGGTTGACCAAGCGTGCGATGCGCCGTGCCGCGCAGATGAGTTTCGTGGATGTGGTCGACTACGAGGCTGAACTGCAGGCCGAGTGCATCGACAGCGAGGACTGCAAGGAAGGTGTCAGCGCCTTCCTCGAGAAGCGCAAGGCGGTCTTCAAGGGGCGTTGATCAAGGGGGCGCCGGGGGGCGCGTAGAGGAGATCCGACGATGAGCCGACGCATATTCGAGATGGAACACGAGATGTTCCGCGACTCGGTCCGGAGTTTTCTCCAGGCGGAGATCCGGCCGCACCGGGACCGCTGGCATGAGCAGGGCATCGTCGATCGCGAGGCCTTCGAGAAGGCCGGCGAGCACGGTCTGCTGATGATCTGGGCCGACGAGAAATATGGCGGTCAGGGCCTCAGGGATTTCCGCTACGAGCAGATCCTCATCGAGGAGAACGCTCACCATGGCGACCCGGGTTTCTTCGCCACCCTGCACAGCCGTCTGGTCGGCCCCTACATCGGCGAACTGGGTACAGAGGAGCAGAAGGCCCGGCTGTTGCCGGACATGGTTGCCGGGCGCAGGATTCTGGGCATTGCCATGAGTGAGCCCGGCGCGGGCTCGGACGTGGCCGGTATGCGCACCCGCGCCGAGGACCATGGCGACCACTGGCTGTTGAACGGCTCGAAGACCTACATTTCAAACGGGATCAATGGCGATGTGTTCGTGGTGGCTGCGCGCACCGTGCCGGAGAAGTCCCACGGCCTGGGTCTGTTGCTGGTCGAGGCCGGCATGGAAGGCTTCGAGCGTGGTCGCAACCTGAAGAAGATGGGGCTGAAGTCACAGGACACGGCCGAACTGTTCTTCAACAACGTCCGCGTGCCCAAGGAGAACGTACTCGGGGATGCCACCAGGGGCTTTTACTACCTGATGCAGTTTCTTGCCGAGGAACGGCTGATTGGCGCGGTGGGTTATCTGGCGAGTGCCGAGCGCGCGCTGGACATCACTCTGGAGTATGTGCAGGAACGCAAGGCGTTCGGGCAGAGGATCGCCGATTTCCAGAATACGCGTTTCAAGCTGGCTGACATGCGCACGCAGATCGACGTGGCGCAGGCCTTCATCGACCAGTGCGTGGTCGAGCACAACGAGGGCAGGCTCACGGCCGAGGTGGCCGCCCGCGCCAAGCTGTTCACCTCCGAACTCGAGGGCAGGGTGGTCGACGAGTGCGTGCAGCTGCACGGTGGTGCCGGCTACATGGATGAATACGAGATTTCGCGGCTGTTCGTCAACGCGCGGATCTCACGGATCTATGCCGGCAGCTCGGAGATCATGCGGGAGATCATCGCCCGGTCGATGGGGCTGGATCCGCGACAGCGCAAGCCGAAGCCCGCCCCAGCGCAGGCCCGCGCGGCGAACGGCTGAGGTACCCGGGTCACAAGGGTCATCAGGGTCATCACAGGGAGAATCACGGCATGGATATCCAGGGGAAAACCGCGCTGATCAGCGGCGGGGCGTCGGGGCTGGGACGGGCCACGGCCGAGGCGCTGGTCGCCGCCGGGGCCCGGGTGATGCTGGCCGACATCAACCGTGAAGCCGGGGAGGCTGCGGCCGCAGCGCTCGGTGACGCGGCGGCCTTCCGGCACACCGACGTCACTTCGGAGGACTCGGTTGGCGAGACGGTGGCTGCTGCCGTAGAGCGCTTCGGCGCGCTGCATGTCTGCGTGAACTGCGCCGGCGGCGGGCCGGCGGGCAAGATCCTGGGTCGTGACGGGCCGCTGGCACTCGAGAGCTATGCCTTTGTCATCAACCTCAACCTGATCGGTACGTTCAACGTCGCGCGCCTGGCTGCTGAAGCCATGGCCCGTAACGCCCCCGAGGGCGACGCAGGCGAGCGTGGCGTGATCATCAACACCGCCTCCGTCGCGGCCTTCGAGGGCCAGGTCGGTCAGGTCGCCTACGCCTCGGCGAAGGCCGGCATCTGTGGCATGACCCTCCCGGTGGCGCGGGATCTCGCACCGCTGGGCATCCGCATGATGACGATTGCTCCGGGCCTGATGGATACGCCGATGCTCGCCGGGTTGCCGGACAAGGTCCGCGACCCGCTGATCGAGATGGTGCAGTTTCCCAAGCGCCTGGGCCTGCCCGAGGAGTACGCGCGCCTGGCCTGCCAGATCGTCGAGAACGCCTATCTCAACGGCTCGGTGATCCGCCTCGACGGCGCGATCCGCATGGAACCGCGCTGAGGCGTCCATGAGCGGTCCGCTCGAGGGCGTCAGGGTCGTCGAACTGGCTGGCCTGGGGCCGGCGCCGATGACCGGCATGATGCTGGCCGACATGGGCGCCGAGGTGATCCGCGTGGAGCGCTCGGCCGGGCTGCCGCCGCTGCAGCGCCGTGACGTGAGCTTCCGTGGCAAGCGCTCGATCGCCCTGGATCTCAAGGCACCCCAGGGGCTGGAGGTGCTGCTGCGGCTGCTGGACACCGCCGAGGTGCTGCTCGAGGGTTTCCGCCCCGGAGTGGCCGAGCGCCTCGGCTTCGGGCCGGAGGTGTGTCACGCCCGCAACCCGCGCCTGGTATACGGTCGAATGACCGGCTGGGGACAGGACGGTCCGCTGGCCCACACGGCCGGACATGACATCAATTACATTGCGCTTTCGGGTGCGCTGCACGCCATCGGTCGGCCGGACGAGAAACCGATCGTGCCCCTCAATCTGCTGGGCGACATGGGCGGCGGGGGCATGCTGCTGGCCTTCGGCGTGGTGTGTGCGCTGTTCGAGGCGCGGAAATCCGGCCAGGGTCAGGTGGTCGATGCGGCGATGATCGACGGCGTGGCGCAGATGATGTGGATGTTCCCGGGGATGCAGGCGGTGGGTGCCTGGGACCTCGAGCGGCGCGGCGTGAACCTGCTCGACGGTGGCGCGCACTTCTACGACACCTATGAGACCGCCGATGGCAGGAGCCTGGCGGTCGGTGC
>SKYU01000065.1 GCA_007127715.1 Gammaproteobacteria bacterium | reverse complement strand
GTCAGCAGGATGGGGGCGGCCAGCAGCACGGCGATCCACATGGCCTGGTTGCCCACCTGCAGCACGTCTTCGACCATCATCGTGAGTCACTCCCGGCGCACACGCGCGTCATATGAAGAAGCTGCCGGCCAGCGTGGTCATCACCAGCGACCAGCCATCGACCAGCACGAACAGCATGATCTTGAACGGCAGGGAGATGATCAGCGGCGAGAGCATCACCATACCCATGGACATCAGCACGCTGGCCACCACCAGATCGATGATCAGAAACGGCACCAGCAGCAGGAAGCCGATCTGGAAGGCGGTCTTGAGCTCGCTGGTGACGAAGGCCGGCAGCAGCACCGACAGCGGGACATCGTCCGGCGTCTCGAAGCTGCCGTGCCCGCCCAGCGAGGCGAACATCGCAAGATCGGTCTCGCGCGTGTGCGCGAGCATGAATTCACGCACCGGCGCGGCGGCGGCCGCGAGCGCCTCGGCGGGCGGCAGCTCTTCGGCCAGGTAGGGCGTGATCGCCTCCTGATACACCCGGTCGCCCACCGGCGCCATGATGAAGATGGTCAGGAACAGCGCGATGCCGAGCAGCACCTGGTTGGACGGGGTCTGCTGGGTGCCCAGTCCCTGGCGCAGGATCGCCAGCACGATGATGATGCGGGTGAACGCGGTGGTAGTGATCAGCAGCGCCGGAATGACGCTGAGTGCCGTCATGAACAGCAGCACCTGGAGGCTGACCGAGTAGGTCTGGCGCGCCTCGCCGCCAGTGACGGTCAGCAGCTCCAGGCCTGCCTGCTGCGCCGCCGCGCCCGGCGCGAGCAGCAGCAGTCCGAGCGCGAGCAGCGCCAGAAGCCCCACCCGCGCGAACATCAGCCGGCTCTCCCGCCCAGCGTGCGGGCCAGCCAGTTGGCCGAAGCCTCACTCTCGCCACCCGCGCCCGCGCGCACCACAGGCTCGTCCAGCACGTGCAGGGTGTTGACCCGCCCGGGCGCGACCCCCAGCATGACCTGCCGGTCGCCCACCTCGAGCAGGACCACGCGCTCGCGCTGGCCCACCGGCAGCGAGGCCACGACGCGGAACCCCCGCCCGCCGGTGAGCGCGCGCCCGCCGAAGCGCGGCAGTACCCGCGAGAGCACGAACACCGCGGCCACCACGACCACCAGGCCGACAATCAGCCGCAGCAGCTGCGCGCTCGGCGAGGGCACGGCCTCGGCAGCCGTCGACGCCCAGGAGGGCGCGACCGCCAGCAGCATCGGCGCGAACATCGCTGCGGCACGCAGGGCCCGGACCGGGATCCGCTGTATCGACATGGTGGCCGCCCTGCCCTAACGCAGCTTGCGTACGCGCTCGGCCGGGCTGACCACGTCGGTCAGGCGGATGCCATAGCGCTCGTTGATGACCACCACCTCGCCATGGGCGATCAGCGTGCCGTTGACCAGCACGTCCATCGGCTCGCCGGCGAGACGCTCGAGCTCGACCACCGAACCCTGGTTGAGCTGCAGCAGGTTGCGGATGGGCAGGCGGGTGCGGCCGATCTCCATCGACAGCGTCACCGGAATGTCCAGGATCACGTCGAGGTTGCGGTCGGCATCGCCCTCGCCGACGACGCCGCCACCGCCGAGTTCCGGCATGTCCATCGTCCGGGCCGCGGAGGCGGCCTGACCATGATCCGCCCGGGCGGCTGGCGAGGCGGCCTCGGCCGGTGGCGCACTCGCGGCCGGCCCCGGCTCTGCGGACTGCTCCGCCGCCTCCTGTTCGGCCAGGGCTTCGGCCCAGGCCGCAGCGGCCTCGTCATCCTGTGCGGTGGCGCTCTGGGTCTGTTCGCTCATGGTGTCACTCCGTAGAGGCCAGGCGGACGGTCATGCCGCTGGCCGCTTGCATGTTCAGGTGAGGGGCAATCCGGTCGGACTCGGTGTCACGCTGGGGCCTGGGGACGGGCCCGAGAATCTCCAGTGCGTTCATGCCCTCGCAGACTCCGAGGCGGCCGCGAAACAGCGGCACCTCGCCCGCGCGCAGCACCACGGTCTCGGGAAGCTCGACCGGCAGGATGTCGCCGGCCTTGAGTTCGAGCACGCGGCGCAACGACAGCGGGGTTTCCACCAGGGTGCTGTGCACCTCGATCTCGGCGTATTCCATCTCGGCGCGGATCGAGCGGCTCCAGCGCTCGTCGCGGCCGCCGCGGTCGCTCTGGATGCCCGCGTCGAGCAGCTCGCGAATGGGCTCGAGCATCGCGTAGGGCAGCGTGAGGTGCAGTTCGCCCCCGACGCCATCCATGTCCAGCGCAAAAGAGCAGATCACCACGACTTCCGTAGGGCTGACGATGTTGGCGAACTGCGGGTTGACCTCGGAGTTGATGTACTCGAAGTCCACCCCCATCAGCGGTGTCCAGGCCTCCTGCATGTCGGCGAACACCCGCTCCAGCGTGAGCTGGATGACGCGGTTTTCCATCGCGGTGAACTCGCGCCCCTCGATGCGGGTGTAGAACCGTCCGTCGCCACCGAAGTAGTTGTCCACCAGCGAGAACACCAGCCGGGCATCGAGGACGAACAGCCCCGTGCCCCGCAGTGGCGGCATCCGCACCATGTTCAGCGAGGTGGGCACGGCCAGGGTGTGCATGTACTCGGAGAACTTGGATAGCTTCACGCCCTGGAAGGACACCTCGACGGCCCGGTGAACCAGGTTGAACAGGCTGACGCGCAGGCTCCGGCAGAAGCGGTTGGAGATCATCTCGAGCGTGGGCATGCGCCCGCGGACGATGCGCTCGTGGGCAGTGAGGTCGACCGCCCGGGCCACCCCGTCGCGCAGGCGCAGGTCATCCTCGGTATCGACCTCGCCGCTGTCGACGCCATGCAGCAGGGCGTCGATCTCTTCCTGGGAAAGAATATCCTTCGAAGACATGGGACTGGCCTTACTGCATCACAAAGGACGTGAAGTACAGGGACTCGATGCCCGGGTTCCCCACCCGGGCCTCCAGCACCGCCCGGATCTCGTCAAGCGCGGCGGTCTGCAGCGCTTCGCGACCCTCGCGGGTGGAGAGCTCCTCCTGGGTGTGATCGCTCAGCAGCATGATCAGGTTGTTGCGCACGACGGCGTTATGGGCCTGCAGCGCTTCCAGCGCGCGCGGGTCACGGGTCATCACCTCGATCCCCACCTGCAGGTAGCGCGCGCGGCCACGGCCATCGCTGCGCAGGTTCACCACCAGGTTGGAATCCAGCGTGTGATAGAGCTCGGGGCGGCGGTCGGTCACCGGGGCATCAGGATCGGCCACGGTTTCGGGCCCGCCGGGAAGCAGGCCGGCATACCAGGCCCCGCCGGCCCCGCCACCGGCCAGCAGCACGACCACACCAAGGATCAGGGGCAGACGGCTTTTCTTTGCAGCAGGCTGTTCGGCAGTCATCTCGGCACTCATTGCACAGGTCTCCAGGAATCGTCCACGGAGATCTGAGCAAGTGTCGTGCCAACTACAGAATGGTTGTTTAAGTTGTTGTTATAATGAGCTTTTCCAGCGCGCTCTCACGCGTCATACCGGTGCCCGGACTGCGCTGCCGGAAATTTGACGATCCGGCGGGGCGTCAGGCGAAGGTGTCGACCAGCGACAGCGCGCGCGGCGTCAGAGAGCCGTCGCCGGCAACCTCGGCCCCGGTATCGGGCCCACCGGCGCCGGCCTGCCCGCCCGTTCCAGCGTGGTCGGAGGACTCGTCGCCTTCGCCACGGCCGGCCGACTGGCGTTCGCCGCCGCCCACCTCCGCCTCGGCCAGGGACAGCCCATGTTCTGCCAGGCTCTCGCGCAGCCGCGGCAGCGCACTCTCCAGCGCCTCGCGGACACTGGCGTGCGGTGAGGCGAGGGTGACCTGTACCGCCTCGCCCTCCATCCTCAGGCGCACGTCCATGGGGCCCAGATGCTCGGGATGAATGCGCAACTGGGCCTGCTGCAGCCCCTGCTGGACCATCGCGATCAGGCGCTGGCCCAGCCCCCGGCCGAATCCGGGCGAG